>NZ_JQKR01000016.1:0-56890 GCF_000746155.1 Prevotella sp. FD3004 | reverse complement strand
GAGAGCCCTGAATCCGAAAAGGTTCAGGGCTCTTTCGTTTTGTATGAAAATACACCCTGTTGTCCCACGGGAAGCCGTGCTATCCTTAGGTAATCCGCCTCTTTTAGAAAATAATCACGGGGTGCATGTGAATACCTGCTGTTTTTGTGCGGAAGCTGGTTTCTGCGTATGTGCGCAGGTATAGTTGTCAAATCAGCTTTTTATCCCGCACTTTCTGCACTTCTCACACCTGAGTCGGGTGTAGGAAGTGTGGGAAGTGTGGGTTGTTTTTGGTATATGACAACTGCCGCACGCGCAGGAAATTTATGATAGTTCGATGCGGAAGGTTGTACCTTTGCCCAATTCTGACGACTTAACGTAGATATGCCCGTGATGGTATTCCTCTACAATACGTTTGGCAAGTGAGAGACCTAGCCCCCAACCACGTTGCTTCGTTGTAAAACCAGGTGTAAAAACATTTTTGATATCTTTTTTACGGATTCCCTTACCAGTATCAGTTATTTCAATCGCTACATGTTTGCCTTCCTCAGTCAGAGTGAGGACAATCTGTCCGCTACCTTCTATCGCATCCACAGCATTCTTGCAGAGATTCTCGATGACCCATTCAAAGAGTGAGGTGCTCATCTTTACAATTACATCATGCTTGGGAGTATGGCATATTATGTTCACTTTATTGGAAGTACGCTTACGCATATAATCTACGACATGTTCAAGAACTTCATTCATAGAACTGTCCTTGGTTTCTGGGAGAGAGCCAATCTTAGAAAAGCGTTCTGCTATACGTTCCAGACGTTTTACGTCCTTGTCCATCTCGGGAATCATCTCGTCATCGGGATGACTTTCTTTCAGTATTTCTACCCAAGCCATCAGACTGGATATTGGTGTGCCAAGTTGATGAGCTGTTTCCTTCGATAAGCCAACCCATACCTTGTTTTGTTCTGCTTTCTTTGAGGATAATAGGGCGAAGATGGCCACGACAACAAAGATCATGACGATGCCTAATTGCCAGTAGGGATATTGTGAGAGCCGTTTGAGTAGAGTAGACTCATCATAGCAAACCATTTGGGTGCCAACACGGATGGTGTCACCTGATTGCATCATCTTCAAAGCATAAGCTTTTAAACGGGTTGTATCTTTGATGTTGATGTTACGGAAATCATCGACGTTTCCTTCTTTATTTAATATGATGACAGGAATTGTCGTATTACCTTGTATAACATCCAGTACAAGTGCTAAATCTGTGTTCTCATCGGCAGTATTGAGGGCGTGTAGAGCTTGTGCCCATACTTCCATCTTCTTGCGTTCCTCGTTAGAAAGGTCTTTCACAAGATAATGTGATACAACCAACGAGGTGACGGCAATCAGGATGGCTGCCATCACTAGGAGGATTTTTACTTGTCGGATTCTGTCTGTCCACTGCATACATGGAAATAACGCAGAATTCTTCGTATTATTGCACAGAATGCCCTGTAAATGTGTAATATAATAGTCTGAATATCATGTAATTTGCAGGAAAATGATAAAAAAATAAAATTACCGTCCCTTAATTGGAAAAAAGTTTGTAACTTTGCAACCCAAAAGTGTGATTATGTGTAGTCTGGAGTTATTGAAGGTCGATCTGAAGGGGTTGAAGGAAGAGGAAACTTCCTTAGATTTCAATCTTGACGATGCTTATTTCAAGGCTCTTGACGGTGCTGATGTGAAGAATGGCTCTTTGCATGTGTCGGTGTCTATACGCAAGGCAACCGGCTTTTTCGAGTTCCAGTTTCATACAGAAGGCATAGTAATCATACCTTGTGACCGATGCCTCGACGATATGGAGCAGCCGGTAGAAACCGACAACCGCTTGGTCGTTAAGCTCGGAAGCGCATACTCAGAGGAAGATGATGTTATCGTGGTGCCTGAGGACGAAGGAATACTCGACATGGCGTGGTTCATCTATGAGTTTGTCGCACTGGTTATACCCATCAGGCATGTGCATGCACCTGGCAAGTGCAACCCTGCCATGACGCAAGCTCTGGAAGAGCTGTCAGCTGACCGAAGCAGCGATGAGGAGTCCAACCAGCCGATAGACCCCCGATGGGAAAAACTCTTGAAATTAAAAGAGAAAAGTTAAAAGTTAAATTTAAAATTTAAAATAATTATGGCACATCCTAAAAGAAGACAGTCAAAGACTCGTACACTCAAGCGTCGTACTCACGACAAGGCAGTAGCTCCTACACTCGCAGTATGCCCTAACTGTGGCGCATATTATGTTTATCACACCGTATGCCCCACTTGCGGTTACTATCGTGGTAAGGTTGCTATCAAGAAAGAGGACGAAGTAGCTGAGTAATGGATAGAATCAACGCTATAATCACCGGCATCGGTGGCTACGTCCCCGACTACATTCTCACCAACGAGGAGTTGTCGAGGATGGTTGACACCAACGATGAGTGGATTATGACGCGTGTCGGTATCAAGGAACGCCGCATCCTCACAGAGGAAGGTCTCGGTACCAGCTATATGGCGCGTAAGGCAGCCAAACAGTTGTTACAGAAGACCGGCGTTGACCCTGATACGATTGATGCGCTGATTGTTACCACTTCAACGGCGGATTATAAGTTTCCTTCCACAGCATCTATCGTGTTAGGCAAACTTGGTCTGAAAAACGCTTTTGCGTTTGATTTCTGGGGTGCCTGCTGTGGCTTCCTCTATACGCTCGACGTGGCAGCAACGATGATTCAGAGCGGTCGCTACAAGAAAATCATCGTCATCGGCGCTGATAAAATGTCGTCGGTAACAGACTATAAGGATCGTCAGACATGCCCCCTCTTCGGAGATGGTGCCGCTGCCGTGCTCTTAGAAGCTACCGAGGAACAGAACATCGGTGTAATGGATTCTTATCTCCGTACAGATGGTAAAGGTCTCCCGTTCCTTCATATGAAGGCAGGAGGGTCTGTCTGCCCGCCATCGCACTTCACAGTTGATCATCGTCTGCACTACCTTTATCAGGAGGGACGTACGGTGTTCCGCTATGCTGTGACGAACATGAGCAATGACTGCGCATTGATTGCTGAACGTAACGGCCTGAATAAGGATAATATCCAATGGGTTGTTCCTCATCAGGCAAATATGCGTATCATCGAGGCGGTAGCCAAACGTTTGGAACTTCCGATGGATCAAGTGATGGTTAACATCGAACACTATGGTAATACTAGTGCTGCAACCATTCCATTGGCCATCTGGGACAACGAAAGTAAGCTAAAGAAAGGTGACAACATGATTTTCACCGCCTTCGGTGCAGGATTCGTACATGGCGCATCTTACTACAAATGGGCTTACGATGGCAGTAAATAGTCATAAAGCAGGATTCGTAAATATCGTTGGTAACCCCAACGTAGGTAAAAGTACGCTCATGAACCAATTGGTTGGTGAGCGTATTTCCATTGCTACTTTCAAGGCGCAGACAACCCGTCACCGTATTATGGGTATTGTTAATACACCAGAAATGCAAATCGTCTTTTCTGATACACCAGGTGTGTTGAAGCCAAACTACAAACTTCAGGAGTCGATGCTCGCTTTTTCAGAGTCGGCCTTGCAGGATGCAGACATTTTGCTCTATGTGACAGATGTTGTAGAGAATCCAGAGAAGAACATGGATTTTCTTGAGAAAGTGCAGAAGATGGATATCCCTGTGCTGCTGTTGGTTAATAAGATTGATGAATTGGCAGGCGGTGAAGCTAGACTGGGTGAGATTGTTGAACATTGGCATCGCTTGCTGCCGAATGCTGAAATCTTGCCGATCTCTGCTAAGAATAAGTTTGGTGTAGACATGCTTCTTCGCCGCATTCAGGAGTTGCTTCCTGAGAGCCCGGCCTTTTTTGAAAAAGACCAACTGACGGATAAACCAGCCCGTTTCTTCGTGTCGGAGATTATCCGTGAAAAGATTTTGCTGTACTACGATAAGGAGATCCCTTACTCTGTAGAGGTCAGCGTAGAGCGCTTCAAGGAAGACGAGAAGCATATTCATATCAATGCCGTCATCTATGTGGAGCGTGATAGCCAGAAAGGCATTATTATAGGCCATCAGGGCGTAGCCTTGAAAAAGGTTAGTACTGAGGCTCGCAAGTCGTTAGAGAAATTCTTCGACAAATCGATCTTCCTGGAGATCTTTGTGAAGGTCGACAAAGATTGGCGCTCGTCAGAGCGTGAACTCAATCATTTCGGATACAACCCTGAGTAAGAATTTAGCAACAGAACATGACTTTTTGATTGTAATAGTCCTTAAGTCCTGCTGTCTGTTGCAGAAAAAGAGAGTTATATGGGAAATTTA
The DNA here is from genome assembly GCF_000746155.1 of Prevotella sp. FD3004. Taxonomy (NCBI): domain Bacteria; kingdom Pseudomonadati; phylum Bacteroidota; class Bacteroidia; order Bacteroidales; family Prevotellaceae; genus Prevotella; species Prevotella sp. FD3004. Next base: position 52,575 of record NZ_JQKR01000016.1, on the reverse strand, counting down.
GTAGCAATCGTAGGACGCCCGAATGTGGGGAAATCAACCCTATTCAATCGCTTGACAAAGTCTCGTCAGGCAATCGTCAGCAATGAGGCAGGCACTACCCGTGATCGCCAGTATGGCAAATGTGAGTGGAATGGTCGCGAGTTTTCTGTAGTAGATACAGGCGGCTGGGTCGTAAACTCAGATGATATATTCGAGGAGGAAATCCGTAAACAGGTGATTATCGCCACAGAGGAAGCAGATCTGGTGCTTTTCCTTTGTGACATTAATAATGGTGTAACAGGCTGGGACATGGATGTGGCTCAGATTCTGCGTCGTGCAAAACTACCTGTAATACTTGTGGCTAATAAGGCCGACGATGGTAAGGATCTTTATGATCAGTACGAGTTCTATAAACTCGGATTGGGCGATCCGTATCCCATCAGCGCTGCTACAGGCAGTGGTACAGGCGACTTACTTGACAAGGTGCTCGAGTTGTTGCCAGAGAAAGCAAAGGATGATTTGGAGGATGGCATCCCCCGTTTTGCCGTTGTTGGTCGTCCTAATGCCGGTAAGTCGAGTATTATCAATGCCTTTATTGGTGAGGAACGTAATATCGTGACGGAGATAGCAGGAACTACCCGTGACAGTATATATACACGCTATGATAAGTTTGGTTTCGACTTCTATCTTGTTGATACGGCAGGTATCCGTCGTAAAAATAAGGTGACGGAGGATTTGGAGTTCTATTCGGTAATGCGCTCTATTCGAGCTATCGAGAATAGTGATGTATGTATTCTGATGATCGATGCTACGCGTGGTATTGAGGCACAGGATATGAATATCTTCCAATTGATTCAGAAGAACAATAAATCACTGGTTGTAGTCGTTAATAAATGGGATCTTGTAGAAGAAAAGTCTCAGGTGGTTATTGATACGTTTACGAATGCTATTCGTCAGCGTATGGCACCATTTGTCGATTTCCCCATCATCTTTGCCTCGGCGCTTACGAAACAGCGTATTTTCAAGGTGCTGGAGACAGCTAAGGAGGTCTATCTGAACCGCAAGGCGAAGATCGGTACTTCGAAACTTAACGAGGTGATGTTGCCGTTGATAGAGGCATTCCCGCCTCCCTCAGTAAAAGGCAAGTATATTAAGATTAAGTATGTGGCACAGGTACCTGATACACAGATTCCTACTTTTGTGTTCTATGCCAACCTTCCACAATATATCAAAGAGCCTTACAAGCGCTTTCTGGAGAATAAAATCCGAGAGAATTGGACGCTTACAGGTTCGCCGATTAATGTCTTTGTGCGTCAGAAGTAAATGAAACATCTGTTTTGGGCTTGGCTGGTCCTGATTCCAGTATGTGCTTGTTCTGGACCGACGCCAGAGGAGTTAGCTTCTTTGGCGGCAAAGGGCTATTACGATCACCTGGTCAGAGAGGAATATAATCTGTTTCTGGAGGGCAAGAGTGGCGCAGACAGTCTGCCTGCGGACTATAGTGAGCAGTTGCAGGTTACATACCGCCAGTTTATGGCGCAGCAGGAGGCCTTACATCATGGTATTCGTGAGGTACGTATCTCCAGGGCTATGCGTGATACTGTATTGAACTCTGTAAATGTATTCCTGGTGCTTTGCTATGGAGACTCTACGAATGAAGAGATTGTGGTGCCTATGGTGGAGCAGGCAGGAAGTTGGCGAATGAGATAAACATGATATAATCAATAATATTAAAGGATAACTAAATGAAAAAAGTGATGATTCTGCTGGCTATGGCCAGCTTGGGGGTGACTGCTATGGCGCAGACTGAAAGCCAAAAGAAACTGCCCGTACTTAATGACAAGCAGTCGGAGTATATTCCTGTTCTTCAGTATTGGAAGGAACATGATATTCTCCAACATATGGATGTATCGCTCACAGCAGGAACTACAGGTCTTGGTTTGGAACTTTCTTCACCAATCGGTGAGTATGTGCAGCTCCGTGCAGGCTATGATTTTACGCCTCATTTCACGAAGAATATGCAGTTTGATGTTATTGTTGGTGATGAGCCGGCTCGTCGATATGATGCTAATGGAAATCGTGTTGAAACACGTTTTGACCGTATGTCTGAGATGCTCTATTCTTTCTCTGGCTTTGATGCAGATGATCATATCGATATGGCTGGTAAGCCAACCATGAGCAACTTTAAGTTGTTGGTTGATGTATTCCCATTTAAGGCAAACGATAATTGGTCTAAGAATATACATTTCACAGCAGGATTCTATTGGGGAGCGTCAAAGTTCGCAGAGGCTGTTAATACTACAGAGGCTATGGTTACTTTGCTCTCTATTGGTATGTATAACCGTATGTATGACAATGTCATGAATGGTGATCCGGTTATAACACTACCTAATCCTCAGAACCCCAGCGAGCCTTATGAATCTTATTTGAATCCTCATCAGGAGAAGATGTTCAGGGATGCAGGACGAATGGGCTTTAAACTGGGTGAATTTGCACATGATATCTATGATTCTTATGGAGAATTGATTCATAGGGAGGGAGATCCTTATGTAATGGTTCCAAATTCAAAAGGTATGGTTGTTGTAAAGGCTAAATCAAATGCATTCAAACCTTACTTGGGCTTTGGATATGGTGGACGTTTGGTGAAGAACCGTGACGATTGGAAGGTTTCTTTCGATGCCGGCGTTTGGTTCTGGGGTGGTTCGCCTGATCTTTATATGCATGACGGTATCAACCTGACGAAGGATGTTAGAAATATCAGCGGACAGGTTGGTGACTATGTTGATCTGGCTAAGACCTTTAAGGTTTATCCAGTATTGAATGTGAAATTCACCAAGAGAATTTTCTAATACAAATAATAAAAAATCCCCGCCAGTGACGGGGATTTTTTATTATTTGTTAGCTGTATACTTCTTACTTAATTACGATCTTTTTACCGTTCTTGATGTAGATGCCAGCTTTAGGCGTAACGTTGGCAGGCAGCTCCTGACCAGCGAGAGTGTAGATCTTGTTGTCTGCTTTCTCTTCTGCTTCAATGCTCTCTATGCCTGTGTATCCGTCTTCTGTCATTATTTCTGCAGAACCAGAAGAAACCTCAAGGTATGGCTTGTTGTGAGGGATATAGGCTCCATCTGTCAGATCGCTTGCTGATGCAACGACGAAAGCAAGCTTACCATTCTCATCTTTACCGAGCACGCGCATCGATCTTGAGTTATATGCCAGACGGTTCACGTGTTTTGAAGCACTGCTGTCGAAATAGCGACCATACAGATGGTTATCGCTTGGCTCGCTGCCACCGCTTGTCATAGGTGTGATCTTATTGTCAGCGGCGCTTGAACCAGCCAATTTAACCAGTACAGGGAAGGTTGCTGCAATAACATTGTCGGTAACCTTCTTCAACTGGAAACCACCTTTATTTACCTTGTTGACATAGTAGGCTGTCATACCACTGCCGAGTTTGAAGGGGAAGCTGCAATAGATGGTTGCCCAGTAGCCATCGTTGGTATGTACCATTGGTTTGATGCCAATGTAGTGATCATCTTTACCAATAGGGTAGAGTTTCCATGTACGTGCCTTAGTTCCCTTAATGGTCAGTTTGCCTGTTTCTGACCCACTGTCCTGAGGTGTGTCGTTCAGATACTCTGTAGCACCGCTATAGCTGCCCCAAATCTGGTAGCCACCACTTACAGCTGTAAAGTGGGGATAGAGTTTGCCGTTTGATCCCTTACCTATACTTGTGCCTTGTGCAGAAATATCATACTGATCTTCGGTGCCCTTTACTTTTTTCAGATAGGCTACCGCACCAGGATGGGTGTTAACTTCACTGAGTGACTTGATGGTGATGATGGCTGCGACATCAGCTGTACCTGTACCAGCGCTGAAATCATACTGGTTGTCGGCCATTACCATATAACGCTCTGTGACGGTGTTTTTGATATGGTAGTAACCATCACTCTGAGCGTAGGCACCGAGAGCAAAGGCTGCAAAAAGAATTAGAGTAGATATTTTTTTCATATATACTTTTGTTTATTGTTAAAGAAAAAGCCCAGCCCCATTCTGGGACCGGGCTTTATAGTCTTATCTGTTATTGAGATTACTCAGCGATGCAGATAGATACACGGTTGCTGTCGTTGTCCTCGAAAGGCTGAACGCGAGCACCCTTGCTGTCATAGCTAATGCGGCTCTCAGCGATACCAGCGGCCTTCAGGGCCTTAACAACTGCGTCAGCACGACCAGCGGCCAGACGATCGTTGATCTTATCGTTACCAGTACCAGCGTCAGCGTAACCAGTGATCATAACCTTAGAGGTAGGATTCTGGTTCATGTAAGCTACGATGTCCTGAACCTTCTGGGCCTCAGACTCACGGATGATAGTCTTGTTGATCTGGAAGAAGATATCGCGACGGAGGGGCTCAGCAGCTGCGGGAGCAGCAGCGGGTACCTCAACAATCTTCTCAACGATCTTCTCAACATACTTAATCTCGGGCTCTGGAGCGGGGATGAACTTGGTAGAGTAGGTCTTGCCAAGAGCAATCTTTGCGCCAACGAGGAGGTTGATGTAAGAGTCAGGGTTGCCAGCATCCTTGAAGTTGAACTTGTCACCCAGGATGTTACCATTCAGCTCAGCACCGAGCTTAACAGCGTCGCTAACCTTGAAGTCAACAGTCAGACCAGCCTGTGCGAAAGGCAGAACAGCTGACTTATTCTCGAACATAGGAGTCCAATCGGTAGATGTGAACTTGATCAGATTACGTGTCTGCTCAGCCTCATCACTTGTTGAACGGAAGTTAACACCACCACCGATGAAAGCACCGAAGCTAACTACACGGTTGGGGTTGAAACCTGCGATGATGTTAGACAGATCGAAAGTCAGGTCGATAGAGGGAGCGAAGTAGTTGAACTTGTAGTTCAGGTCGCCGAATCCCAGCTTATCTGTAGCTTCCTTTGAATAGCCAGCCTTACCCTGCCAAGCGTTTACAGCAAAGCGAGCACCCAGTGCCTTAGAGAACTGGTAGCCAACACCTACCTGTACGTTGGGAGAAATGAGGTCGCCGAATTTAGCCTCACCTGTGGTGTACTGGCCACCAGCCTGAAGCTGTACGTACCAGTGCGGCTCGAAGACGTATTCTGTCGTACCTTTCTGCTCCTGAGCAGATACTGACAGACCAGCCATCAGCATCAGGCAAGACAATATTGCTTTCTTCATTTTCATATCTATTACTTTGTTTTTTTTAATTCACAATGTTAATTACTCACTTCAACCTTATACTATTACTCAACGCGGGTAATAGGATATCTCTTAGTAACTGTGTAACCAGCATAGTCAACTGTGCTGTATACAATCTCAGAAGCGCCCATTGGGAGAGTCAGCTTGATGATCTTGTTGTTACCAGCCTCGAGGTGTGACTCAACAACCTTGCCACCCTGCTTAACAGCAACGTACTTGAAGGCTGCAGGTACGAGGTACTCCTCTGTAGGTGAAGTCAAGATGAATGTGATCTCGCTCTCTGCTGACTTAAGAGTCATCTCAGGAACCAAGCGGTTAACACCATCTGTACCGATGAACAGTATGATAGGAGCAACTGCATCGAAGAACTCGTGACCCTCTCTGAAGGTAGCCAGCTTATCAGACTCCTTGTCCAGATAGTTCTTTACGCGGTCCATAGTCTTCTTTGAATCAGTAGCCTTAGCGATGGTGTAAACAATACCCTTGATAGCATCAAAATCGTCAACGCCGAGCAGGTTCTTAGCAGCAGCCTTGCCACTCTTGTCGAGTGTCCAGAATGTGTTGTATGACAGAGGCTCGATAGCTACGCTAGTGATGTCGAAGCCCTTAACGAAGCTCTTCTCAACGCCGTCAGCGCCAGTCCAAGAAGCCTTCAGACCATAGAGAGGAATGTTCTTACCCTCTGCGTCGATCTTGTTGTAGTAGTTCTGGATGATCTGGAGAGCCTCCTTTACCAAGCTCTTAGCACCAGCCTTCTTGCTGCCTTCCTTAGCCTTCTCAATAGCTGCCTTAGCATCGTCCTTAAGATCCTGGAGGTTCAGGAAGTTCTGGATGTCAACGAGGTTCCAAGTCTTAGCCTTTACGAGGTCCTGAACGTAACGAGTTACAGTAGCCTCATAGAGGTTTGCGCCATTCTCACCGCGAGTAGCAACGATACCGTTACCGTGCTTGCCAAGAGCCCATGTGATCAGGTGGTTAGACTCCTGAACGTCGCTCAGTGTCAGACCAGCGTCCTGACCCAGGCTGTTTACGAATGAGAAGTTAACCTTAGAAGCGTCAACAGTGTTGGGGTTAACGGTGAAGTAAACCTTACCTACGTTGCCCTCGAAGCCTGAAATCAGACCGTCGTCAACGATAGAAACAGGAGTAACACCCTTAATATCGTCCTTTGTCAGACTATGAGCGTCGATATCAACGTTGCAATCCTCACCTACGTATGGGAAGAGGTCGATGCCAGTGTGGTTGATGCCATAGTAAGATGCGAGAGTTCCAGGATTGAAACCAGGCAGGTTGATGGTGCCGAGAACAGCGTCGAGAGTCTCCTCAACGTTAACGTCGGTGATGAGGTTGTTCATCTGCTCCTCAAGAGCCTTTACAGCAGCCTCAACAGCGTCTGCGCGAGCCTCGAGATCCTTGATGGCTTTTTCTGCGTTTGATACGCGGGTATCAATAGCAGCGAGGTCGTTCTTAATCTGAGCTACCTCACCCTCGAGAGAAGCTACCTTGCCCTCAAGAGCTGAAACCTTACCCTCCAATGAGGTGAGACGAGTGTCAAGACCTGCAATCTTGGTCTCCAACTCAGCCTTAACTTTGTCGATGTCCTTGTAAATCTGTGAAGCGATGTCGTCCACGTTGTCCTTACAAGAAACAAATGATGTTGTGCCTGCAAAGAGCATTGCAGTCATCAGAATACCATTAATAATTTTCTTTTTCATTTGAACTTAAAAATTATAATTAAACAATTAAAATATGATATATCTATGCATTAATTTATATAAATCGGTGACAAAAGTAGGTAATTATTTCCAAATGTGCAAGAAAAAATTAATTTTTTTTCGAAAATATCTTCATTTTCTGCCATTCTGCTGCCTTTTGGGCAGTTTTTCCCTTTATTTATCATACCTTACATATTGTTTCCGTTAGTTCGTTTCAGGTGCGCCTGACAGGACTCGAACCTGCACGTCCTGCGACACCAGATCCTAAGTCTGACGCGTCTACCAATTCCGCCACAGGCGCGTGAATCGACAAAGTCAATTCAATTTTCCGTAAAAACCGGGTGCAAAGGTAATATAAATTTTTCATTCCACCAAAAGTTTGCGTGCAAATTCTATCAGCGTATCGACGCCTTTAACAAAATCTGACTGTTTGAGTCCGATATTGTAGTCTGGATCGATACCGAATTCCGTTTGCTGTTGCTGACGGTCGTACATGGGGCAGGCTGAGAAGCGGACGGTCCATCCGTTAGGCAGGGTAGAGGAGAAGGGTAGTCCTGCTCCGCCTCCTGTCCGATCACCAACAATCTTGACTTGTGGGAAGCATTTCATATATTTCACGAATTCGTTGGCTGCACTAAACACCTCACGGTTGGTCAGCACAACGACATTCTTCTGCCATCGCAGGCGTGAGGAAGGCTCGATATACTGGGCCTCCATTTTCGAGAAATCGTTGTGCCCCTTGCCTTTCTTGTGCTGCATGTAGCCCACGAGTGTCTTTTCGTTACAGAAGCGGGCAGCCAGTTTCTCTGCATTGGTAAGTTCGCCACCGCCGTTTCCTCGGATATCGATGATGAGTCCGTTGGCGAAGGCCAGATACTGGAAGACTTCATCGAGATTGCTCTCGCCAATAGGACTTGCAAAGCTACCATAGTATACATAGCCGATATTGTCGTCGAGCAGGCGGTATTCCAGTCCGCTGGCTATGCGATAGTCTGTACCCAGATATCGCCGTTGGATGGTATCGCTGAAATTGGTGGGGTAATCCTCGTGCCAGTTCCAGTAGCGTCCGTAGTCGAAGGCTGTTCCGAGGTTGACGTGACCATCGCGCAATTCGGCGAGCATAGACGTGAGAACCTCGAATAACTGCTCGTCGTTAAGGTTGTTTTCCGCGCGTACATTATATATATTATATATATGCTGCCAGTCGAGCCCGTATTCCTGCTGCTTGTAGTCGAAGAAGCAGTAGTGCTCGTCGATGATTCTCCACAATGCCTCCAGGTTGCCAGAGGGGGTGTTCTCGAACTCCTCGGTGTCGACGCAGGACGCGAGCGTCAGTGTCAACGTGAAGTATAGCAACAGTTTCTTCATAGGCTGCGGGATATGCCAAGCATGACACGGTGGGTATAGATGTGCTGCTTGAGATTATTGACTTGGGCTTGCTGGTAGTTGCCCAGATAGCCCATACGTAGGTTCCACTTTTTCCCCGTATGCCATTCGATGGTGAGGAGTTGGCGGAAAGTGGGGGCGCTGATGAATGTGGTAGGGATGATGTTGTGGTCGTAGTTGCCCCGCGAGAATATCTCGTAGTACGACTGTCCGTAGTTAGGACTGAACATGACGCCTACCAATGGCAGGGCCAACTCGTAGCGCAGGTTGAACTGCTGTTGCCAAAGGTGGAAAGCGTAGTTGGCAATGCCTGAGGGCATGATATTGACTGATGCTCTGGCCTGAGCAGGATTGTTTGAGCTGATCATGTTATAGACAAACCCAAGGTCGGCATTAGCCACGCCTCCCGCCTGAAGGCGAAGCTTGTTGCTGATGAGCCACTGATGGAATCTGCCCCAATAGATATTGTAGTTGCCTTCGAGCATCGAGGCATTGCCGCTTCGGTCCTCTGTGGTGGAGAAGTCGAACTCGTGTTCGATGATGGTGCTCCAGGGTGTTTCCGGCTTTTGTTGCTCCTTTATATATAAATAGGTGAAGCCAGCACCGGAAAAGTGTTCCTGAGTGAGATAGGTGTCGAGGATGCGAGATGGGCCAATGCCCAGCATCTGGGTAACCGTCTGTGCTCTCGTTGCGAGAGCAACAGCCAGTAGCAGCATCAACACAATCTTATTCTTCGTCATCGAATAAACGTAATTGACCTATCATTTCGTCGCGAATCTGCTGTTCGCTTTTAACCTTTGTCCGAGCTTGCTCGTGCTCGTCGGCATGAATTGGCTCGTTCTGTTCTTGCTCAGTCGCAACCTTGCCCGTATCAGAATCGGGGGTCTCTTCTTCCTCGTCTGGCGTGTCTGGTGTATCCTGACTTTCAGGTACTTCAGGGAAACGGGTAGGTTCGAGCTCTACGATGTTCTCTATCTGGTAGGTTGTGAGGCGTTTGCCTTTTGCCTTGTAGCCTTTGACGGCAATGAACTGTTCTGCGTCGAATTCCTCAGAACCTCTGAATTCGTCAGCCCCGCCATAGGTGACCTGAATGCGCGGATAAGGTGTATCTGTGAGCAGGATGAGTTGTGACGCAGGATTCTCGCTGAGCCAGTTCTGCTTGTTCTTCCTGGCATCCATCTGGAAACGCTTCATGTAGGGATATCCCTGATTGTCTGCGTCGTAGAGGATGGCTGTCCACACCTTGTCTGCATCGTATTTCTCGATGCGCAGGATGTTCTCCTCGTAGTGGTTGTTGATGTCGAAGTTCGACAGGTAGTAGTCGCCGTTCTTCAGGATGACGAGGATCTGGTCTTCGTCGAAGAATTCGCCCAGCAGGCGGCCGTGGTCGTCGTAGTTCAGACGGTTCACGTCGGGATCGTACCACACTTTCCGACCACCCAGCGTAGAGTGGCCGTGGCTCTTCAGGCCTATGCGATGAACAGAGAATTTTGTAAGCAGGTTGCCTTTCGAGGTGCGTCCCTTGATCATGATTTCTGAGAAGTCCTTGTCGAGGAAGATCTTCTTGATTTTCGGATTGGGGTCGAGCGTCACTTTGATGACCTCAGCTTCGCCATTGGGGTTGGCCGAGAAATAAAGTATCTTCGAGCCTGGCGTGCCTTGAGTGACGTCGTACTCTCGATCGCGAATCATCGTGGTCATGTTGAAACGCTTAATGAAGCTGAAGCCCTTCTTGCCGTCGCGATAGACAACATTATAAATGGTACGAGTGTCGTTTTTCTTGAACACATTGAGATAGAGCACGTTCTTGCCCACGAACACCTTTTCTGCCACACGGATGACCTTGTATTTTCCGTCTCTGTAGAAGATGATGACATCGTCGAGGTCAGAGCAGTTGCACACGAACTCGTCTTTCTTCAAGCCTGTGCCAATGAAGCCGTCTGTGCGATTGATATAGAGCTTCTGGTTGGCTTCGGCCACCTTAGCAGAGTCGATGGTGTCGAAGTTGCGAATCTCCGTAAGGCGTGGGTGATCCTTGCCATACTTGTCTTTGAGGAACTGGAACCAGTTGGCCGTCACCTCCGTGAGGTTGGCCAGGTCGCGCTCAATCTCCTCAATCTCCGCCTTCAGTCGTGCCATCAGTTCGTCGGCCTTCTCCTTGTTGAACTTCAGGATGCGCTGCATCTTGATTTCGAGCAGCTTAAGAATGTCGTCTTTTGTTACCTCACGAACCAGACTAGGATAGTAGGGCGTCAGGCGCTCATCGATATGTTCGCACACCTTGTCGACATTAGGCGCTTCCTCGAATTTCTTGTCTTTATAGATACGTTCTTCGATGAAGATGCGCTCCAGCGACTGGAAGTGCAGTTGCTCAAGCAACTCGCTTTTACGAATCTCCAACTCCTGACGAATCAGGTCTTTGGTGCGATCAGTAGAGTGTCGCAGAACGTCGCTCACGGTGAGGAACTTAGGCTTGTTGTCCTCGATGACGCAGCAGTTGGGCGAGATGTTGATCTCGCAGTCGGTGAAGGCATAGAGGGCGTCGATGGTCTTGTCGGAAGAGACGCCAGGCGCCAGATGGACCTGTATCTCAACGTTGGCAGCCGTCAGGTCTTCTACCTTACGGGCCTTGATCTTCCCCTTCTCAATAGCCTTTACAATCGACTCCTGCAGGGTTTCGGAGGTTTTTGAGAAAGGAATCTCGCGGATGACGAGCGTCTTCTGGTCGATCTTCTCAATCTTGGCGCGTACCTTAACCGAGCCGCCACGCTGTCCGTCGTTATACTTGCTGACGTCGATGCTGCCAGAAGTGGGGAAGTCGGGGTAGAGCTGGAAAGGCTGGCCGTGCAGATAGGCGATGGCTGCGTCGCAGATTTCGCAGAAGTTGTGAGGCAGGATTTTTGAACTCAGACCTACGGCAATACCTTCAGCACCCTGTGCCAGAAGCAGCGGAAATTTCACGGGGAGCGTGATGGGCTCTTTGTTACGCCCGTCGTACGACATTTTCCACTCTGTGGTCTTGGGGTTGAATACCGTGTCGAGAGCAAACTTCGAGAGTCGGGCCTCGATGTATCGTGGAGCTGCGGCGCTCGAGCCTGTGAGCACATTACCCCAGTTTCCCTGTGTGTCGATGAGCAGGTCTTTCTGACCCAGCTGCACCAGAGCGTCGCCAATAGAGGCGTCGCCATGAGGGTGGAACTGCATGGTGTGACCCACGATGTTGGCAACCTTGTTGTATCTGCCGTCATCCATGCGCTTCATCGAGTGAAGAATGCGTCGCTGCACAGGTTTCAGACCGTCGCCCAGATGGGGAACGGCTCGCTCAAGGATTACATACGAGGCGTAATCCAGAAACCAGTTCTGGTACATGCCACTGAGGTGATGTACTGCAGCTGCGTCGAAGCGGCTGACGGGTTTATAGTCGGAATGGCCCTCAGTGTTCTGACCTTCCGACTCTTGCTGTTCCAAAATCTCGTCGTCCTTTATTTCGTCGTCCATTTGCTTTCTTTGGCCTTTAGTTTCTTGCGTGCAAAGGTACAAAAAAAAATCGAAACAACCAATTTTCGCGCTAAATTCTTTGTAGGGGTGTCTGGCGGTTAGGTGTTTTGTAAGAATAATTCTGCGTTTAAGAAACTTTTTATAAGGTTCTGGTTTATAAAAGGTTGCAAAAGTCATTAGCTTGTTATATGCAAACTTGGACTTTAGTCGGAGTAAAGTCCTGGTTTTGTCGGAGTAAAGTTCTACTTTACGGGGACTAAAATGCGGGTTTTGAATCCGTGGTTTCTTCTTGTCATGATATTTTGCCATATATCAGCTGCCTTAAAAAATAATTAGGTGTAGAAATTAAGTCTTAATTTGGCGAAAGTTTTGGCTGTTTCAGAATAAATGTGTACCTTTGCAGGCAATTAAGAAATAGAACCACAAAGAAAATGACAGCAAACGAGATTCGCGACTCTTTCAAGAAGTTTTTTGAGTCGAAGCAGCATGCCATCGTGCCCTCTGCACCGATGGTGATTAAAGATGACCCCACACTGATGTTTACTAACGCTGGTATGAACCAGTGGAAAGATATTATTCTCGGTACTCGCGACCCGGAACCGCGCCGCCGTGCTGACACTCAGAAGTGTCTACGCGTTTCAGGTAAGCACAACGACCTGGAGGAAGTAGGTCATGATACCTATCACCACACCATGTTCGAGATGCTGGGTAACTGGAGCTTTGGCGACTATTTCAAGGAGGGTGCCATCGACATGGCTTGGGAGTATTTGGTGGATGTGCTGAAACTGAATCCAGAAGACCTCTATGTGACTGTGTTCGAGGGCTCACCCGAGGAAAACATCCCTCGCGACGACGAGGCCGCCAAGTATTGGGCCAAGCACGTGCCTGAGGATCATATCATCAATGGTAACAAACATGACAACTTCTGGGAGATGGGTGATACAGGTCCCTGTGGCCCTTGCTCAGAGATTCACGTCGACTCTCGTACCCCAGAGCAGCGCAAAGCCTCTGGCAAGAGCGGTCGTGAACTGGTGAACCAGGACGACCCCCAGGTGATTGAAATCTGGAACCTCGTGTTCATGCAGTTCAACCGTAAGGCTGACGGCTCGTTGGAGAAACTCTCGATGAATGTCATCGATACGGGTATGGGCTTTGAGCGTCTGGTTCGCATGATGCAGGGCAAGCACTCTAACTATGATACCGATATCTTCCAGCCCATCATCAAGGCAGAGGAGCAGATTACAGGTCTGAAATACGTGACTTTCGAGGAAGAGGAGAAGGCTCCTGTCTCAAAGGACCAGGACAATATCAACATCGCAATGCGTGTTTGTGCTGACCACCTCCGTGCTGTCAGCTTCTCTATTGCTGACGGTCAGCTGCCCTCGAATGCCAAGGCTGGTTACGTGATTCGCCGTATCCTGCGTCGTGCCGTTCGCTACGCTTATACCTTCCTGGGACAGAAGGAGTCGTTCCTCTATAAACTCGTGCCCACGCTGGTGGCAGAGATGGGCGATGCCTTCCCAGAACTGAAGGCTCAGCAGCAGCTGATTTCAAAGGTAATGAAGGAAGAGGAAGACTCGTTCCTCCGTACCCTCGACAAGGGTATCTCTCTGCTCGATAAGGCAATGGAACAGCTGAAGGCAGAAAGCAAGACGGAACTTGACGGTGAGCAGGCTTTCCGTCTGTTCGATACCTATGGCTTCCCTCTCGACCTCACAGAGCTGATCTGTCGTGAGAATGGCTTCACCGTGAATGAGCAGCAGTTCGACGTGGAGATGCAGAAACAGAAGGAGCGTGCCCGCAATGCCGCTGCTGTAGAGAATTCAGACTGGACAGAAATCGCAGCAGGCGAACAGCAGTTCGTGGGTTATGATTATACAGAATATGAGTGTCATATCCTGCGCTACCGCAAGGTGACACAGAAGAAAAACGAATTCTATGAGCTTGTGCTCGACTACACCCCATTCTATGGTGAGATGGGTGGTCAGGTAGGTGATCAGGGTGTCATCTGCAACGAGGCAGAAACTATCGAGATCATCGACTCGAAGCGTGAGAACAATCAGACGGTTCACATCGTGAAGCAGTTGCCTAAGGATCCCGCAGCCCAGTTCATGGCTTGTGTCGATACCGATAAGCGCGATGCCTCAGCTGCCAACCATACTGCTACCCACCTGCTCGACTATGCACTGAAGCAGGTTCTGGGCGACCACGTAGAACAGAAGGGATCGTATGTATCGCCCGATACCCTTCGTTTCGACTTCTCTCACTTCGAGAAGGTGAGCGACGAGCAGATTCGTGAGGTAGAGCGCATGGTGAATGATATGATTCGTCAGGATATCCAACTCGACGAGCATCGTGATGTTCCTTTCGACGAGGCCAAGAAACTCGGTGCCATCGCCCTCTTTGGCGAGAAGTATGGCGACAAGGTACGTGTGGTTCGCTTCGGACCTTCATGTGAGTTCTGTGGTGGTATCCACGCCAAGGCTACGGGAAAAATCGGCTTCTTCAAAATCGTGTCTGAAAGTTCTGTGGCAGCAGGTATCCGTCGTATTGAGGCCAAGACTGGTAAGGAGTGCGAGGAACTGCTCTACAAGACTGAAGACATGCTGAAGACCGTAAAGACATTCTTCAACAATGCCAAAGATTTACAGGGCGTGATAGCCAAGTACATCGAGGAGCATGATTCCATGAAGAAAGAAATAGAGCAGTTCCAGGCCCAGCGCGTTCAGGCATTGGCTCAGGAACTTGTCGGCAAGGCTCGCGCTGTGAATGGCGTAACGGTGATTACTGGTAAATATGATATGATGCCCAACGCAGCCAAGGACCTCGTGTTCAAGGTACGTGAGTTGCATGCTGAGAATCTCGTTTGTGTGGTAGGTACCGTCTTTGATGGCAAGCCTATGCTTAATGTAATGCTGAGCGATGATATGGTGAAGGATCATGGCCTGAATGCAGGTCAGCTGGTGCGCGAGGCTGCCAAACTGATGCAGGGCGGCGGCGGCGGACAGCCTCACTTCGCCAGTGCAGGTGGCAAGAACCCTGATGGTCTTACTGCTGCTATCGACAAGGTCGTTGAACTCTGCAACCTATAAAGGTGAAAAGGAAAAAAGTATAATGGTATAAAAGGAGGTTATTATGGCGCTGAATCTGAACAAGAATCTGAAACTCTACTACTCCATCAAGGAGGTGGCAGAGATGTTCGGTCTCAATGAGAGTACACTTCGTTATTGGGAACAGGAGTTTCCTTTTCTGAAACCAAAAGTGAGCGGTCCTTCTAACACGCGTCAGTATCAGGAGAAGGATATTGAGCAGATTCGATTGATTCATAATCTTGTAAAAGAGCGTGGGTTCAAGTTGGCTGCTGCACGCAAGATTCTGACGCAGAACCGTAAGGGCGTTGAGACTAAGGCTGATGCCTTGGAGAAACTGATAGAGGTGCGTGATAACCTGCAGATACTGAAGAAACAGTTAGACTATCTCCAGTAAATATAATAAATCAATAAATCCCCGCTCAACAGAGCGGGGATTTATTGTTATTGTCGAGGTCTTCCTCCAAATTCGTTTTGGGTTTTCTCCTTGAAAGCATCTGCTTCCTTCAACATCTCTTCAACAGCCCTCTCCAATTGGCGATCGTGTCCTGTGAGATAATCCTCTGGTGTGTTGTAGACAATGATTTCTGGCTTAAGGAGTGTGTTCTCTCCATAATCGCCACGCATGTCAATACGTCCCACCTGGGGAATACCAAAGGTGATGCCATTAACAAGAGTCTCCCACCATACACTTGAGGCTGTACCTGCCACAGGGGTCCCAATGAGTTTTCCAATCTTCAGGTCCTGATATTCTCTGGGGAAACCACAGGCGTTACTGTAATCGTCCTCGCAGAGCAATACACACGAGGGCTTGATCCACTGGGCTGACGGTTCGACGCCTAAGTATTTTCCGTGAGCCAGGAAGTGGGAGTGCTGTCGTCCACTCAGCAGATGGCACAAATCGTCGTGCAGATAGCCACCACCATTGTGGCGTTCATCTACAATCACAGCATCGCGGTTTCGATTGTCTTCATTCAGCAATTCATTATACAGTTTACGGAAACAGTCGCCATTCATCGACTCAATGTGCACATAAGCCAGACGTCCGCCAGAGAGGCTGTCTACAAGCTGGCGATTACGCTCTACCCAACGATCATAGAGAAGATCAGTGAGCTTTGATTTCGTAATGGGTTTAACGGTAATATTCTTGCCGCCAACTGTCAGACGTATAGGCTTATTGGCTTGCCCCTCTAACAATGGGAAATAATCTTCATCTTTCTTGATGGCAATACCATTGATGCGTTCAATGATGTCGCCTGCCTTGATGCCTGTATTGCGGATAGAAAGCGGACCACCATATACAATCTCCTTTATCTTCAATCCATCGCCTTCGTAACTGTCGTCGAAGAAAACTCCCAATTCCGCAGTCTGTGTTGGTGCTGTGGGACGATAACGGGCACCAGTATGCGAGGCATTCAGTTCGCCAAGCAGTTCACTCAGCATGTCCTGAAAATCATACTCATTATTAATATAAGGTAGAAATTTTGCGTAGATCTCGCGATATTCTTCCCAGTCTACACCATGAAGGTCTGTTCTGTAGAACTTATCCTTTACTTGTCGCCATATGTGGTCAAAGAGGTTCTGGCGTTCTGCGTAGGGGCGGTAGTTGAATACAGCCTCAAAATCGATGTTTGTAGGTTTGCCTTTTGCGAGGTCAATTTTCTTGATGCCACCTTTCGTGGTCAGGTAGAGCTCATTGACTTTGGCGTCTGTATCAAGGAGACCATATCCTGCATCCTTCAGCACAATCTCTGTTTTGTTTTCGAGTAGGTCATGCTTCCAGAGATCGTAGCCACCTTCAAAGGCTGCCTGATAATAGATAGTATCACCTTTGTTGGTCATCACTGCATCTCCAAGAGATGAGGAGTTGGGAGTTACACGAACCACACGCTTACGGCAATTCTTTAAGTCGAGCGCTGTTGGTGTTGATGCGTTTTTGTTATTTTTGTCGTATATCTCCTTTTCTTCCTTAGTCATAAGGAAACGCTCATACGCGTCTATGTCGAAAAACATCAGGAAATAGTCATTCTCTACGCCATGTCCACCGTGATTCTTATATCCCTCTCTGTCACTCATGAAAAGCATAGCCTTGCCACCCATCACCCATTTGGCGTTATCATCGTTGTAGGCGCTGTTAGTCAGATTGAAGGGGGCATCCTTGCCTGCGGCATCAATCAGCGCAATGTCATGGTGGTGATAGCCTCCGTCACCGATATAGGTGGCCAGCAGTTTCTTGCTGTCAGGACTCCAGGCGAAGTCAAGGTCGCCATCAGAGTAAGAGAAGGCTAGCTTTCCATTCATCACTGTACGGATTTGACGCGAAGCCAGATTGATGATGCGGATGGTTCCTCGGTCTTCGAAGAATGCTATCTCCTTTCCATCAGGACTATATTGGGGTTGGAAAGACGTCTTATTTTCCTTTGTCAGTTGTTCTTCCGTGAGGTCGGAGGCATAAGCAAACTGCTTTTCATCCTTGTCCTTGATGCTTGTCTGATAGATGTTCCAGCATCCATTTCGTTCTGAGGCGTAAACAATGCTTCGCCCATCAGGCGCAAAATTTATGTTGCGTTCCTGCTCTGGGGTGTCTGTTATTTGTTTGGTGGTCTTGTAATCGATAGAAGTCACGTATATGTCTCCGTGATATACAAAGGCTATCTCTTTGTTTTTGGGAGATACGCATATCTCTGTGGCTCCTGAATTCTTAACCTGACGAATCTGATCACGATCAGAACGATCACTGACAATACTGATATTTACTTTCTGGGGGGCGTCGCCAGTACGAATAGTATAAATCTCACCATCATAGCCGTAACAGAGCGTACCATCGTTTGCAGCTGTGAGGAAACGTACAGGATTCTTCTGATGGTGTGTAATCTGCTGTTCCTGTTTCCCATCCAGACTTCGACAGTAGATGTTCGATGTGCCGTCTTTTTCACTCAGATAATAATAGCTTCTCCCATCAGCTGTCCAAACGGGATTGCGGTCTTCGCCTTCAAAGTCTGTCAGTTTGGTATATTGGCCCTTAGACAATAACCATATGTCACGACAGATGGGTGATTGGTGATGCTTACGGAAATTGTCCTCACTGCCTTTCATATCATGATACAGCAGGTCGCCAGTCTCGTAGTTGATGCTAAGATTGGCCATGGGTAGGGCTGAATACATTCGAGGACGACCTCCTTTAATACTTACCTCATAAATCTGGGGAAACTTAGCACTGGCAAAGATGTTTGACTGTGCCGAAGGCATCAGATAAGTGCTGAACAAGACGTGTTCATTGTCTTTAAACCCAATGGGTGTCTCAGAACCACTGTTTGTCGTCAATCTTACTGGTGATCCGCCGGCTTTACTTATAACGAATACGTCCATGCTCCCCTCACGTGTAGAGGCGAAAGCTATTTGACTGCCATCAGGACTCCATACGGGATAGGCATCGTAGGCAGGATTGGAGGTCAGTTGGCGAGCTTCTCCACCTGTGGCTGCTACTGAAAACAAATCCCCTTTGTAGGAGAATACAATACTCTTGCCGTCGGGTGAGATGGCGCAATGGCGCATCCACAGCGGACTTTGTTGGGCCATCGCTGTAGCTGATGCAGCTACGCAAGCAATGGTGAAAAGAATTTTCTTCATGAAATTACTTTTTAATGTTTTTGTGGGTTTCTATTGTAACGGATTCCATTTCGATTCGGTAGTGAATACTGTTTCTGGAGTTATCATAGCGGCCTCCTTCTTCGTGAGTTGACGGCTCCAGCCTACACGCCTTTTCGTTTGGACTCCTTCGCCATGATTGTTGTATTCCTGATAGCGTGCTGTCTGTTCGCGATGTTTTTCCCAGTTGTGCCAACCTTCAGGGCGGATATGTCCTCCCAATTCGCTGTTCATGAAAAGTGTATAGCCATAGTCACGCCAAGGACGTCCAAGATAGACCTGTGTTACTTCAGGCTTGGCTATCAGACGACAGTGATTGAATATATAGCCATAGGGCTGATCCTGAGGCGTTGAGGCTGCGGTAATATATGAGTTAATTAGACTCTCTATTGTACAGTTCTCAAACCATGCTATAGAAGGGCCGAAGATAAAATCAGTAGTGCCACAGATATAGCAATCCTTGAAGTAAAGGCGTGTATTGGCCATACCCGTATAGACAGTGTCCTGATGACCTATAAATCGACAGTTGATAAACAGCAGACGATCTCCCTCTGTATGAAGTGCTACAGCCTGTCCCAATCTGGCAGAACAGTTTTCAATAGTGATGTTTTTAAGTGTGATGGCATTGCCTTCGATCTTCAACGTATAGGTACGGAAAGTACCCATAGGTTTTCCTGTCTCAACTCGGTTAATGTTCGCATGATCATCGTGGGTGATGATGGTCTTGTCAGCATTCTCACCGCATATCTCGATATTCTGCAACCACTGGGGGATAATCAGCTTTTCCTTGTAGACGCCGTTTCTTACAAAAATCACTTTATGATAATCCATAAAGGCTCGACATACCTCAATGGCTTCGTCGATGGTGCAGAAATCTCCTGTGCCGTCACGTGCCACGACAATCGTATCAGGATTGTCATATTTGTCAGCAGCGGAAGTGCTTATGGTTAAGGCCAATACGGCCATTAAAAGTAGTAGTTTCTTCATTTTGTAAGTAGTTTACATGATCTCTGATATCTCCTTGAGGTCAGGAATCTGTTTTAGGTTGTCGATGATGGCTTTAACATCCTCACGATCGTGAACTCGCAGTTCTATGCTACCATCGAAGATGCCGTCCTCACAGGTAATAACAACCTTGTGGATGTTAACACTCATCTGTGAAGAGATGACCTGAGTTATCTCATTCAGCATACCAACACGATCGATACCTCCAAGGCGGATAGTAGCATCGAAATAAAGCAGTTTGTGCATGTCCCATTTGATGTCGATGATACGGTTGCCAAAGCTTGTTTTTAGCTTAGCCGCTACAGGACAATTACGTTTATGTATCTCTATCTGGTTCTTGTTGTTGATATAGCCAAGGGCATCGTCACCAGGAATAGGATGGCAACAGCCCATAAACTTATACTTGGTGATGTTCTCCTCGTTAATGAAGACGGGTTTCTTGCGGTTAAACTTCTCTGGCACCACAAACAAATCGTCCTTTGGTGTG
The DNA here is from genome assembly GCF_000746155.1 of Prevotella sp. FD3004. Taxonomy (NCBI): domain Bacteria; kingdom Pseudomonadati; phylum Bacteroidota; class Bacteroidia; order Bacteroidales; family Prevotellaceae; genus Prevotella; species Prevotella sp. FD3004. The sequence continues at coordinate 32,541 of NZ_JQKR01000016.1, read as the reverse complement.
TCTTCCTTCTTTTTCTTTCCGACAAAGGGCACATACTTGCGCCAGCCCATACCATCGTCTTCAGCTTTGTTCTTACCATTTAGTTCGTCAATGTCTTTCTCGCCAAGAAGAACGATTTTCTCTCCAATGGCTGTATAGAACTCATTACGTTTCTGGTAGTCGTGGAATTCTGCCAGTTTATCTGCTAGAGCCAAACTCGGTTCAAAGCCGTTTTTCTGGAGAAAGTCGTTCAGAATCTCCTCTCCCTCGCGTTGTATCTCACGGTTGTCTCTACGCAGAATGGCCTGAATTTTAGCCTTTGCTTTTGCTGTTGACACGAAGTTAATCCACGAAGGACTCACATGTTGTGACTTTGAGGTCAGAATCTCCACCTGGTCACCACTCTGCAGTTTATGACTTAATGGCACCAACTTGTGGTTTACCTTTGCGCCAATGCAATGGCTTCCAAGGAATGTATGAATAGAGAAAGCGAAGTCGAGTGCCGTGCAATTGGCGGGAAGTGTACGGATTTCTCCCTTTGGCGTAAACACGAATATCTCGCTGGCAAAGAGGTTTAATTTGATGGTGTCGAGGAAGTCCATGGCGTCGGGCTGTGGGTCGTCCAGGATCTCCTTGATGGTGCGTAGCCACTCGTTCAGTTCGTTCTCATCCTCAGTATATTCCTCTTCTACTCCGTCTTTATATTTCCAATGGGCGGCAAATCCTTGTTCAGCTATCTCGTCCATACGATCTGAGCGAATCTGTACCTCTATCCAGCGACCCTGTTTCGACATCAACGTCACATGGAGTGCCTGATAGCCATTTGCTTTCGGATGACTTAGCCAATCGCGCAAACGGTCAGGGTGAGATTTGTAGATCTTCGAGATGGCGACATATATCTTGAAGCACTCGTTAATCTCATCCTCTCTATTGTTGGGCGTAAATATGATGCGGGCTGCTAGAATATCGTAGATTTCTTCGAAACTGACATGTTTGTTCTGCATCTTGTTCCAGATGGAATAGGGCGTTTTCACACGCTCCTTAATCTCATACTTAATACCCATTCCCTTGAGCGCTTCCTCAATAGGCAATGTGAATTGTGCAAACAGTTCGTCACGTGATACGCTGGTAGACTTCAATTTGGCTTCGATGGCTGCATACTCATCCGGATGTTCAAATTTGAAACTCAGGTTTTCCAGTTCCGATTTGATCTTATTTAATCCAAGACGATTGGCCAGAGGCGCATAGATGTAAAGTGTTTCACCCGCAATTTTGTATTGTTTGTTGGCTGGTTGAGAATCCAGAGTGCGCATGTTGTGCAGACGATCGCATATCTTAATCAGAATTACGCGAATATCGTCGCTCATGGTTAGCAGCAATTTCTTGAAGTTTTCTGCTTGTGCAGATGCTTGTTCACCGAAAATGCCGCCGCTGATTTTTGTCAACCCATCTACGATCTGTGCAATCTTCGCACCGAAGATGTTCTCAATGTCCTCAACGGTATAGTCTGTATCTTCCACCACATCGTGGAGCAAAGCAGCACAGATACTTGTGGAGCCAAGTCCGATTTCCTTACAGGCAATCTGTGCCACGGCTATCGGATGCATAATATAAGGTTCGCCTGACAGACGACGTACACCTTTGTGAGCCTGACGGGCAAAGTTGAAGGCTTTCGTAATCAGGTCAACCTTCTTACGATGGCGCGATGAAAGATAATCGTTCAAAAGTACCTCAAACGCACCGTTTATCAGCTTGTCGTCATTCTCTTCCTGTAGTCTTTGTTCATCTTCTGCCATAATTCTACTCCCTTCTTAATTTCTAACCTCTCACCTCTTTTCTTATTTCACTCTGATTTTCTTACCTGCCTGAATATTATTGCCTTTGATACCGTTAAGTCTTCTCAACTTAGCTACGGTGGTGCCGTTCTGCTTAGCAATCTGCGACAGAGTCTGTCCCTTGCGGATGGTTACGTTTCTGCCACCTCGGGCATTCCTGCTGCCCCTGCTTCCTCTTCTGGCATTCCTATTGTAGCGACTGCTACGGCCGCCCTTACGTGAAAAAGTAGGAACATCGTCTGCCACGTCAACTACGGCACGTTTTGTCAGCAACTCGGTTGCACGGTAGTTATAAATAGAGTCTTCGTTGTCGATAAATCTTCCAGTATCAGCAAGTGGTAGACGGATGGCATATCCTTTGGTGCTGCCAGGTACAATGTCGCGACGATACTCAGGATTGAGAGAGCGTAACATATCAAGATCTGTGCCAAGTACACTGGCAATCTGTTCCAGATGCACATCTTTGTGAACCACTATGGTGTCGGTCTGTGATGGCAGACGGGTTGTCATCGGACATATATTATGTTCACAATAGTAGGTCATGATGTAGTTGGCTGCAATGAATGCGGGCACATAACCACGAGTTTCTGCTGGCAGATAAGGATACAACTTCCAATAATCTTTGTCGGCCTGAGTCACGGCATCGTTTTCTGTACGACCATTGGCAGCACGGTAACGGCGAATGGCTTTGTTGATGTTTTCTGGACCGCAATTATAGGCAGCGATTACGAGAATCCAGTCGCCAAAGATGCGATACAAGTCTCTCAAATAGTGGGCTGCGGCATACGAAGATTTTACGGGGTCGCGACGCTCATCCACAAGTGAGTTCACCTCTAAGCCGTACTGACGGCCAGTGCCCAGCATGAACTGCCACAATCCTGTCGCACCCACTCTTGATACAGCTTTCGGGTTCAGGGCGCTCTCAATAATGGGTAAATATTTCAACTCCAAAGGCACCTGATAGCTTTCCAAGGCTTCCTCGAAAATTGGCATGTAGAAATTTGCTGCTCCAAGTAAGTAACTTACCGAGTAGCGGAGTCGACCAGCATATCGATCAATAAATCGTTGTACAATATCATTATAGGCCATCTCCATTACGGTTGGCATCCTGCTTAGTCTGTTTATATAGTCCTCCTTGGGATATGTAGGATTCTCGTTTTTCATCTCACAGTCGCCAGGAGTTCCCAAGTATGTTTTTGACATATAGAGATTTAGCAGACTATCAAGATCGTAGGTCATGGCCTCGGGGAAGTCAATAATTTCTTCGTTTCCTTCATTGTCTGTGAGTGAAATCTTGTCCTCTGTAGGCACGTCTTCATCCTCTGCCTCCATGAATTCGTCATCTTCATCGAGGTCATCTACGTCAATACTATCTGTTACTTCTGTAGTCGTATTGATTACCGCCTGCGCTTGCAGGTTGTTGGTTGTTGCTGCCAGCAGCATTCCAGTCAAAAATAGAAATAGTTTTTTCTTCATATAATTGTTGAACGTTATACTTAAAAGTTTAGGCTGCATTGCAGTCCTAGTGATGAAGCATCCAGTGGGTTACTGGATGAATGGTTGTTCAGAATCGTCGGTTCAACTTTCAGACTCAGATCCTTCGATATGTCAAATACCGACAACTCTGCATCTACATAAGCATCGACCACCGAGAGAGCGTAGACACCTACCAGTACAAAGAAACTCAGATCGCGCCATCTTCTAAAACGGTCTTTTCGCTTTCTGAAAATATCTGTATAGCGATCTTTGTTCGATTTGTCTATCTGGGCACCGAGATGAAGAAACTGGTTATAACTCTGTGTGGCGGGATCGTTGTCCATCAGGTCAAGATAAGCCTGTGAGTAGTCCTTATACATTGTGTTATTCCAGTTCATGGCATACAGACAACCCACAAAACCACCGTATACGAGTGGCAGTTTCCAGTATTTGCGGTTGTATATCTGTCCGCCACCTGGGATGACCAGAGCCAGCCATAGCGCACGTTTGGGGGCTGGGCGCCATAAACTCATATCCTTCATGGGCTTGGTCTGCTTTACCTGGCCTATCAGGGTTGATTCAACCAACGAGTCAATACTCTGGTTGGCAGCTGTTACCATGCTGTCGGTGATAATAATATTCTTGCCCGTTACCAATGTGTCGTGAATCACCAGCGTGTCGCCAATGAGGTTCTTCAGACTGTCGGCAATCTGCTTCGTCAACTGTCTTTGAGCGTAGCTCTGCTGTGTACCAGCGAGCATGAATATACACATTACCAGCAGTGCTCGAACCCATATGTTTTTATTGTTTCCTTGTTTCAACGTTGTTGGTTCCTTTTCAACTTATCCGTTTTTAACTCTGTCAAAGACCTGCATAATAGTCTCCAACTCCTCTTCGTTAGCGAATGGGATACTAATACGTCCCTTGCTTTGTGGAGAGCATGTCATCTGTATTCTTACCTTAAAAAGTTCCGACAGACGGTCTCTTAGAATGCTGTATTCTAATGGCAACTGGCTGGGTGCCAACTTCTGTTTGACATTCTGTAGGCTTTCACCCGTCTTGACCATCTGCACCATCTCCTCTACTTTTCTTACCGAATAGCCATTGCGCTTTACGTCGTTGAAAAGCTTGATTTGTGCCGAAGGACTGTCGATAGAAAGCAGCGCACGGGCATGTCCCATGTCCATCTCCTTGTTCTTCAGAGCCATCTGAATGGGAGCAGGTAACTTTAGCAGTCGCATATAGTTTGTTACAGAAGTACGGCTTTTGCCCACACGTTCTGATATCCTTTCTTGTGTCAGTCCCAAAGTGTCTGAAAGATGCTGATAGGCGAGAGCTATTTCTATAGCATTCAAGTCCTCGCGCTGGATGTTCTCAACGAGAGCCATCTCCATCACGTCATCGTCGGCAGCAGTCTTGATATATGCAGGAAGTGATTCCAGCCCGGCCATCTGTGAAGCTCTCCATCGACGTTCACCAGCAATAATCTGATAGGTGCCCTGTTCTGTCTGTCTGACGGTAATGGGGGTGATAATACCAATCTCACGGATGCTGGCAGCCAATTCCTTCATGGCGCTCTCTTCAAATTCACGACGAGGCTGATTTGGGTTTGGTTCTATCAAATGGATGGGTATCTCATTCAAGTTCGACGATCCCTTTGTCTGAATGTCATTGGTGTTGATGAGTGCATCCAATCCTCTGCCTTTGCCAGAGCCGATGTTGTCTAAGCCGCGCCCTAACACATTACGGTCGTATTTCTTTCTAACAGCCATAGTTTAATGCTTGTTTTTGAAGATGATTTCATTTGCCAGAGCCAGATGATTCTTTGCTCCAGTAGAGTCTGCATCATACAAAATTGCGGGCAGACCATGGCTGGGGGCCTCTGAGAGCTTAACGTTACGCTGGATGACGGTTTTGAATACTAATTCCTGGAAGTGACGTTTCACTTCATCATATATTTGGTTGGCCAGTCGTAAACGACTGTCATACATTGTCAGAAGAAACCCCTCAATCTCCAGAGTTGGGTTGAGCTTGCTTTTTATGATTTTGATGGTGTTCAGCAGTTTACTAATACCCTCCAGGGCAAAGTACTCGCACTGAACGGGAATAATGACAGAGTCTGCAGCAGTCAGCGAGTTGACGGTAATCAGTCCCAGTGATGGCGAACAGTCTATTAGAATGAAATCGTAGTCATCGCGGATAGGCTCCAGCATCTTTTTGATAACTTTTTCGCGATCACTGACGTTCAGCATTTCTATTTCTGCGCCTACCAGGTCAATATGGCTGGGAATGATGTCAAGTCCGTCAATGTCCGTTGTATAGATTGCGTCGCGGACATCAGCATTATTGATGATACATTCGTATAGTGAACAGTCTACTTCTTTAATGTCTACGCCCAGTCCACTGGAGGCGTTGGCCTGTGGGTCGGCATCCACTACCAATACACTTTTTTCGAGTGTGGCTAGCGATGCTGCCAGATTAATAGTGGTTGTGGTCTTACCCACACCGCCTTTTTGGTTTGCCAAAGCAATAATCTTTCCCATTTGTTAGTTTCTAATCTTGATAAAGAAAATAAATTTGGGCACAAAGTTACATATTTTCACTGAGAAATCTCTCCATTTAAACCTTTTTTCGTACTTTTGCACCGAAAACAACGATATTTTATGGAAATTAAACGACCCTTATTGCTCATTTCCAATGACGATGGCTTTCATGCCAAAGGTATCCGACAGCTGATTGACATGGTCTCTGGCTTTGGCGATATCATTGTCTGTGCACCTGATTCTGCCCGTAGCGGTTCCTCATGTGCTTTTTCTGCTACCACTCCGTTACGACTCACCTTGCAGGAGAAACGCGAAGGACTGGAGGTCTGGTCGTGTAATGGTACACCAACTGACTGCGTGAAAATGGCGTTGGCAGAACTGTGTCCTCGCAAACCTGATATGGTTATAGGTGGTATCAACCATGGTGATAATGCCTCAGTGAATACACACTACAGCGGTACGATGGGGGTTACCATCGAGGGGTGTATGAAATATATCCCCTCTGTGGCTTTCTCGCTTTGTGATACGAAGGCCGATGCCGATTTTGAACCGCTTCGCCCTTTGATCCTTCAAATTACGGAGCGGGTGTTGCGCGAAGGACTTCCTTTGGGCGTATGCCTTAATGTAAACTTTCCTCTGGTTAAAGAATATAAAGGCGTTCGTGTCTGTCGTATGGCCAAGGGAACATGGAACAGTGAGGTTACCAAGTGTCATCATCCCCGTGGTTATGACTATTGGTGGATGGTGGGGCATTATCAGAACGATGAACCTGAGGCGGAAGATACTGACAACTGGGCTCTTAGCCATGGATATATTGCCATTACTCCTACTCAGGTCGATGTTACAGCCTACCAAGCTATAAATCTCGTCAATAGTTGGGACTTGCATAGTTAATTTACTAAAATTGTCAAATAGATAAAGATGAGGTATTATCTCATAGCTGGCGAAGCTTCAGGCGATCTTCATGCATCCTACCTGATGCGGTCATTGAAAGAGATTGATAATGAGGCAGAATTCCGCTTCTTTGGTGGTGACCTGATGACAGCTGTTGGCGGCACTCGTGTTCGTCATTATAGTGAACTGGCCTATATGGGTTTTATCCCTGTACTTCTTCATCTGCCAACTATTTTGGGTAATATGAAAATGTGTAAACACGATATCACTGAGTGGCATCCCGATTGTGTGATATTAGTCGATTATCCAGGTTTTAATCTGAAGATTGCAAAGTATGTAAAATCTCATACAAATATCCCCGTCTATTATTACATATCCCCCAAGATATGGGCATGGAAAGAGTATCGTATCAAGAATATCAAACGTGATGTTGATGAACTATTCTCGATACTTCCCTTTGAGGTGCCGTTCTTCGAGGTGAAACACCATTATCCTATCCATTATGTTGGCAATCCTACGGCCGATGAGGTGAGGACATACCTTGCAGAGCATAATAATGGGGAACATGGTGATAAGAAAATTATCGCCCTTCTGGCTGGTAGTCGTCAACAGGAGATAAAAGATAACCTTCCTGCTATGCTGGAGTCTGTGAAAATTCTTAAAGATTCGTATCGCGTAGTCTTAGCAGGGGCTCCTGGCATAGATTCTGCTTATTATGAGAGGTTTGTAAAAGATAGCGGGGTGGAAATTGTCTATAACCAGACCTACGATCTGCTTTCTAAAGCCCATGCTGCCTTGGTGACAAGCGGCACTGCGACACTTGAGGCGGCTTTGTTTAATGTGCCACAGGTTGTGTGCTACAAAACGCCCATACCTAAGGTTATTTCTTTCCTGCGCAAGCATCTTTTAAAGGTAAAATATATTTCGCTTGTCAATCTCATTGCCAATCGTGAGGTGGTTCGTGAGTTGGTGGCCGATACATTCTCTGTGTCGAACATCCAGCGTGAGCTCCAGAGCATCCTTACAGGTCCTGACCGCGAGGCTATATTGAAGGGGTATGAAGAGGTACACCGTCGTTTAGGCGACCAGAAAGCCCCCGATAATGCAGCACATATTATTTACAAACTAAATCATAATCAATCTGTTTAATCATGAACAAATTACTTGCGTTACTGGGCTTCGATCCTGCAAAACATTCTGTGAAGGTTGAGATGATTGCCGGCTTGACGACATTCCTCACCATGTCGTACATCTTGGCTGTCAATCCGTTGATTCTTGGTGAGACAGGCATGGATCGAGGTGCCTTATTCTCTGCAACGGCTGTGGCTGCCCTCATTGCCACGCTGGTCATGGCATTCTATGCGAAAATGCCTTTCGCTCTTGCTTCTGGTATGGGACTGAATGCTTTCTTTGCCTATACTCTCGTACTTTCCATGGGCTATACATGGGAAGAGGCTCTTGCCGCAGTGTTCTTTGAAGGTGTTGTATTCATCCTACTCACCGTATTCAAAGTGCGCGAGGCCATTGTCAATGCCATTCCCGTTAACCTACGTTATTCTATTAGTGTGGGTATCGGACTGTTTATCGCCTATATCGGTCTGAAGAACGGGGGAATCATTATTGGCAGCGATGCCACTGTTACCGCTTTGGCTCCTTGGACTGTCACTTCGCTATTGGCCGCTGGTGGCGTATTGCTTGGTGGCGCGCTCATGGCTCTTGGTATCCGTGGCGCCCTATTCTATACTATTGTCATCATGACTGTCATTGGCATACCCTTTGGTGTTACTCAATTGCCGAGTGAATTCTCATTAATCAGTATGCCCCAGTCACTTGCCCCCATCGCCTTTCATCTGGACTTTACACAGTTCCTTGCTTTCGACCTCAACTATTATATTGTGGTGTTTGCCCTGCTCTTTATGGATCTCTTCGATACGTTAGGTACACTGATTGGGGCTTCAACCAGTGCTAATATGGTTGATCCTAAAACGGGTCGCATTCATGGTCTGAACCGCGCTCTGATGGCTGATGCCATTGGAACTGCCTGCGGGGCGCTTTGTGGCACGAATACAGTAACTACCTATGTGGAGAGCGCCACGGGCATTGCTGAGGGAGGCCGTACCGGACTGACTTCATTTACGGTGGCTCTGCTCTTCTTTGTGGCTTTGTTCTTCTCGCCACTCTTCCTCATCATCCCCTCTGCTGCCACTACGCCGGCTTTGGTTTTGGTGGGAGTGTTGATGACAAAGCCTATTATGAAGATAGACTTCTCAGACTTCACCGAGGCTGTACCTTGTTTCATTACCATCATCACCATGTCGTTTACTGCCAGTATCTCCGAGGGTATTGTGCTGGGTATGCTCTCTTATGTTATCGTCAAGGTGCTCACTGGTCGCTTCAAAGACCTCTCTATTGTGATGTACATCCTTGCTGCCTTTTTTGTCTTGAAATACATATTTAACTAATTTAGTATAAAAATGAAAAAGTTCTTTTCAATTGCGCTGCTGGCAGTAGCTGCTCTCAGCGTCAACGCACAGAACGTGCAGCTTCATTATGACTTCGGACGTAACCTCTATTCCAATCAGGAGGCTGGTCGCCAGAAGGTAACTCTTACCGTTGAGCAGTTCAAAGCTGACAAGTGGGGTTCATGGTTCTATTTCGTTGATATCGATTTCAGTCGTAAATTCACTGAGGGCGCCTACACCGAAATCTCTCGTGAGTTCAATATTGGTAAGAAAGGCTTTGCTGCTCATGTCGAGTATGATGGTGGACTCAACCGTTTTGGCAGTTTTCAGCAGTCTGCATTGCTTGGTGGTGCATGGAATGGTCATAACGACGACTTCTCTAAGACGTACTCTGTTCAACTTATGTACAAGCGTTTCTTCAAGAGCTATAATTATACTTCGGCCTATAATAGTTTCCAGCTTACGGGTGTGTGGGGGCTGAACTTCGCAAACAATAAGGGCACCTTCTCTGGTTTCATTGATTTCTGGCGTGGGGAGAAAGACAATGGTCACGGACAGCTGGTCATCCTTTCAGAACCTCAGTTGTGGTATAACTGTAACGAGCACTTGAGTATTGGTACCGAGGTCGAGATTAGTAATAACTTTATCTACAATACCTACGACGACCAATCGTTTTTCATTAATCCAACCCTTGGTGTGAAATGGAACTTCTAACTCCTTCCCGCAAGACTATCGTTGGTATTCAGTTTCTGTTTGTGGCCTTTGGCTCAACGGTGCTGGTACCATTGCTTGTTGGTCTCGACCCTGCCACGGCTCTCTTTACAGCGGGTGTCGGTACGTTTATCTTCCATCTGGTCACAAAAGGTCAGGTGCCTATCTTTTTGGGCAGTAGTTTTGCCTTCATCGCCCCCATCATCTCCGCTTCTCAACAGTGGGGCATGCCTGGCACCATCGCAGGTATCGCCGGGGTGGCTTTGGTTTACTTTGTTATGTCAGCGCTCATCAAGTGGCAGGGACGTAGGCTGTTAGACCGTCTGTTCCCGCCCGTTGTCATCGGCCCTGTCATTATCCTTATCGGCCTCTCCCTCTCTCCCGCTGCAGTCAACATGGCCAAAGAGAATTGGTTGTTGGCTTTCGTCTCACTGATTACAGCCATTCTCGTGCTCACCTTTGGTCGGGGCTTGGTAAAGCTTGTCCCCGTGGTTGTGGGTATCATCGTGGGTTACATCGTGGCCCTCTGCATGGGATTAGTCGACCTTTCCGGCGTGGCTACCGCCTCATGGTTCGCCTTGCCGCCGAGCATTTCTCATTTCCAGTTGCCTCAGTTTGCGTGGGAGCCCTTTGTGTTCATGATCCCTGTGGCCATCGCCCCTGTCATCGAGCATATTGGCGATGTTTATGTCGTAGGTGCTGTGGCAGAGAAAGACTTTGTGAAAGATCCTGGACTCCATCGCACCATGCTGGGCGATGGTCTGGCTTGTCTCTTTGCTTCGTTGGTGGGCGGTCCTCCAGTGACCACCTATAGTGAGGTGACAGGTGCCATGCAGATTACCAAAGTCACCCACCCGCAAGTTATCCGCATTGCTGCTGCCACAGCCATCGTGTTTTCCGTCATCGGCAAGTTGTCGGCTTTGCTTCAGAGTATACCTTCTGCTGTATTGGGTGGTATCATGCTGTTGCTTTTCGGCTCTATTGCGGCTGTGGGGGTGCAGAACCTGATGAATCATAAGGTCGACCTGAATGTAACGCGCAACATCATCATTGTCTCTGTGACGCTCACGTTGGGCATCGGTGGTGCCATCCTTACCTTCGGCACCTTCTCCATCAGTGGTATCGGTCTCTCCGCTGTCGTTGGTGTCTTGCTCAATCTGTTGCTTCCTCAAAAGAAAGCATAATAAAAAAGGCTCCCCCTCGGGAGCCTTTTTTATTATTTAATCACCACCTTTTTCTTGTTGTGTATATAGATACCCGCCTTGGTAGGCTTATTGCCGAGCAGTCGGCCGTCCAATGTGTACCACCTGTCAGCTGTGGGCTCGTCAGCATCTATCTCTCTGATGCCAGTAGGATCGTCATCATCCGTGCCTGTCTCTACCTCCGGCGCTTGTTCGGCCGGGAATCCTGATATGCTAGCCAATGGGTTGCCCGTACTCATTAGGGGTGATACTTTGATGGAGTATACTTTGCCAAATGTCTTCTGGCGCTTGCCTATACGAGTGCCTACTGGTTTCTGTGCTAAGAATAGGTAGACGTAGGTGGGTTCGCTGACTTTATAGTTTATTTTCACCTTGTTTCTGTAGGGTTCTTCTATTTCCTCGGCCTTGTTGGTTCCTATCTGTACCATCAGCTTATAGCCGTCCTCTGTCTTCACGTCGAGCTCAATATAGCCTTCGCCGCTGGGCACCATGAAGGTGATGCCACCTTGGAACTCTTGGGCGAATCTGTCGCTACCAGGGATATAATCGCCATTCTCCACAGCCTGCGATACGATTGATACACCCGTGGTTGTCTTGACTGTGTTCAGTACGATACAACGCTCCTCGGAGCTATAATAGTCATCGTCTTCCTCGCTGTTACCCGTATGCTGGACCAGAGTGTAGAGAATGTCGTCAATCACCACGTTGGTCAGATCTTTGCCGCTGACCTTTTCAGGGGGGAATACGACGGTCTGGCCATTTGCGAGAGGCTTCAGATATTGTCCGATGGTTGCTGCCAGAACCACGCTTCCATTCTTTGTAAGCAGGCTACCATTCTTGTAGTGGCCGTCCTCAGGATTGACTAGGTACAAGAGCGACTCTTCGTCGATGGTCAGACTGCTGAAGCCACTGATTACACCGTTGGTGTTGCTCGTAGAGAATTCTATGCTGCCTGGTATGTTACTAAACGAGACGAATTTCAGCGAGCCTGTATTCTCCGCGTTGCCTCGATTGTTAAACCAGATGCGCTCCAGTTTGCTGTTGCCGTTCACGAAGATGGTCAGGTCTTTCATGCAGCTCTCTATGACAACAGGGGTGGGGTTATTGGTGATGATTAGCCACTTATGCTCTTCATCATAAAAGAAATGACCGTCACCGAGGATGTCCTGACGGTTCTCCGTCGTTAGTTGCGTCGTTCCAACCCTGAGTTTATAGTTCTCTTTCACCGTCAGTCGATAGCTAACGGTCTGTGCCTTGTAGTTAGCATTGCCGGCAAAGGCTGCCGAGATGGTCGTCTCACCAATGCCTTTGATGGATACCTTTCCTTCGGCATTGACGGTCGCAACATTTTTCTTCGAGCTAGAGTAAGTTACTGCAAGCGAATGGGGGTTCGTCAGTGTAGGCTGTGTCCAGCTCTCCTTGTGAAATATTTCTACCGATCCCTTTGAATACGCTAACCCTGCTGCGGCCTTATTGATTGTGAAGTCCTTCGTGGCAGTGTTTTTATAGATGCCGTTACCTGTTATGGTGACGGTGGCTGTGCCTGCATTGATATTGTTACTATAGCCAATGGTATAATAGGCAGAATTCAATTCTGCACCACTCAGTTTTACGCTCGTCACGCTGGGCTTCTTCTCTGAGCCGTCATAGGTGTAGCTTGTCTTGGAAAGCGTGATGGTTGCGCTGCTAATATCAGTCACAGCATGGAAATCCACAGTAACCTCTACATCATACTTTGGATCTGTTGTCGGCATTGTAAATGTATAAGTTTTACCTGTAGGACCTATGGCGATATCATCTCCTGTAATGTCGAGAGGCGTATTGTAGCCTGGTGCACGTGTCTGTGCATTTTCACCATTGACGGTTTTAATAGCTGTGATGTCGTCCTTCAATACGAAGTAGCCATCGGCTGGTGTAATGGTCAGTGTTACCACACGGCTATTATCGATACTGGCAGCTACTGTCCCTTGTCCTTGTGGCGACGTGTAAGTGGCTGAGTTTCCCTGTTCGTCAATAACATCAGTTCCATTAACAGTCACCTTTCCATTTGCTTTGGCTCCCAGAGATACGAGGAGCATCGTTACAATTGCGAATGTATATTTCATCATCTGTTTCATAACTTCTCCTCCTTATTTATTATTAATAACCACTTTCTTACCATTTTTTATATAGAGTCCTGGCTGCGTAGGTTTGTCTATCCTTCGTCCCTGCATATCGTACCACTCTTCTCTTAATCCTTCATTCTCAATTCTCAAATCGCGAATGCCTGTCGATTCATCGCCAATGCTATACATACCACGCGAGGGATTAACCGAACTCAAATCGAGATAATTATGATTCGTTATGAGTCCGGTAGCCTTTACGAACTCATCATTGTAAAGCACATAATACTTTTTGTTATCAGCATTAGTTTCCCCCTGGGCATGTTCTAGAAGATTACCGGAAGTGTCATCTGTTTCATCTGTTGTAACGCAGTTGAAGGTAGTGGCTGTTCCCTTGAACAGTAGCAGTGGTGTTTCCTTTGGCAATACGCTGAGGCTCTTCAGAACAACTTGATTACCGCTTACACCCGTAATGACATATGCCTCCATTCCTGCAGGTATTGTATAATTATCAGTAGCATTGTAATATGTTCCATATTGGTTCTGTCCTTGGAAATAGTTACTTATATCTGTACTTACTTTTACTAGGGTGTTGAATTGGTTGTTATAATTCAGTATCACAGTGGTTACACTGGCACCAGTTGCTGTTAGAGATGTTGTTAAATTGACGTTACCCGAACTTACTGCAGTTATCACTCCACCTGCAAAGGTCGCTATTGATGGATCAGCACTTGTATATGAGTCAGTTGTAGCATAGTCAATGTTATCTCCAGTCTCAATAGCAGGAATCAGTACTGGAGTCTTTTTCTCGCCAGGATTCAATATAATCGGAGCATCCTGATAACCGAAATACTTACCCTTTATTTTTGCCGTTGTAGCGCTATTTGCCTCTACCCAAGCTTCAACAGTACCAGGAGCAGCCATAGCGAATGGTGTAGAATAGGCGGCTTCGCTAACTCCTGCAGTTCCGTCAGCATAGATGATAGAGTATTTGATAGAACCATCAGCATAGGGTTTGGTCAGTGTCACCTTATTACTAGCATCTGGTGCCATCGTCGGAGCCGTGGGGGCTTGTATCGTGTGGTTGTTGCCAGTAGTGTTCCAATAGGCGAGTTTGTTGTATGTAATCTCGGCAAAACCGCTAAATGGCTGGTTAGTCGATTTAGTCTGCATACCGAGCTTTCCTCCTTCTGTTCCATCGAATAGAATGGTGGCACCAGTGCCCATTGCCTCGAAAATGTAGGCGTTCCTTGAATAATTTATTTCGCTATTACCTTTTAGCTTAACTGTAAGTCCTACAATACCAGACTTAATATAAGTCAGTGGAACTGGGTCGTTATTGGGATTAGAGTTATCAATCAATGCAAATCCATCGATAGTGAGAACCTTATTGGTAGAATCGTATGTAATGGTTCCTGTACTGCTAACAGGTTGGTCTGTTATGACGTAATCCCCAACAATCAAGAACTCTGGATCTGTCGTAATGACAGTAGTTTCTGAATCTATAGGTTTCCAATAAAGACCACTGCCAAGGGTAATAAAGTCGAATGAGATCGGATGATGACCATCTCCACATGTCGCTGTCAAGTTTACACTGGTGGCTCCAGTGGCCTTTACAAAATTAATTTTGCCACCATTTGTGTAGAATGCATATGTACTACCTGTTACATTGATTGTTCCATCAAGGACAACAGTTAAATCGGAAGAGCTCGTAACGTTTATACCATAATCTGCAATAGTTGTTCCATCATTCAGCGTTAAAATGCGATTTTCTGAGTCATAGGTTATCTTTCCGTCGCTCATTACGTCAGCCTTGCTTGCGCTGGTAATAGCATATCCATCAACCAAAACGTCATAATCCGTTACATCAATCTTCTTGTTTGTTGCATCGTAGTCAATGCCATTTGAGAATGTTTTAGAAGTGAATCCACTAATGGGCTCGCTAGCAAATACTGCAGTTCCTGTATTATCTTTGAATGCCAAACTACCTCTAGCTGCGGGATCCGTATCAAAAGATAGTTTACCACTGCTTGTGGATTGAATCAGGGATGTCTCAGAACCTGCGGCTTGAAGAATAGTGGATCCTGTCAGGAAAATGGTCAAGTCGCCAAGGCCACTGACAATCTGACCTATAATCGTGACTCCGTTAGTCCCCCCGTCTAGTGTCAGCTTCTTGTTGTCATTATCGTAGCTCCATTCAGTTCCGCTTGTGGCGGCTGAAGTTACAGGTGTACTACCAATCCATAGGGGATAAATCGTTGCCGAAGATATAATAGCTTCATGGGTTGTTGCGTCATTAATGGGGTTCCCAGACTTTGATGAATAGTTTAGCCCACTATAACTTACCGAAGCAAAATTCTTAATTAACGGAGAAGGTGGAGAAGCTGTGGCACTGTTACTTAAGTATAAACTGCAATCTTCTGTACCTGCTTGGAAAGTCAGGGTAGCTTCAGGATTAATCGATCTAATAATGGTGGTAGAATCATCCCTGGTAACCTTGCTATTACCATTAAGAGCGATAGTCAGATTTGCCAGTCCGCTGATAATGGGGTTTTGTTGATCCGCATTCGAAATGGTTAATTTGTTGTTAGAAGCATTGAAGGAGAAATTGGCAATATTGGATGTACTGGTAAACTGAGAATTTCCAACCCATAAAGGATAACTAGGGGTTGAAGTGATGGTCAGTTCCTTGACGATATTTACACTACTTACCTGCCATCTAAAGTTCTTGCCGTTAGTGTCGTATTTTGTTGGAGTTTCAATCTGAAGATAGGCTCCGGTCCCCATCGTGACATTGGCAAATCCCGTAACTGCACTGGCAGCATCGCCTGTAGTTCTGATCTTAAGTGAAGCACCTGCGTCAGCGGTAAACGTAAGAGTACCGTTATTGAGAGATTTGATGCCATTCGATCCAGCTCCGTTAAGATATCCGATTCTACTTTCTCCCGATACACTATTCGCAAGATGAATAGTAAGATCATCCATGACACTTCTGATTGGACCATCTATGTCTGCCCCATCTAGTATTAAAGTGTTAGGGGCGTTGCTTGTGGCGGGGGTGAAAGTTACAGTTGGAGTTCCTTGAACGCTAGTGATGTTGTCACGATTTGCATTTGTTACAGCAGTGTTGTCAACTATAAGTTGAGAAGTGGTGATTTTAATTGATTGAATGGAAATGGAAGCATCATCACTTCCCGCAGCCAACGATAAGTGAAGGATAAGCTTATGTCCGTCGAAGAATTGTTTTTCCTTCATCTGTGTGTTATTGTCCCAATAGAAGGTTTGGGGAGATGCGCTGAGGGCTACGAAAGTAGTTAATGTTTCGTTGCTGTTATTATTATCTTTATAAAATTCTGCACTGCAAGTAGTTCCATCAGTAGAGAGGGTGTAGGTGATTTCTGCGCTGAGAAATGCTCCTGATATAGTAAAATCCGAAATGACATCAAAGGTAAGTTGGTTGGTGCTGTTACCATTGTTCATGGGAATGGCTGAAAAGCCAAGAGCATTGTCTAAAGGTGTTCCAGCAAGGCCAAGATAGTCTTTTTTGATTTTCCAGCCATAATTTGTTTCACCTGATGTGGATGATACGCTGTACGCATAATTTTGATCACCAGTAAGACTCTCCGTTTTAGAGAATGTATAGGTCGTGCTTACTTCCTGTCCCCAGACGGAATGCGGAAGGATGATGAGGGTGAAAAGAACCAGCAACTTGTGCAGTTGGCTACATTGGTTAAATTGGTGGCGTAAACGTTCTCTCATAATTGGTTTATTGATTTTTTGTTGATTATTCATTGTTGCGGAATGGATTCCGGGTGCAAAGTTACGACTTTTATTAATTGGCTAATGAACATTTTCTTCCAAACTAACCTGCATTTTCTTCCAAAATGCTTTGTTTGGCTGGCTTCATCCGTTTTGGGGAATACCTATACCCCATACCATCCCAATGGTTAGGGCTTAGGCTCATTAATTTAGGGAATTTATATAATGCATATTCTTGGCGCAAAGATACAAAAATAATCCATAACCTCCAAGCTTTTATTTGTTTATTTGCATTTTAACGTCATTACGTCATCTTTGCTTGTATAACATTGATATATAGGGGAAAAGACCGATAGGCATTAGATGCTTTAATGTCATTGCTTATACCTGAAAAAGTAAAACAAGTTGTTTTACCTTCGAAAAGACTATCTTTTTGCTAGTAAAAGACTATATCTTACAAGGTAAAACAACTTGTTTTACTTTAGTACATGACGGCGCTCTGTTATTTAGAGCCTATCTATATATATTAAATAGGTAGGGTGAAGATAAAGCGAGCGCCTCCTGCGTGTTCTGTGTCGAGCTTTACGTCGCCATTCAGGCGGCGGGCTATCGAACGGGCAACGGTGAGCCCACAGCCTGCACCATCGAAGAAACTATTGAGTTTGGTGAATGGTTCGAATACCTTCTCGGCGTCCTCGGCAGTGATGCCGGTACCCGTGTCTTCTACAACGAACTCTACGTTGGAGCCGTTGATGTTGGTGAGTAGGGTGACGGAACCGCTGGTGGTGAACTTCATGGCGTTGTCGAGCAGGTTCACCAGTACGCGCACTGCCATGGGCTGGTTGGTGAAGAGCATCGTGGCTTGGGCCTCTTCGGCTGCCTGGTTGATGAATCTCAGATAGTCGATCTTGTCGATGCCCGTCTCGCGAATAGCCTGGTCGGTGATGTCTGTTGCCTGACAGTTGTCTTCGGCTTGGATGGTTGTCTCTGTCTCTACATCGTTGAGGTTCAGGATGGTGTTGGCCAACTGGGCAATCTTGGCGGCATTGGGAGTTGCAAAGTCAATCTTCTGCTTGATGGCTTCGGCTGCCTGCTGAATGAGCTCCTTCTTTTTGATGATGCTCTGCTCTAGTGTGCTCTTTGAGGCCATGAGGTCGTTCACCTGCTTTTCGAGTTTCTCCTTGACGTTCGTCATGGCTTGCCGCTCTTCTTCCATTTTGTCGAAGGCAAGGAGAGCCTGTTCGTAACCTTCTCCGACGTTGTTGAAGTTCTGTTGTAGGTCGCGGTAGTCCTTTAACAGGTGTTCCAGTTCGTCAACACGCTTCTGGTAGTCTTTCAGCAGTTGTTGACCTTCCTCGGCCGAGTCTTTCGCAGACTTCATCTGGAAGTAGAGGGCTGTGCCGAGGGCTGCGATGAGCAGTACGAGGATAATCAATACAATAGTCATAAACGGTTATGCTTTTTTCTGTTCTACTTTCATAAACTTGGTGAATCCTGTCATGGCGAGAACTTTGTAAATCTCGGGGCTGACATTGACAATTTTGAACTGACCTTTCAGCTGCATCACGGTGCGCATGGTCTTCTGGATGATACGGAGGCCTGAGCTGGCCATGTAGACGAGGTCGGTGCAGTCCATTTCGAGATCGACGCCGCCATCTTTAAGGGCGGGCTGGATGTCTTCTTCAAACTGATTGGCATTCATCGTGTCGATACGTTCTCCTGTCTTAATGATGGTTTTACCACCTTCTTTTAAAATCTGTGTCATAATCTATTAATATTAAAGTTTTATAATTCTTTCTTCATTGTAAGCAGGTTCTTGCCTTCCAGGCGTTGGTAGGTAACTTTGTTCATGATGTTCTTGACGATGTAGATACCCATACCACCGATTTCGCGGTCGATGGGGTTTATGTCGGGGTTTGCATCTTCTTTAGCTGTGGGGTCGAACTCCTTGCCGTGGTCAGAGAGTACGAAGATAAGTTCCTTGCCATTGTATTCGGCTGTAAGTTCGATGTCTTCGGGCTTACCTTCGGGATAGGCGTAGAAGATGATGTTGCTGACCATCTCCTCCATTACCAGGTTGAGATTCATCTGGAGCTCCATGTCGAGCCCCAGCTCTTCGCCGATTTCCTCGACGAACTGGTTCACGCGTTCCAGTTCTTCAACTTGGTTTTTAATTTTTATCTCTTTCTTCATATGTTTTAGTGTTATTGGATATCTTTCTTACCTATTTACCTTTAAACATAACATGGTAAGGTCGTCGTTTGGTTCGGCGCCATTGCGGTGGGACTCGACCTCGGCCTTGAGCATCTCGATGGTTTGTTGGGCACTCTCGAAGGGACGGGTCTTCAGAATCTCAAGCAGTCGTTCGTCGGAGAACTGCTCCTGCTCTTTGTTCTCGGCTTCATTCAATCCGTCGGAGTAAACGAAGAAAGGATGCCCCGTGATGTCGGCTATCTCTTCGCCCTCATATTCCAGTTCGGGCCAGAGGCCGATAGGAGCGTTTGGTATCATATCAATGAACTCGGCAGTGCCATCGCTCACAAGTATTGGCGGGTTGTGACCAGCGTTGCAGAAGTGGAGATGCCCCGTCTTCAGGTCAACCAGCCCGAGGAACATGGTGACAAACATGCCTCGCTCGTTGTCTTCGCCCGAAAGGGCGTCGTTGATGCGGGTGCATATCTCGGCGGGCATCATTTTCTGGGCTGCGAGGGTGCGGAACAGGCGTGTGGCCTGCGCCATGAAGAGTGATGCGGGTACACCCTTACCCGACACGTCACCAAGGCAGAAGTAGAGCTGGTCGTCGATGAGGTGGTAGCCATAGAGGTCGCCACCCACCTCCTTGGCGGGGGTCATCGAAGCAAAGAGGTCGAGATCGGGGCGCTCGGGGAAGGTACTTGGCACCATTGACATTTGGATATCACGGGCGATACGCAGGTCGCTCTCAATACGCTCTTTGGCAATGGTGGTCTCTTCGAGTTGGTCGTAGGCGGTGAGCAACTGCTGGTGAGTGTCCTCCAACTTCAGGTGGGCTACCTTCAGGCGCTTGGCACTACGCAAGCGGAAGAAGATAAAGATGACGAGCGAAAGCACGATGATAGCAGCAATGATGATGGCATTGCGCGTCATAGCTTGGGCGTGTCTCACCTCAAGTTCACCCAGTCCGAAAAGGGCGTTCATCTCGGTGAGTTGTCGCTTGGTGTCATTCTTGTTGATAGAGTCGTTGATCTGGTAAATCTCATTATAGTATTGAGCTGCTTCACGGTATCTGCCTAAGGCTTCAAGAATCTTGGCTCGCTGTTGGTGTATGCGAATGACGATGCCCTTGTCATCGCTTTCATCTTCAAGCATACGCATACGCTGGTCGTTATAGGTCAATGCTTCATCGAAAAGCCCCTGCTTCCTGCACAACTCTGCTTTGTAGTAAAGCCACAATTTATTGAGATCCTCTTCCTCATAGCTTACTTTTGTATGCAATTCGTTAAGCATTCTATTGGCTTTTTCAAAGTCGTCAAGTCCCAAAGCAGCTTGGGCACATGCCAAATAGTAGTGCCCCCAGCGAATAGAGGTTTCGCCATCTTCCTTTTTAGTTTGATAGTACTCTGATAAAAAGAGTTTCCATTGCTTGGTGAGTTCTTCTAATTTCTTATACTCCTTTTGGTTCTCAAGTACATCACAATAATAGGCGAAGATATCGCAAAGTTGAATGGGCTTTGGCTTAATGTCCATCAGAATGTCAATACTCTTTTGATAAGAACTGGCCGCCTCTTCATCGTTATACATGTTCGCATAAACGTTACCCATGGCGTAGAAGGCTATGCCCATTCCGTAGTTGTCTTTACGCCGTTTCGCATCACCGAACATGGCGTTTACTTCCTTCAGGGCAGTGTTGGTCTGTCCTGCAAAGTTGTAGGTCTCTACCAAGATGGTCCATGTGTCGTAATAGTTTTTCCATTCTTTAATGGATGCGAGAAAATGAAGTGTGGGATGTACCTGCTCATAGATGGAGTCGTTGAGATCGGTATTGTAGAAGAGAATAATTTTCTGAGCTCTGGCGTCTCCTTCTGCTTTGAGGTTGCCTTGATGGTGGGTCTCGGCTAAGAGGTCATTGATGCATTTTAGCTGATAGTCAATATCATCAGAACCTAGGCTCAGTTGATACAACCTGCCATAGGCGGCAATCAGATGCTTCCCTTTAAGGTGAGGAATTTTACGCCTAAGATCTGCTGCTTCGTCGGCATAGATGGCGGCGGAGCACAGAAATAATAGCAGTAAAATAACCAACCGGTTGAGAGCCCTCATATTGACTGTCGTTTTTGATTATTGATGATTCGATGCCTATGGAATGAATTCCGGTGCAAAGTTACGACTTTTTATGCATTAGGTAGTGAACATTTTCTTCCAAACTACCCAGCATTTTCTTCCAAACTGCTATTCGATAGCTATCTTTGCGGGGCATTTCTGTGCGCAAAGATAAAAAAATAATCTATATCCGCCAAATGTTTTTGTAAAATTGTAAACGATTTAGTGAAAACGTAGGGGGCTATGCATTGTCATTTAGGTGCAAACCGTTTTCTATCACCATCTGGCGCATGTTCTTTAACAGGTCGCTGGCGAAGATGAAATCGGTGAGCTTCTGGTTGGTGGAGCCCATCAACTGACTGCTCACTCCTTGCCACTCCTTACTGCCTTCGTAAATAAATATGATGTTTTCGCCAATACCCATCACAGAGTTCATGTCGTGGGTGTTGATGATGGTGGTCATGTTGTATTCTTGTGTGATGGAGTGGAGCAGGTCGTCGATGACAAGCGAGGTCTTGGGGTCGAGACCTGAATTGGGCTCATCGCAGAAGAGGTACTTGGGGTTGAGGGCGATGGCGCGGGCGATGGCCACACGCTTCTGCATACCGCCACTGATTTCGCCAGGGAACTTCTCGTCGGCATCCTTCAGATTTACGCGGTCCAAACACTCCTGAGCCCTGCGGACGCGTTCTCGGTAGTTCATCGTCGAGAACATGTCGAGGGGGAACATCACGTTTTCGAGTACCGTCATCGAGTCGAAGAGGGCTGCGCTCTGGAATATCATACCCATCTCGCGGCGCATTGCTACCTTCTCTTGCTTCGACATCTGCACAAAGTCACGCCCGTCGTAGAGTATCTGTCCCTTGGTTGGCTCTAATAGCCCGACAAGATTTTTCATTAAAACAGTCTTACCAGAGCCGCTCTGTCCGATGATGAGATTGGTCTTGCCATCCTCAAACACGGTATTGATATCCTTCAATACGTCTTTATCTTCGAAACTCTTATAGAGATGCTTAACTTCAATCATGATAACAACTGGGTTAGGAAAACATCCGAGAACAGAATCAGTACACTCGAGGTTACCACTGCATCGGTTGAGGCCTTGCCAACGTTTACGCTACCGCCCTCGACGGTGTAACCGCAGAAAGAAGGAACGCTGGCAATGATGAAGGCAAAGAATTGGCTTTTGATAATGCTCATCCACACGAACCACGGCACAAAGGCATGCTGCAAACCGGCTGTCAGGTCGTCGGGGGGGATAATGTGGCCTAGGTAGGCTGTGCCATAAGCCCCCAAGATGCCAGTGGCTGAAGAGAAAATGACGAGGAAGGGCATGATAGTGAGCAAACCTAAGATCTTTGGTAAGATGAGATAACTGGCTGAATTGATACCCATAATCTCAAGGGCGTCGATCTGTTGGGTAACTCGCATGGTGCCTAGTTCAGAGGCGATGTTTGAGCCAACCTTGCCAGCCAGGATCAGGCACATGATAGAGCTGGAGAACTCCAGCAGCAGAATCTCACGTGTGGTGTAGCCAGCTACCCATCGGGGCATCCAGGGGCTCTGTATGTTCAGTTTCATCTGAATGCAAATGACGGCACCTATGAAAAACGAAATGATAAGCACGATACCGATGGAGTTGATGCCCAACTGTGCCATCTCGTTGATATACTGCTTCAAGAACATCCTCATACGCTCTGGGCGTGAGAATGTTCTGCCCATGAGGGCCAGGTATCGACCAAAGGTGGTCAGCCACTTGTGTAATAACATACTTCACCAAATTGCATTTCGGATGCAAAGGTAGTTATTTTTAGGCATGGATTACGCGGATTACGCGGAATTTTTTAAATTTTTATTATTAATCTGTGTTAATCCGCGTAATCCGTGCCTTATTTTTCGTACCTTTGCAGTCGATTATGGAAGAAGAACGTATCGTATTACGGACAGAAGGCCTCGTGAAGCGCTATGGCAAGCGTACGGTGGTTAATGATGTGAGCTTCGACGTGAAGCAGGGCGAGATTGTTGGCCTGCTGGGGCCTAATGGCGCAGGTAAAACCACGTCGTTCTATATGACCACAGGCTTGATAGTGCCCAATGGTGGCCATATCTACCTGGGTGACGAGGAAGTAACCGACTTCCCTGTTTACAAGCGTGCTAGAGCTGGTATCGGCTATCTGGCGCAGGAAGCGAGCGTGTTTCGTAAGATGACAGTTGAGGATAATATCCTTTCGGTGCTGGAGATGACGGGTAAACCCCGTGATTATCAGATGGAGAAATTAGAAAGTCTGATAGCGGAGTTCCGTCTCCAGAAGGTGCGTAAGAATACGGGTGACCGATTGTCGGGTGGTGAGCGTCGTCGTACGGAGATTGCCCGCTGTTTGGCCATTGAACCTAAGTTCATTATGCTTGATGAGCCATTCGCTGGTGTTGACCCCATCGCTGTGGAAGACATTCAGCAGATTGTGTATAAGCTGAAATATCTGAATATCGGTATTCTGATTACCGACCATAACGTAGACGAGACACTGGCCATTACCGACAGAGCCTATCTGCTGTTTGAAGGTCGCATTCTGTTTCAGGGCACTCCGGAGGAGTTGGCGGCCAATCAGGTGGTACGAGAGAAGTATCTTACCGAGAGTTTTGAGCTCCGTAAGAAGAACTTCCAGTTGTTAAATAAATAAAATTTTTTTTGAATTACGCCTAATATATAGCCGATTATGCGTAATTTTGCACCTCAATTTTGAGTATATATTATAAATAAGTACATAAGAAGATGAAAATTTCGTTTGAATGTGCCGATAAGATCAATGGTCTGTTGACCATGACTGTTGAGCCGGCAGACTACCAGGATGCGGTAGAGAAGACACTGAAGAGTTATCGTAAGAAGGCCCAAGTTCCTGGATTCCGTCCAGGTATGGTTCCTATGGGTATGATTAAGAAGCAGTATGGCACAGCCGTGAAGGTTGACGAGGTAAACAAACTGCTTGGTGAGAAGTTGTATGAGTATGTTCAGGAGAACAAGATTAAGATGCTGGGTGAGCCCCTCCCTAATCAGGAGAAGCAGGTGCCTCAGGACTTTGAGAAGGATGAAGAACTGACTTTTGTATTTGATATCGCAGTGGCTCCTGAGTTTAAGGCAGAGCTCACTGGTCGTGATAAGGTTGATTACTATACTATCAGTGCAGACGAGAAACTCATCGACGATCAGGTACAGATGTACCAGAGTCAGGCAGGTGAGTTTGTTAAGGCAGAGGTGTTCAGCGGCAACGACACTATTACTGGTGATATGCGTGAGCTCGACGAGAATGGTAACACCAAGGAAGGTGGTATCGTGACCGAGGGTGCTATGGTTATGCCTGCTTATGTTAAGGGTGAGGATCAGAAGAAGCTCTTTGACGGTTGCAAGCCTGGTGATATCATTACTTTTAATCCTAAGAAGGCTTATCCTGACAATGACGCCGAGGTTGCTGCCATGCTGAAGGTGAAGAAGGAGGATGTAAAAGATCTGACTGCAGATTTCAGCTACCAGATTACTGAGATCCGTCATTTCCAGCCCGCTGAGGTTGATCAGAAGCTCTTCGATCGCGTGTTTGGCGAGGGTACTGTAAAGGACGAGAAGGCTTTCCGTGAGAAAATTGCTGAGACCATCGCTCCTCAGCTGCAGCAGAACAGCGACTATAAGTTCCTGCTCGACGTTCGTAAGCACATGGAGAAGAAGGTTGGTAAGCTTGAGTTCCCTGAAGCTCTGCTGAAGCGCGTGATGCTGCAGAACAATCAGGACAAGGGTGCTGATTATGTAGAGAAGAACTTTGATGGCAGCATCAAGGAACTCACTTGGCATATGATTAAGGAGCAGCTCGTTGCCGCCAATGATATTAAAGTAGAGGAAGAGGATCTGAAGGCTGTAGCCAAGGAAGCTATCCGTGCCCAGTTCGCTCAGTATGGTATGAGCAATGTTCCTGAGGATGTGATCGAGAACTATGCTGCCGAGCAGATGAAGAAGCGCGAGAACGTAGACAATTTCGTGGATCGTGCCGTTGATGTTAAACTCACCGAAGCACTTAAGAAAGTGGTTAAACTGAACGAAAAAACAGTCACTTTGGAGGAGTTCAACAAGCTTATGACAGAAAAATAAGTTTTTTTAGGAAAAAATAACCCCTAAGTTTGAAGGGTTATCGACTTTTTTGATTATCTTTGTGTCCCAAACACAAGATGCGAAAGGTCGATAACCCTTTTTTCGTGTCCCATAATGATGTATATAAGAAGACGTATATGAAGAATGATTTTAGAAAATATGCTGTTCAGCATTTAGGAATGAATGGTCTCGTGCTTGATGACGTGATGAAGGCACAGGCTCAGTATCTGAATCCGTATATCCTTGAAGAGCGTCAGTTGAACGTAACCCAGATGGATGTGTTCTCAAGACTGATGATGGATCGTATCATCTTTCTGGGTACACAGATTGACGACTATACTGCCAATACACTGCAGGCTCAGTTGCTTTACCTCGATTCTGCCGATCCTGGCAAAGATATCTCTATCTATATCAACAGCCCTGGCGGTAGCGTGACTGCAGGTCTGGGTATCTATGATACTATGCAGTTTATTTCGAGCGATGTGGCTACTATCTGTACTGGTATGGCTGCTTCGATGGGTGCCGTTCTTCTGGTGGCTGGCACCGAGGGTAAGCGTTCTGCGTTGCCTCACAGCCGTGTGATGATTCATCAGCCTCTTGGTGGCGTGCAGGGTCAGGCTTCTGATATTGAGATTGAGGCCAAGGAGATTTTGAAATTCAAGAAAGAACTGTATACTATCATCTCAGAACATTCGCATACACCTTACGATAAGGTATATGCAGACTCGGACCGTAACTACTGGATGACCGCTGAGGAAGCCAAAGAATACGGCATGATTGACGAGGTGCTCAAGCGCAAGAAGTAAGAGATTGGAGATGAAGAAAGTATGTAGTTTTTGTGGAAGGGGTGAGAAGGAAGTTCGCCTGCTTATTACCGGTCTGAGTGGCTATATCTGTGAGGATTGTGCTCAGCAGGCCTATCGTATTGTGCAGGAAAATCTCGTTGAAACTCCTAAAAAAGAAGAAACAGACAAGTATCAGAATAAAAAGGTTCCCAAGCCCAAGGAAATCAAAGCCTATCTTGACGAGTACGTGATTGGTCAGGATGAGGCTAAGCGCTATCTCTCTGTAGCAGTATACAACCATTATAAGCGTTTACAGCAGCCAGCTGATGATAATGGCGTGGAGATAGAGAAGAGTAATATCGTCATGGTTGGCTCTACGGGTACGGGTAAGACCCTTCTGGCTAGAACTATCGCCAAGTTGCTGGATGTCCCTTTCACCATTGTCGATGCAACGGTGTTTACCGAGGCAGGCTATGTGGGTGAAGATGTGGAAAGCATCTTGACGCGACTGTTGCAGGTGGCGGACTATAACGTGGAAGCTGCCCAGCGTGGTATTGTGTTTATCGACGAGGTAGACAAAATTGCCCGTAAGAGCGACAACCCCTCTATAACTCGTGACGTGAGTGGTGAGGGAGTACAGCAGGGATTGCTGAAACTCTTGGAGGGTACCATGGTGAACGTTCCGCCTAAGGGTGGTCGTAAGCATCCTGATCAAGATTATATCCATGTGGATACCCGTAACATATTATTTATATGTGGCGGTGCCTTCGATGGTATCGAGCGCAAGATTGCCCAGCGTATGAATACTCATGTTGTTGGCTATAACTCGGTAAAGAATGTCAGGAAGATTGATAAGGAGAACCTGATGAAGTATATCGTACCTCAGGACTTGAAGTCGTTTGGACTAATTCCGGAGCTAATTGGACGTCTCCCTGTGCTTACCTATCTTAATCCTTTGGATCGTAAGGCTCTTGAGAGAATCCTTGTGGAACCTAAAAATTCTATTATCCGTCAGTATCAGAAGTTGTTTGATATGGACGGTATTCAGCTGACATTCACAGAAGAGGCTCTTGAGGCTTTGGTGGATAAGGCTGTAGAATATAAGTTGGGAGCCCGTGGCCTGCGCTCTATCGTTGAGAGTGTGATGATGGATCCCATGTTTGACTTTCCGTCGAAGCGAGTTAAGAAATTTGAAGTCACGGCAGACTATGTTCGTGAACAACTGGATAAGTCACATTTTGAAAAATTAGAAGCCTAACAACCAACAACTGTATGACCGAAAAAGTGAATCTTACAGAAGCCCTGAAAAAGTACTTTGGATTTGATACGTTCAAAGGCGATCAGGAGCGTATTATTCAAAATCTTTTGGATGGCAACGACACCTTTGTACTGATGCCTACGGGCGGAGGAAAGTCGCTGTGCTACCAACTGCCTTCATTACTCATGGAAGGAACGGCCATTGTCATCTCGCCCCTTATTGCGCTGATGAAGAACCAGGTGGATGTTATCTCTAACCTGAGTGAACAGTCGGGCACTGCCCACTATCTGAACTCATCGCTCAACAAGGCTGCGATTGATCAAGTGAAGGAGGATATCCTCGCAGGACATACCAAATTGCTCTATGTGGCTCCGGAGTCGCTGACGAAAGAGGATAATGTAGAGTTCCTGAAATCAGTCAAGATATCCTTCTATGCCGTCGACGAGGCCCACTGTATCTCAGAATGGGGTCACGATTTTCGTCCGGAGTATCGTCGTATCCGTCCTATTGTGAACGAGATCGGCAAGGCGCCAATCATTGCCCTTACAGCGACGGCGACCGATAAAGTCCGTACCGATATTAAGAAGAATCTGGGTATTGTCGATGCAACGGAGTTTAAGAGTTCCTTCAACCGTCCGAACCTTTACTACGAGGTTAGACAGAAAACGAAGGATGTTGACAAAGATATTATTAAGTTTATCAAACAACATCCAGGCAAAAGTGGTATCATCTATTGCCTCTCGCGCAAGAAAGTCGAGGAATTGGCTGCCGTTTTGCAGGCTAACGACATCAAGGCAGCTGCCTATCACGCAGGTCTCGACTCTGGGACTCGTACCCAGACTCAGGATGACTTCCTGATGGAGGATATTGATGTGATTGTGGCGACTATTGCCTTTGGTATGGGTATTGATAAACCTGATGTGAGGTTTGTGATTCACTATGATATACCCAAGTCGTTGGAAGGTTATTATCAGGAGACGGGTCGTGCCGGCCGCGATGGTGGCGAGGGTATATGTCTGGCATTTTACTCTCGTAAGGACCTTGACAAACTTGAAAAGTTCATGGAAGGTAAGCCTGTGGCAGAACAGGATATCGGCCGTCAGTTGCTTGTTGAGACCGCTGCATATGCAGAGACCTCTGTATGCCGCAGAAAGATGTTGCTCCATTATTTCGGTGAAGAGTATCCCAAGGATAATTGTGGTAATTGTGATAACTGTCTGCATCCCAAGACCAAGATTGAGGCACAGACCCAATTGGTGATAGTGCTAAACTCCATCCTGGCTATCAAAGAGAATTTCCGTAGCGACTATGTAATCGACTTCATTATTGGTAAAGAGACGGATGAGATCCTTGCCCATCACCACGAAGAACAGGAACTCTTTGGCGCAGGTGCTGACGATGATGATAAGATATGGAATCCTGTAATTCGTCAGGCCTTGATAGCAGGGTTCTTGAAAAAAGAAGTTGAAAACTACGGTTTGCTGAAGGTGACACCAGCAGGTAAGAAGTTTCTCAAGTCGCCCAGTTCGTTTATGATTGTGAAGGATACGGAGTTCAGCGATGATGATGATGGCTCAGACCATGATGGAGGTGCCAGCGCCTTAGACCCGGTGTTGAGTTCAATGTTGCGTGATTTGCGCAAGAAGGTGTCAAAACAGATGCAGCGTCCGCCTTATGTGATCTTCCAGGATGTGTCGATTGAACAGATGGCTACCGATTTCCCTGTAACCCTTGAGGAACTGAAGAATATTCAGGGTGTTGGCGAGGGAAAAGTGAAACAGCCTTATGCCAAGCAGTTTGTAGACCTCATTGCCAAGTACTGCGAGGAGAATGAAATAGAACGTCAGGTAGATATGCGTGTTCGCACTGTGGCTAAGAAGTCGATGCTGAAAGTGAAGATTATTCAAGGTATCGACCGCCAGGTGGCACTTGACGATATCGCTGATGGTCAGAACATTGACTTCGATGAGTTGCTCGACGAGGTTGAGGCAATCGTTTATAGCGGTACGAAACTGAATATCGACTATTTCCTTGAAGAGGTGATGGACGAAGATCATATTGATGATATATATGACTATTTCTGTGAATCGGAGACTGATAATCTGCATGTGGCCCAAGACGAATTGGGTGAAGATTATTCGGAAGACGAAATCAGACTGGTCAGAATAAAATTCATCTCAGAAATGGCAAACTAAACCCGAAAAGAGCAGTCATCACTGCTCTTTTTTGGTTAATTTGCATTAATAAGGTGAGTTTTTCCTAAAAAGAGAATGCCATGTGGCGGAAAATGACTACCTTTGCACGCAATATTTAAAGAAAGGTATTATTTATGGCTTCATTTATTGCAGACAAAATTGTAATGGACGGCCTGACATTCGACGACGTCCTCTTGATCCCCGCTTATTCTGAAGTACTGCCCAAGACAGTAGAGTTGAAAACGCGCTTTTCGCGCAACATCGAGCTCAATGTCCCCTTCGTAACGGCAGCCATGGACACTGTTACAGAGTCTCAGATGGCTATTGCTATTGCTCGTGAAGGTGGTATCGGTGTAATTCACAAGAATATGTCTATTGAGGATCAGGCGCGTCAGGTGGCTATCGTTAAGCGTGCCGAGAATGGCATGATTTATGATCCTATTACTATTCCTCTGGGTTCTACGGTAGCGCAGGCCCTTGAAATCATGTCAGAGTATCATATCGGTGGTATTCCCGTAGTTGACGAAGGCAATCATCTCGTAGGTATTGTCACCAATCGTGACTTGCGCTTTGAACGTCGTCTGGATCGTCCTGTAGAGGAAATCATGTCGAAGGAGAATCTCGTAACTACTCATCAGCAGACCGACCTTATTGCTGCTGCTCAGATTCTGCAGGAGAACAAGATCGAAAAACTTCCTGTCGTTGACAAGGATAATCGTTTGATAGGTCTGATTACCTATAAGGATATTACCAAGGCCAAGGATAAACCCATGGCTTGTAAGGATGAAAAGGGACGTTTGCGCGTGGCTGCAGGTGTGGGCGTTACTGTTGATACCCTTGATCGTATGCAGGCTTTGGTTGATGCTGGCGCCGACGCAATTGTCATTGACACAGCCCATGGTCACTCTAAGTCTGTGATAGAGAAGTTGGTCGAGGCAAAGAAGTCATTCCCCAATATCGACATTGTAGTGGGTAATGTGGCCACTGGCGAGGCTGCCAAAATGCTTGTTGAGCATGGTGCTGACTCAGTGAAGGTCGGTATTGGTCCGGGCTCTATCTGTACTACCCGTGTGGTTGCCGGTGTGGGTGTTCCCCAGCTCAGTGCAGTCTACGATGTATACAGTGCCTTGAAGGGTACAGGTGTCCCCTTGATTGCCGATGGTGGTCTTCGCTACTCTGGCGATATCGTAAAGGCTCTTGCTGCTGGTGGCAGTTGTGTAATGATTGGTTCACTTGTCGCAGGTACCGAGGAGAGTCCTGGCGACACCATCATTTACAATGGTCGTAAGTTTAAGAGTTACCGTGGTATGGGCTCCCTTGAAGCCATGGAGCAGAAGCACGGTTCAAAGGATCGCTATTTTCAGGGTGATACGAAGGAGGTTAAGAAACTCGTTCCAGAAGGAATTGCCGGACGTGTACCTTATAAGGGAACAGTTCAGGAGGTGATCTACCAGATGGTGGGTGGTCTGCGTTCAGGTATGGGATATTGTGGTGCTGCTACCATCGATGCCCTTCACAATGCCAAGTTCACCCGTATTACCAATGCTGGTGTCAACGAGAGTCATCCACATGATATCACGATTACCAGTGAGGCTCCGAACTATAGTCGTCCCAACGATTAATTAAATGAAAAGAAATCTGCTGCTTGCAAGCATACTGCTGGCTGCTGTGTCTGCGTGGGCACAAACAGATCCTGTTGTGATGAGCGTCAATGGTATTGACGTTCATCGCTCTGAGTTTGAATATTCCTACAATAAGAACAATGGTGAGACTGCGGTTGATAAGAAAAGCGTCGATGAATATGTCGAGCTCTTTGTCAACTATAAGTTGAAAGTGGCTGCGGCGCTTGATGCCAAGCTCGACACCTTGACATCTTTCCGTCAGGAATATGCCATGTACAGAGATCAGCAGGTGCGTCCCACTATTGTTACTGATGCTGAGATTGAAGCTGAGGCTCGCAGGATGTATGATCGCACGAAGGAAGCTCTGGGGACTCGTGGCCTGATTCACCCGGCCCATATTTTTCTGGAGCTCTCTACACAGGCAACATTGCAAGAGCAAGAGCGTATTAAAACACGCATCGACTCGGTTCACCGTGCCCTTCAGAACGGCGCTGATTTCTCGGCATTGGCTCAGAAGGTGTCGCAGGATCCAGGTTCGGCTTCTCGCGGTGGCCTTTTGCCATGGATAGGGCAGGGACAGACGTTCAAAGAGTTCGAGGATGTCGCTTTCTCGTTGCAGGCTGGTCAGATGAGTGCGCCTTTCCTGACCCCCGTGGGCTATCATATCGTGATGATGAAAGAGCGCAAGCAGTTGGAACCATACGATTCGCTGAAGACAGAACTTCTACAGGCGCTTGAGCGTCGTGGCATTCGCGAGGAAATAGTTGATGCTAAACTCAAGAACATGATAGATCTCTCGCAGGGGGCACTCTCTCGTGATGAGATTCTTACCCGTCGCTCCGACTCTCTCGCAACAGTCGATCCTGAGATGAAATATCTCTTTCAGGAATATCACGATGGCTTGTTACTCTTCGAGATCAGTACTCGTGAGGTGTGGGATAAGGCCGCATCTGATGAGGTGGCTCTGAAGGCTTGGTTCGAGACTCATCGTAAGAATTATACATGGGATAGTCCGCGCTATAAAGGTATAGCTTATCATGTAAAGGATAAGAAAGATGTGAAGGCCGTGAGAAACTGTGTGAAGAATCTGCCTTTCGACGAGTGGACAGAAGCGCTTCGCTCTACCTTTAACTCCGATTCCGTCATTCGTATCCGTGTGGAGAAGGGGCTCTTCAGGCCAGGCGACAATGCTACCATCGATAAATTGGTATTTAAGACTGGCTCAGAGGTCGTGCCACTAAGAGACTATCCTATCGACGCTGTCTATGGTAAGAAGTTGAAGAA
>NZ_JQKR01000015.1:0-84282 GCF_000746155.1 Prevotella sp. FD3004 | reverse complement strand
TTTCATTTCTCTCGCTCCTAGAAGCCTTGTAAATATAATCATTATCTGTCTCAGAACGACTATCCAAATTCAAGAAATTGAAACGGTTCGTTTCTTTCTACCCAAGAGCATCTCTGCTCTCGCTTCTTGTACTACTTCTGTCTATGTAAATCTTTCAAAGAACTCTTTCTTTTTGCCTGCTTACAGAGGTCGTTTCCTCGTTAGCGGGTGCAAAGGTAAGAAGAATTTTCGAACCGGCAAAACTTTTCAGAAGAAATTTTCGATTTTTATGCGATTATTTTCAGCCTCTTGATAAATGTCAAGGCAGAAAACAACACTCACCTTATTATATATTATATAGAGCGAGAACAGAATGAAGGATCCACCAAACCTGAAGGGCACTACAAGTAAACCCCAACTTTACTACGAGGAAAACGACACTTTACTACGAGGAAAACAAAGTTAATTTCTGATAAAAACGTGGTGGCTGACAGAAAAGTTGCTACCTTTGCACCAAAGTATATATAATAAAAAATAAATACTATAATGAAAAAGATTAAAATCGGAATCGCAGTTTTGGGCTGTATCCTTATGATGAGTTGTGGCAATCTTGGCGCTCTGATGAGTGGCCAAGGGGTATCGAATGCGATATCAAGCGTTATCGGCCTTGATAAAATAAAGGTTCAGAATCTTGTTGGCACATGGAACTATAGCGGTCCGGGATGCGCTTTCATGAGTGAGAATCTCCTTGCCAAAGCAGGCGGTGAGATGGCTGCCGTCCAGATTGAGCAGAAGTTGTTGCCATATTACCAGCAGGTAGGCATATCTTCTAATAACACTGTCATTACGTTTAAAGAAGACGGTTCGTTTTCAGCAAAGGTTGGAGGAACGCCACTGATGGGCCAATACACATTCGACGAGGCGACACAGAAGATCACCCTCAAAACATTATTATTCAGCACCAACTGCTACGCCAAGAAAGAACTCGGCGGCATATCTGTTCTTTTCGAGGCAAACAAGTTACTAACTATCCTGCAAATGGCATCAGCGCTCAGCGGGAGCAAGGATTTACAGACTATCGGCGAACTAAGTAAAAACTACGATGGCGTACGTATCGGATTCGATATGAGAAAGTAAATTTGCAAAAATATGCAGAAATATTTGGTCGGATGCAAAAAATTATGTAATTTTGCATCCGATTTCTGAATAAATATACTGCAATGAAAGTCAAGAACAACCGATTAGAGGCTCTGCGACTCATCATCTCGAGCCAGCAATTAGGAAGCCAGGACGAACTATTGAATGCCCTGCAGAAGGAAGGATTCAAACTTACACAAGCCACGTTAAGCCGCGACCTGAAGCAGCTGAAAGTAGCCAAGGCAGCATCTATGAGTGGCAACTATGTGTATGTATTGCCCAATGAAACAATGTACAAACGAGTGAGCACTCCCAACAGCATCCGTGAGATGATGAAAGTGCCTGGATTTGTCAGCATTAACTTCTCGGGCAACATGGGCATTATCAAGACTCGCCCAGGCTATGCAAGTTCTATTGCATGGAATATAGACAACAGCGACATTCCCGAGATATTAGGAACCATCGCTGGCGACGACACCATCTTTATTGTTATTAAGGAAGGTGTCAAGCAACAGGAAATCGTAGAAGCTTTAAGTGATTTTGTACCCAACATGAAATAATTCGCAACAAAAAATTCAATGGAACAAGAATCTGATATTGAAGTACTTATAGCAGGACCCGAGCACGAGAAATACGTAGACACGATTCTGGACACAATAGCCGAGGCAGCTAAAGTACGCGGTACTGGTATCGCCAAGCGCACACACGAGTACCTCGCTAAGAAAATGATGGAAGCCAAAGCCGTCATCGCTTTAGCAAAAGATGGCACATTTGCAGGCTTTAGCTATATTGAGACATGGGATAACCAACAATACGTCACGACTTCCGGTCTGATTGTCCATCCCGACTTTCGTGGTCATCATGTAGCCAAACGCATCAAAGACATGACTTTCACGCTGGCTCGTACCCGCTGGCCTCACGCCAAGATATTCTCGCTTACAAGTGGCGCTGCCGTGATGGCCATGAATACAGCTCTGGGCTATCAGCCTGTGACGTTTGCCGACCTCACAGACGACGAGGCATTCTGGAAAGGCTGCGAAGGCTGTGTCAACGTAGACGTATTACACCGCACGGGACGCAAGTACTGCATCTGTACCGCTATGCTCTACGATCCGACAGAGCACCTTCCCGCTAAGATACCCGACGAGGTGATTGAACGCATTAAAAAGATTGATGGTAAGAAATAATAAAAAAACTAGATAGTAATATGGCAAACAAGAAAGTTGTAGTAGCCTTCTCTGGTGGGCTTGACACCAGTTACACTGTCATGAAACTGACCCAGGACGGATGGGATGTCTATGCCGCATGCGCCAATACTGGCGGTTTCAGTGAAGAGCAGTTGAAGATAAACGAGGAAAACGCCTATAAGTTGGGCGCAGTACAATATGCCACCCTCGACGTAACACAGGAATATTACGCTAAGTCACTGAAATACATGATCTTCGGAAATGTATTGCGCAACAACTGCTACCCTATCAGTGTCAGCAGTGAGCGTATCTTCCAGGCCATCGCCATCGCACGCTACGCCAAGGAGATTGGTGCTGATGCTATCGCACATGGTTCTACTGGTGCAGGCAACGACCAGATCCGTTTCGACATGACCTTCCTCGTGATGGCTCCTGGTGTAGAGATTATCACCCTGACTCGTGATAAGAAACTGACCCGCAAGGAAGAAGTTGACTATCTAAACGAACACGGTTTCTTCGCAGATTTCACAAAACTGAAGTATTCTTATAATGTAGGTATCTGGGGCACCAGCATCTGTGGTGGCGAATTGCTCGACCCCACACAGGGACTGCCAGAAGACGCCTACCTGAAACACGTCACGGCCAAAGAACAGGAATCTCTACTGAAAATCCAATTTGAGAAAGGCGAGATTGTTGCTGTTAATGGCGAAAAGTTTGACGATAAAATCAAGGCAATCCAAAAGATTGAAGAAATTGGTGCCTCTTACGCCATTGGCCGCGATGCCAACGTAGGCGACACGATTATCGGCATCAAAGGGCGCGTAGGCTTTGAAGCCGCTGCTCCCAAACTGATTATCGAGGCTCATCGCCTATTGGAAAAATCAACGCTTTCTAAATGGCAGCAGTATTGGAAGGACCAGGTTGCCAACTGGTATGGTATGTTCCTTCACGAGAGTCAGTATCTTGAGCCAGTCATGCCAGACATTGAGGCAATGTTGACATCAAGCCAGCGCAATGTCACAGGTACAGCTATTCTGAAACTCCGTCCTTACGGCTTCGAGACCGTTGGTATCGATTCTGTCAACGACCTGACAAAGTCGAAACTCGGCGAGTATGGAGAGACCCAGACAGGTTGGACTGCTGACGAGGCCAAGGGATTCATCAAGGTATCGAGCACACCACTCCGCGTTTACTATGGCATCCATAAAGACGAAAAAAGATGATAAAAATTGGAATATTAGGTGCGGCAGGTTACACAGGCGGAGAACTTATCCGCCTGCTGCTTAACCACCCCGAGGCTGAAATCATATTTGCCAACTCTGAGAGCAACGCAGGCAATCTGGTTAGCGATGTACACGAAGGACTTATTGGTGAGACAGATTTGAGATTTACCGACGAAATGCCTTTCGACAAGGTTGATGTGGTTTTCTTCTGCTTCGGACATGGCAAGAGCGAAGCTTTTCTCAAAGAGCACAACATTCCTACCAACGTCAAAATCATTGATTTGGCACAAGACTTCCGCATCAAAGGCGACCACGATTACGTCTATGGCCTGCCCGAAATCAACAAGGCCGAGATACAGAAGGCCCAACACTTGGCCAACCCAGGATGTTTTGCCACTTGTATCCAGCTGGCACTTCTGCCTGCTGCTCATCTGAACCTGCTAAAAGACGATGTCGCAGTAAATGCCATCACAGGTTCTACTGGTGCTGGCCAGAAGCCAGGAGCCACAACACATTTTTCGTGGCGTAACAACAACTTGAGCATTTATAAGCCTTTCCAACACCAGCATATAGCAGAGATCCGTCAGAGTTTGAAACAGGTACAGGGCTATCTTGATGCAGACATCGACTTCATCCCCTATCGTGGCGACTTTGCTCGTGGCATCTTCTGTACTGCAGTAGTCAAGACTCCTGCTCCTATTGAAGATATTATCGATGTCTATAAGGAGTTTTATTGTGATGCTGCTTTCACACATTATTGTGATAAAGCTATCGACCTTAAACAGGTAGTGAACACCAATAAAGCATTGGTACATATTGAGAAATACGGCAACAAATTGCTAATTACCTCATGTATCGATAATCTGTTGAAGGGCGCTGTTGGTCAGGCCGTTCAGAACATGAATCTCATGTTTGGCATCGCCGAAACCACAGGCTTACACCTCAAAGCTTCTGCTTTCTAATAACCTCTAGTTGGAAATCACTAGGAGAACATCTCCTATACAATTTAAAATTGCGATAGAACGTACTGATAGATGAGAATCCAGATTCTACGGCTACTTCATTCAGATGTTTAGTCGGATACTCATCTATCATACGTACCGCATAATCAATACGCTTACGATTAATCAATTCCGAAAATGATATACCCATCTCTACGTTTATAGCATTATAAATGTAGTTTCGATTCGTATTAAGACGTCTGGCCAAATCATTTATCTTCAGATTTGGTTTTAGGTAGAATTGTTCCTCGTTAAGAAGTCTGACGAGTTTTGAACTCAATTCATTTGTATACTCCGATCCGTAATCCTCTGGAGAATATAGATCCCATTCCATATCGCAGGCAGAGAACTGCTGATTCAGGCCAACATGGCCTATCAACAAGAATAGTAGAGAAAAGACAGCAGCAGGAATAATTACAAGCCAATCAATCTCAGAAAAATGATAACGTCCTACGGCATTACATATGAAAGATACAATTGAGGCACCTGCAAGGAGAATAAGCAGAGGACGTAATGACGAGACGGCCTTATCCTCAATATCAGAGTAGTTATTTTCCACTATATGGTTATACTCTGAGATACGTTTCCATCCATAATAAAGTACAGGAGGTATTTCAAGTGCGAAGACTATCTTTACAACCAAGTGGGCAATACCTTGCCACCATTCAGGCCCTTGAAGCGGCGTGTACTCATCGTGATACAAATATCGTTCGATGAAATGAGTCGTTTCTGACTGACTCATCATCAAATAAAGGCCTCCTACAGCCACAAAGCAAACAAGTGCTGGCAACAAATAGAAGAAATGTCTAAGTCTGTTTGGATGTCTGACTGTAAGTTCTTCAACATAAATATAGAAAAGGGGATAGACAGCAGGATTACAGAAGCAATATATGGTATCAGAAAACGGAATGGCATAAGTCAAGCCTTTGAAAAAGAAGAAATGAGCCGTATAAAGCAACATTGAGACAAGCATAAACACTAGGAGTTTGAACTGAGGTTTATTCCATTTGCTCAGTAGATTCAATATCAAAAGGAAAGCCATGATAGTACAAACCGTGGCAGGTAATGAGAGTATCAATGTCATTTTCATGGATACAAAGATAAACAAAAGTTATTAAATAACAAAAAAACATACTCTCAAAAGTGCCTGAAAATCAAAAGAATTGTGAATTTGCATGATTAAAAAGGAAAAATGACGTGTAATTTCTGCGAATTTGCACGATAAGTTCTTGCAATATGAATTGTCGTTATGAGGATTAATGATTATCTTTGCAACAACAACTAAAAACCATATGTAAAATGAAGAAAATATTAATCTATTTAACCTGTGCATTATGCTTTGGATTCCTCTTGGCTTGTGGTGGAAGTAATGAGAATACAGACCAACTGAAGAAACAAGTCGACTCGCTCATGACTTTAAACGCTCAATATCAGGGGGATCTCTCTAACATGACAGAATACGTGAGTTTTCTAGCAGAAGGTCTCGACACCATTGCCAAGCAAGAAGGCGCACTCTTCTATACTAATAAAGGTAAAGAGGGAACGATGGTGGATAAAGTTCAATTGAAGAAAAACCTCGAAGCTTTTGCAGACAATCTGAGTGAGCTCCGCAAAAAAGTAAAGAATCTGGAGGGTGAACTCAACGAGAAAGGTGAAAACATGGCAAAACTCCAGAAACTCATAGCTGTTCTGAATCAACAGATTGAGGAGAAGGATGCCATGATCAGGAGCCTACGAGCAGAGATAGAAAACAAAAACGTAAGCATAGCCCAGTTGAGAGGCCAAGTGAGCAACCTCAGTAAGGGTAATACAGAGCTCAGCCAGAAAGTGGAAGCCCAAGAGAAACAGATAGCAGCCCAGAATGCCAAGATGAATACGGGCTATGTCGTAATGGGTTCAAGTAAGATTCTAAAGGAGAATGGCATCATTGTCAAGTCGAAGGTAAACTATGGCAACCTGCCTCTAGAGCTTTTCAGTAAAGTTGATGTACGCACTTTCGGAGGCTTGCAGATTCCAACAGCAAAGCCCAAAATGCTCTCAAACATTCCGTCATCGGCCTACGAATTCGTAAAGACCAGTAAGACCAGTTCTGAGCTCCATGTGCTGAATCCAGAAGCATTCTGGAGCAACGGAAAGTACATCGTAATTCAAACGAAGTAAATAATACACCTATTATTAATTAAAAACTACAGCATTATGAAACATTTCAGATTTTTGACAATGGCCGCACTCATCGCATTCGGCTCTTTTACATGTGCACAAAACGTTATCACCCTTGACGAGATGCAGGCAAAAAAGAAGCAACAGCAACCTCAGCAGCAGAAGGTTGTCAAAGAGAAGG
Source organism: Prevotella sp. FD3004 (assembly GCF_000746155.1). Lineage (NCBI taxonomy): Bacteria > Pseudomonadati > Bacteroidota > Bacteroidia > Bacteroidales > Prevotellaceae > Prevotella > Prevotella sp. FD3004. The sequence continues at coordinate 77,414 of NZ_JQKR01000015.1, read as the reverse complement.
TCAGCTACAGCAGTGCCTCTGATGACGAAGCTTTCGGAACCCTTTTTCTTCAGTACAATCCAAGTAATATGCATGTAAGCTATAACGGGTATTCAGGCAGTACAAGCATGACAGGATTCTCTCTTGGTTACCTCTACTCCAAGCCTGTCAGCGCGCCTCTCTACTTAGAATTTGGTGCAGCCGTTCAGTATTTCTTCAAGAGCGAGAAGTACGAAGACTACTATCCTGATTATGACGACTATTATTATGGTTATGACGAGCACCATAGCCACGGAGGCAAGAGCCATGACGCGAAGTTCAGCATGCTTTCAGTAAAGATTCCTATTAACGTAATGTATTCTTTCGAAGCCAGCGACGCTATTGCCATCCAACCTTATGCAGGCATCTATGGACGTGTTAACATCCTGGCCCAGACAAAGATTGGTGACCAGAAAGCCAATCATTTCTCAAAGGATGACATGGGTGACGACACTTGGAACCGTTTCCAGCTTGGCCTACACTTAGGCTGCAAGGCTCGCTTCAGTCAGAAGTTCACAGCTGGCATTGGCTACTACATGGATCTGACCAAGATCACAGACCACACCACCATTCGTGGTTTTGATATCACCCTTGGTTTGAATCTTTAACAATCAGGCAAAGAAAGGAGTTAGGTATGAAAAAGACTTATAGATTCTACGGCATGACGCTGATGGCCGTTTTCATGGCCATCGGCACCCCCGCCTGCGACGGCGATGACGAGGAAGAGTCTGGCAACGGCGAGAAGGACGTTCGCATTGAGAAAGTGATTCCCTCCGACATTCGCAAGAAAATGCAGAAATATATGGCAATCTATGACGGAGTCAATCCTCCAAACGTCGAAGGCTGCTTTGTGATGTCACCCGCTGTGAATGTTTATGACTCTACTAATGATTATGACCCCGGCGAAGCAGCGGATGACGCATATATGAGGTTCTATAACCAAAATACATCTAATAATACGGTGTCGTACGAAGATTACAATGATGGAAACACAAACGAAGCTACAGGTGCCTTCATCAGTGGAGAGGACAATAACTTCTCTGTATATTTCGACACAAATGGAAAGTCAGGAAGCGTCAGATTCAAGTTAGCGCTTGTTGTTTCTGGCACAAAGGCTTCTGATGGAATCCGCAACATCTACTATGCTTTCGTGATGACCGAAAAGAACAGCAATGGGGACGATGATTTGATAGAAGTTGGTGACTTCCGTGTCTTCAAAGATAAGGACGGAGTTGCATCACCAGCATCATGGACATTCTCTACTCGTGCTATACTTGACGAAATCACGACCAAAGGCTTGCTCAAGAAAAACAAATAAACAAATGTAACTTTTATACATCTACCTTTTGACAACTGGGAGTTTACTCGGAGTAAAGTCGGACTTTAGTCGGAGTAAACTCCCAGTTTAGTACGGCACCCTCCAAAGGCATGAAAATGTTTGTTTTATGCAGTTTTGCAGGGGCTGCTTACGATTTTACGCAAAAAGATGGTGGAATGTTGCGATTTGTCGGATATTTGCCGTAACTTTGCAACCGATTATATATAATAAGGTATAGAAAGGAACGTATATGAAGTTATTCGACGTTTATCCACTCTTCGACGTGAACATTACGAAGGGTAAGGGCTGTAAAGTGTGGGACGAGAATGGACAGGAATATCTTGACCTTTATGGCGGACATGCTGTTATCTCGATAGGGCACTCTCACCCCCACTATATTGAGAAGGTGACTGAGCAACTCAGTAAAATCGGATTCTACTCGAACTCAGTGATTAATAAGCTTCAGGTGGAGTTGGCAGAGCGACTTGGTAAGATCAGCGGCTATGACGACTACCTGCTGTTCCTCATCAACAGCGGCGCCGAGGCTAATGAGAACGCCCTGAAACTAGCATCGTTTAAGACCGGTAACACACGTGTGCTCTCTTGCGAGAAGGCTTTTCACGGAAGAACGTCTCTTGCAGTAGAGGTAACGAACAACCCTAAGATCATCGCCCCCATCAACGATAACCATCATACACGATTCCTCCCTCTGAACGACCTCGAGCCTTGGGTTCGCGAATTATCGAAGGGTGGCGTTGCCGCCGTTATCCTAGAATGCATTCAGGGTGTTGGCGGTATTCAGATGGCTACGCCAGAGTTTGCTCAGGGACTGGCCTACGCATGTAAGCGCTATGGTGCTGTATTGATTTGCGATGAGATACAGTGTGGCTATGGGCGAAGCGGTAAGTTCTTCGCCCATCAGTGGCTAGGCATCAAGCCAGACATCATCACGGTGGCCAAAGGTATTGCAAACGGATTCCCAATGGGCGGTGTACTGATTTCACCAGAGTTCCAGCCCGTTTACGGACAGTTGGGCACCACCTTTGGCGGCAACCACTTAGCTTGTGCAGCAGCTCTGGCTGTGCTCGATGTATTCGAGAACGAGGGATTGGTGGAGAATGCCCGTGTCGTAGGTGACTACCTGATGGATGGCATCAGGAACATCGGCAGTTCACACATCAAGGAGGTACGTGGTCGAGGACTGATGATCGGCATTGAGCTGGACATGCCCCATGCCATGGTTCGCAAGCCTCTCATCAAGCATGAGCACTGCTTTACGGGCTGTGCAGGACAAAACATCCTGCGCCTTCTGCCCCCCCTGTGCCTCACGAAAGCAGAGGCTGATGACTTTATAGAAAGACTGATAAGAGTTAAACCTGAAGAGATTTGAAGATTATGAAGATAGCAGTGATAGGCGCTGGTGCTATGGGTGGCGCCACTGTTGAAGGCCTCATCAAGGGCCAGCAGTTCAAAAACGAAGACATCACCGTGAGCGATCCGTCACTGGCTGTGGTGGAGAAATTCGCCAAGATGGGTGTCAGTGTAACGACAGACAACAAGTTAGCTGCCGACACTGCCGATATTGTGTGCGTAGTTGTCAAGCCTTGGCTCGTGGAGCGTGTACTGAAGGACATCAAATCGGAACTGAATCCCAAGAAGCAGATTCTGATTGTGATTGCTGCAGGAGTATCTTCAGAAAGCATCAAGCAGTGGCTAGGCAATAGCTGCCCCCCTCTCTTCCTTGCCATTCCAAACATCGCCATTGCAGAGATGGCATCGATGACCTTCGTGGTACCGGTAGGTGCTTCAGAAGAGGATATCAAGACAGTTGTCAGCATCTTCGACGAGATGGGTAACACGCTGATTACAGACGAGCAGCATCTGGCAGCAGGAACGACGCTCGCCTCTTGCGGCATCGCCTATGCCATGCGTTATATCCGTGCAGCAGCTGAGGGCGGCGTAGAGCTCGGTTTCAAGGCCGACGACGCAAAAAAAATTGTGATGCAGACCATGAAAGGGGCCGTAGAGTTGCTTGAAGCCAGTGGGCTTCACCCAGAAGCAGCCATCGACTTGGTAACCACCCCTGGCGGTGTTACCATCAAGGGCCTCAACGAGATGGAACATGCAGGCTTCACTTCTGCCGTAATCCGCGGACTGAAAGCTGGACTGAAATGAGGCGGACACTGCTGATACTGACGATATTCTTCTGTCTGACTGCTTCGGCACAAGACACCCCGAATGCCCGTCAGGCCAAGCGCGTCTTCAATACAGCGTGGAACCATATCTATGGACAGGAAGGGGTGAAGTTCAACTACAAGATAGACATCCTCCACGTCTATAAGGAAGAAGGCTATTCGTGCAACAAAGGCGAAAAAAGTGTCTCTGAACATAAGAACACTATCATCTACGACAATGGAACACTAAAGCACATCGTCCGGACCAACAAGAAGATTGTGGAACTCCACGACCCCAAGGTAAATAAGAAGGACGAGAAATTGCAAATGTTCAAGTTCGAGCCAGACAGCTACACCTATTCCATCGCGAAAGCCGATGACGGAATGTTGCTTGTCACCCTCGTAGCAAAGCCCAAGGCCAATGTCAAGATGAAACGCATTGAAGCCTTACTCACGCCTGGTAGCTACTACCCTAGACGGTTGCGTATCAAGGTGAGCATATTCTGGGCCACCATTACCTTCGCCAACTTCCAAGCGGGTAGCATCGACGACCAGCTCTTCGTATTCCCAAAGGAGAAATATAAAGATTATAAGATAATTGACGAACGATAAAAATAAATAAAATATGGACGAACAGTTAAAACAAATAGGCGAGCGCCTGCGTGGTTTGCGCGACGTACTCGACATCCCCGTCAGCGAGATGGCAGAAACCATCGGAATCTCGTCGGAGAAGTATGAGAAAATAGAGGCGGGTGAGCTCGATATCACCATCTCGAATCTGATGAAGATTGCTCACAAGTATGGTGTTTCGACAGAAGAGCTTATCTTTGCAGAATCACCTCATATGAAGTCTTACTACGTAACTCGCAAGGGTCAGGGCATGTCTATCGAGCGCACAAAGGCCTATAAATATCAGTCGCTGGTAGGTGGTTTTGTCAACCATAAGGCCGATGTATTCATCGTCACCGTAGAGCCAAAGCCTGGTGTACGTACTATCTATAAGAACACCCATGCCGGACAAGAGTTCAACATGGTGCTCGAAGGCAAGATGGAACTCTACATCGGAGGCAAGACCATCATTCTTGAGGAAGGCGATTCAATCTACTTCGACTCCACCAAGCCCCACGGCATGCTGGCCGTAGGCGACAAACCCGTTAAGTTCCTTGCATTCACAGTTGAATAATAATATATGGTAGAAAGATTTTTAAAGCAGACTAAATTTACGTCTGTAGAGGATTACAATAAGAATCTGGAATTTATCGTTCCAGAGCATTTTAACTTTGCCTACGACGTGATGGACGCGTGGGCAGAGGAGGCACCCGAAAAGTTAGCACTACTTTGGACCAATGATCAGGGTGAAGAAATACGTGCCACTTATGCACAACTGAAAGAACAGAGCGACCAGGCGGCCTCATACCTGCAGACATTAGGTATTGGCAAGGGTGATCCCGTGATGCTCATCCTGAAGCGTCACTATGAGTGGTGGATTGTCATGCTGGCCCTGTGTAAGATTGGTGCCATCGTGATTCCTGCTACCCACATGCTGACTAAGCACGACTACGTCTATCGTAACACACGCGCCTCAGTAAAGGCCATCATCTGTGCCGATGACGACTATATCATCAGTCAGATCAAGTTGGCCATGCCTGAGAGTCCGACGGTGAAACAATATATCACGCTGCGCGACGAGGAAGGTTTCCACAACTGGAAGGCCGAAGTGGTCAACGCGCCCAAGTTCGAGCGCCCCGCCTTCGTTAATAACAACGAAGACACGATGATTATGTACTTCACCTCGGGAACCAGCGGCGAACCTAAGATGGTTGCACATGATTACCTCTATGCTATGGGACACCTGACCACTGGTGTGTTCTGGCATAACCTGCACGAGAATTCACTCCATCTCACCGTAGCCGATACCGGCTGGGGTAAGGCTGTATGGGGTAAGTTCTACGGACAGTGGTTTGCTGGCGCTACTGTGTTTGTATTCGACCACGAGAAGTTTAATGCCGACACCCTGCTGCGCCAGATGGAAAAATATAAAGTAACCAGTTTCTGTGCACCTCCCACCATCTATCGTTTCATGATTCGTGAGGATTTGAGTAAGTACGATCTGAGCAGCCTTCAGTACTGCTGCACCGCAGGCGAGGCCCTGAACCCCGCAGTCTATGATAAGTTCTACGAGAAAACTGGTATCCGCATGATGGAAGGCTTTGGTCAGACAGAGACCACCATGACCCTCGGCACCTTCCCTTGGATGACGCCGAAACCCGGTTCAATGGGTATCCCCAATGCCCAGTACAACATCGACCTGCTGCGTGCCGATGGTACCAGCTGCGAGGATGGTGAAAAGGGCGAGATCGTGGTACGCGTAGGCGACAAGAAACCTATCGGTCTGTTTAAAGGGTATTATCGTGATGAGGAGAAAACCCGCGAGGCTTGGCATGATGGTATCTACCACACTGGTGATATGGCTTGGCGCGACGAAGACGGCTACTACTGGTTCGAAGGCCGTATCGACGATGTAATCAAATCTTCAGGCTATCGCATTGGTCCGTTCGAGGTAGAGAGTGCCCTGATGACCCACCCTGCTGTAGTAGAATGCGCCATCACCGGTGTACCCGATGATATCCGCGGTATGGTAGTGAAGGCTACCGTCGTCCTCGGAAAAGAATGGAAAGACAAAGCTGGCGACGACTTAATCAAGGAACTGCAGCAGCATGTCAAAAAGGAAACTGCTCCTTATAAATATCCACGAATCATCGAGTTTGTCGATGAATTGCCGAAGACTATCAGTGGAAAGATCCGCCGCGTAGAGATTCGCAAGAAGGATGCAGAGAAGTAAATGGTAAAAAGTAAATAGCGAATAGTTGTGGCTGCGCATAACGAACTAGGTAAGTGGGGTGAGGAGGTTGCATCGGAATTCTTGCAACACCAAGGCTACGAGATTCTGGAGCGCGATTGGAAGTCTGGCCATCACGACCTTGACATCATTGCCACAAAGGGCGACACACTTGTCTTCGTAGAGGTAAAGACCCGCCGTAACAGGCTATATGGCAACCCCGAGGAAGCTATCGATTACAAGAAGCGCCTCGCATTGCAGTCTGCCATCAATCACTATGTGAAGTCACATTGCGCTTATGCCAATGTACGTTTCGATGTCATCAGCATCGTAGGAATGATAGGCAACAATATGCCGGAAATCGATCACATCATGGATGTAACATTAATATGAAAAGAAGATTTGTTATTAAGGTAGGCTCAAACGTGCTAACACGTTCAGACGGGAAGTTGGACGTCACTCGCATGTCCGCACTCGTTGATCAAATTGCCTGGCTCCGACAAAAGGATATCGAGGTCATCCTCGTAACGTCAGGTGCTGTAGCCTGTGGCCGACGCGAACTCACCGTTGATCATTCGCTCGACAGCGTAGAGCAGCGTCAGCTGTTCTCTGCCGTCGGCCAAGTTAAACTTGTTGGTCTTTACTACGACCTGTTCCGTGAGTTCGGTATTCATGTCGGACAGGTTCTAACGATGAAAGAGAACTTCCAACCAGGCGAACAGTACCGCAACCAACAAGCTTGTATGACGGTCATGTTAGAAAACGACGTACTGCCTATCGTCAACGAAAACGATACCGTATCAGTTACCGAGTTGATGTTTACTGATAATGATGAGCTCTCTGGCCTTATCGCCCAAATGATGAAAGCCGACTCACTGATTCTACTATCTAACATCGATGGTATCTATACCGGTCACCCCGATGATTCATCTTCAGAACTGATACAGACTGTAGCTCCATGCACCGACCTCTCAAAATACATCAAGACTGAGAAAAGTGCCTTCGGACGTGGTGGTATGCACTCTAAGTATCACACTGCCAGCAATGTACAGTCAGCTGGCATACATGTCATCATCGCTAATGGCACTCGTGACAACATACTTATCGATCTCATTGAGAATCCGCAATCAACGCCTCATACAGAATTCCTAACATAGAAGAGACATGCAACTGAAAGAGACTTTCGAACGTGTAAAACGTGCTAGCAAGAGTTTGGCTTTGCTTACCGACGAACAGCGCAACGAGATACTCAATGCCGTTGCCAGTGCTATTATAGATAATAAGGTGAGAATCCTGAAGGCAAACACTCAGGATCTGACCAAGATGTCGAAAGACAATCCCCTTTACGACCGTCTGCAACTTACAGAGGAGCGTTTGGATGGTATTGCTTCCGACATGCGTAATGTAGCCATTCTACCCACGCCATTAGGACATATCACTAAACAGAAGACATTACCCAACGGACTTCGTCTTTGCCGTGTCAGTGTACCCTTTGGTGTCATCGGTATGATTTACGAGGCACGTCCCAATGTCACGTTCGATGTCTTCTCGCTTTGTTTTAAGAGTGGTAACGCCTGCATACTGAAAGGTGGTAAGGATGCCGATTGCAGCAATCGCGAAGAGGTTGCCCTGATTCATGAGGTTCTGGAGCAGTATGGCGTGTCGAAGGATGTTGTAGCCCTGTTGCCTGCTACCCATGAGGCAACAGGCGAGATGCTCAATGCTGTGGGTTACGTCGATCTCTGCATCCCCCGCGGAGGCAGGAAACTCATCGACTTCGTTCGTGATACAGCCCGCATTCCTGTGATTGAGACGGGTGCTGGTGTGGTGAACACCTACTTCGACGAGGAAGGCGACTTGGAGATGGGTAAGGCCATCATCAATAATGGCAAGACCCGCAGAGTATCTGTCTGCAACGCCCTCGATTGTCTCATCATCCACAAGAGTCGTCTTCAGGATCTGCCCGCGCTTTGTGAGAAGATGGCAGGAAAAGACGTCATCATCTATGCCGATGCCCAGGCTTATGCGGCCCTTGATGGTAAGTATCCCGATCTGGAACATGCTACAGATGACAGTTTCGGCACAGAGTTCATGGATTACAAGTTGGCCATCAAGACCGTTGCCTCACTCGAAGAGGCCCTCGAGCATATCGACGATAACGGTTCCGGCCATAGTGAGAGTATCATCACGATGAATGAGCAGACAGCCCGCAAGTTCCAAGCCCATGTCGATGCCGCCTGCGTTTATTGGAATGCCCCTACTTCATTTACCGATGGTGCCCAGTTCGGCCTTGGCGCTGAGATCGGCATCTCTACACAGAAACTAGGTCCCCGTGGTCCTATGGCACTCGAGGAAATCTGCACCTACAAGTGGCTCATCGAAGGCGAAGGACAAACCCGCCCATAGATAAATATTTGATGAAGTTCAAGCCTATATTGATCCTACTCTTCTTTCTATTCTGCATGCCTATACAGATGCTAGCGCAGGAGAAAGTTGCAACTGCCGACATCGGGCAGTTGGAGAAGGAGATGTATCGTCTTTATCCCACGCATAACATTGACGAGTTCATGGACGTGACCGAGCGTTTGAAGGAGGCCACGCTTAAGGCTGGCAATGAGGGACTCTTCTATCGCACATGGGCAAATCAGGCTTCTTTTGCCTTTATCAGGATCAGTCGCCAGAAAGGCATGGAAATAGCCAAGGCGATGAATGAGTATTCCCAACTGCACGACAGTAAACTCGGAATCTACTACTCATCCCTAACCAATGCCAACCAATCCAACTCGCTCAAAATGGAAGGAGAAGCTCTAAGGCTATATCTTAATGCCATCCAGTACAAACAGAAGCATTTGCCCAACATCAATGCAGCACCAGCCTATATTGGAGCGGCTAAAGTATACTATAACAAAAGACAGAAAGAAAAGGTTCTTGAGATGACCGACAAAGCTCTGGCTGAGCCTAACCTCATAGGAGCTAACATCGTGGATGCATGGAGTTATCGTTGCATGTCCGCCATGATGCCCGAAGGAGTCGACCATAAAGAAGAATTCAATCAGGCCTACGAAGAATGGAAAAAGGTGATAGAGAAATATAAATCCAATTCAACTTCCAGTAATCTCATTGAGATATACCATGCACAAGTAAACGGCGACTACAAGCAAATGCTGGAATTAGCCCAAACGGTAAGAAACCCTCAAGAGAGATACAAGTTGATGGCTCATGCTTATGAATGGTTGGGCGATTGGAATAATGCTCTTGATTGTTTCAAGAAATATAAGCTGATTAGCGACTCTCTTAACTCTGCCGAGACACGCAAGCAAACAGCTGAGCACACTCTTCAGCTCGATGTCATCCGTGCTGAGAACCAGGCAAAAGAGTTATTGCTGCACAACCAATCGCTAAAACTGGCTCACGCCCAGGACGAACTGGAGCAGCGTCGATTGGAGGAAGAGGCACTCAACCTTACATTAAAGAATCGCAACATAGAGTTGAGTCATGCCTCCATTAAACTGAAAAACGATAGTCTGGACCGCCATGCACAACAATTGAAGTTGAGCGAGTTTCAGTCAAAACTTGAGTTGGAACAAAACAAGGAGAAAATAGAGCGTATTACCCTATGGACAGCCATCGGCGTGGGAGTGCTTGTCATCACCTTCCTCAGCCTCTACCTCTATCGTCGTAGCCGCCACATGAAAGATCTGACTGTAGCCTACAACAAGCTGGAGACAGCTTACGAGCAACTGGAACAAACCACCGCTGCCAAGGAACGCATAGAGAGTGAACTACGTATTGCCCGCGAAATTCAGATGTCGATGGTACCACACGAATTCCCTGAGCGTCCAGACTTGGATCTCTACGCCTCAATGACCCCTGCCAAGGAAGTGGGTGGCGACCTTTACGATTATCTGCTTGAAGACGACATCCTATATTTCTGTCTGGGTGATGTATCAGGTAAGGGAGTCCCTGCTTCGTTATTCATGGCTCAGACCATCCGTCTGTTCCGCTTCTTGGCAAAACAGCACCAGATGCCAGCATACATAGCAACATGTTTAAACGAGGAACTGACAGAGAAAAACGACAATGGCATGTTTGTCACCATGTTCATTGGTCAGATGAATCTCATCACAGGACAGTTCCACTTCTGCAATGCCGGCCACAATCCTCCGATCATTGGAGGCGATGAGCAACATGGTTCGTTCCTTCAGATGGAGTCCAATGCGCCTATAGGTCTATGGCCAGGGCTCGAATATATCGGCGAGGAAATAGGATCCATCAAGGGACGCCCTCTCTTCATTTATTCCGACGGACTGAGTGAGGCTGAGAACATGAGACAGGAACAGTTTGGCGATGACCACGTGCTTGATATATTACGACATACAAAGTTCAGAAATGCCCATCATGTAGTAGAGCTTATGGAAACAGAAGTGAAGCATCATCGTGATGGTGCAGAACCTAATGACGACATGACCATTATGTGCATCAAAGCATTACAAAGTAATTCATAAAAATATTAAGATATGAAAAGTTTTATCAACGTTGAAGACCTCGGCCCATTAGATAAGGCGATGGCCGAAGCATTTGAGATTAAGAACGATCGTTATAAGTATCAGCATCTGGGCAAGAACAAGACCCTGATGATGATTTTCTTCAATAACTCACTCCGCACCCGCCTCTCTACACAGAAGGCAGCCATGAACCTCGGTATGAATGTCATCGTACTTGATGTGAATGCAGGTGCCTGGAAGCTCGAAACCGAGCGTGGTGTCATCATGGACGGCGACAAGAGTGAGCACCTGTTAGAAGCCATCCCCGTAATGGGCTGCTATTGCGACCTCATTGGTGTACGTTCCTTCGCTGGGCTTAGTGATCGCGAATACGACTATGCCGAGACTGTACTTCACCAGTTTATCAAATACTCAGGCCGTCCCGTCTTTGCCATGGAGACTGCCACCGTACACCCCCTTCAGGCCTTTGCAGACCTCATCACCATCGAGGAGCATAAGACCGTTGAGCGCCCAAAAGTCGTTCTCACTTGGGCTCCCCATTGCCGTGCCTTGCCCCAGGCTGTACCTAATAGTTTTGCTGAGTGGATGAATGCCGCTCCCGATGTGGATCTCGTCATCACTCACCCCAAAGGCTACGAACTCGATCCGAAGTTCGTAGGTAATGCAGTGGTGGAATACGACCAGAAGAAAGCCTTTGAGGGTGCCGACTTCATCTATGCAAAGAACTGGAGTAACCCAGGTGTGACTAATCCGGCTGATTACGGAAAGATTACTTCAAAGGACATGTCATGGACGGTAGACGCTGAGCACATGTCGTGGACTAACAATGGAAAATTCATGCACTGTCTCCCCGTCCGTCGTAACCTTATCGTAACCGATGATGTGATTGAATCGCCTAACAGTCTCGTCATCCCTGAAGCGGCTAACCGAGAGATTAGCTGTTCGGTTGTCATCAAACGAATGCTCGAAGCATTATAATAAATGATAATCCCCGCCATCTGGCGGGGATTATCATTTATTCGCTTTTCATAAACGCTGCCACACGGTCAGCCATGTTTCTTCGAATGTAAGGATAGTAAAACTTCAATTCCATGTCATGATAATTACCCTTGCAACCAATTATCGGCATGATGTTTTTTTGCTGATAACCTTCCACTATGATATGTCTACTCTTAGGGTCACAGTGCACGGATAACGTATCGTTTTTCTTCCTGCCATAGAGCACGAACGGAGTACTCACGGAATCAGTGCGCCAATTAACGGGATTGATACAAGCCTTGGTATTCTTACTAATATAAAGAATACTTTCCGGCGACTTCACCGAATTAAAGCTGATAGTCACGCCCGTATCAGTAGCCCCTTGAGCCAGTCGGATGTTAGGAAACGAATCCAAATCCTCTTGTCCCACCTTGTAGCCAATCACATAAGCAGCCACCATCCTTTTCATAACACTATCTGGCATGTGCTTTACTATCTCCAACGCAGCAATAGCCCCCTGACTGAAGCCCGCGATAATAAAGGGACGTCCTTGATTAAAATGCTCCAGATAATATTGCCAACTGCGTTTCACGTCTGAGACAGTTATTGGCAGACGTGCAAAAGCCTTCTCACTATCAGCCCACGAGTCCATAGACACCTGACGGTAATAAGGTGAAAAATAGTTCAACTTATCAGAATAGAAAGAGTCAACAGCTGTCATCTCTTTCTGCATCGGCTTCCGCAGCTCCATATTATAAATGTCCGCTAAATGGCAGGTGTCACCACCCATCATATGGTCACCAGTCTCGGTAGAGATAATATAAAAAAGATCGGCCTCGCCCCCACGGTTCTGTATATACCACATGGAGGGATTATCGTAACTGGGGCGCTGTGGAATAGGGCCGACAACACTATCAAGTCCATTATTCCACGATGAAATAATGAGCATGATGGATAAGGCTATGGGTACCACAATGTGGTTTCTAATCTTTGTCATCCTGTATGGTCGATTGTAAAATCGTGTGCAAAAATATAAAAAAACCTCGAACTCTGCAAATAAATAGCGAAAGATTATGTAATTTTGCAGGCAAAAGAGAAAAAAGACATGCTATCATTTGAATGCGACTACAATAACGGAGCACATCCTCAAGTACTTGAAAATCTAATTAAGTACAACAACGCCAAGCCAACCCCCTACGGCTTCGACGAGTTCAGCGAGCGGGCGAAGGATCGTATCCGCGAAGCCTGCGGACTCCCCGACGCACAGATATTCTTCCTCACTGGCGGCACACAGACCAACGCCACAACTATCGACTCTATGCTCTATCAATACGAGGGCGTAATTTGCGTTGGTAGCGGTCATATCAATGTCCATGAGGCAGGAGCTGTGGAGTTTACCGAGCATAAGATTATCACGATTGCCGATACCGATGGTAAGATGGAGGCCAGCACCCTTGACAAGTATCTTGACGACTATATGCACGACGGCAATAAGGATCATGCTGTTCACCCGGGCTTAGTCTACATCACTTTCCCCACAGAGTTCGGCACCCTTTATTCTGCTAAAGAACTCAATGACATCTATCAGGTATGCCAGCGCTATGAGATTCCATTGTATATCGACGGTGCCCGTCTCGGCTACGGACTGAAGGCTGAGGGCACAGATGTGACCCTGCCCTATCTGGCCCGCCATTGCGATGTATTTTACATTGGCGGCACGAAAATTGGCGCACTCTGTGGAGAAGCCGTTGTCTTCACCAACCGCAAAGCCCATAAGCATTTTTTCTCTATCCAGAAGCAGCATGGTGCCGTGATAGCGAAAGGAGCGCTTATCGGTTTGCAGTTCGAGGCCTTGTTTACTGACAATCTCTATCTCAGGCTATCCGAACATGCCATTAAGATGGCTATGAGGATGAAAGACATCTTTATACGAAAAGGCTTCAAGTTCTACGTAGACTCTCCCACCAACCAGCAGTTCGTCATTATCGATAATGAACAGGTTGACAAACTCAGTCAGAAAATGCTCTTTACTCACTTCGGACAGGCCGACAAGCATCATACCATCTGCCGCTTCGTCACTAGTTGGGCAACAACAGAAGAGGAAATTGACGAACTGGAAAAGATTCTGGAAAAGTGAAAGGTAAGGTATTGAGATATTATCCTCTGGTAGTGATGGTCCTCTGGGCTATCGCCTGTTGGTGCTTTTTTCAATTCTGCTATCCTTACCATTTCTTCTTTCAGGAGCAGAACCAGTTATTTCTCTGGTCGTGGGACTATATCTCCTCTTACACCGGATCGGGCTGGCTAGCTACACTAGCGGGCGACTTCCTGACCCAATTCTATTACTACCTCTATATCGGCGCCACCATTCTGACATTCTGTCTGACAGCTACAGGCATGCTGCTTTACAGCGCCTTAAGCCATCTCAAGGTCAACCACATCGTATCGCAGTTATTGGCATTGGTACTGATGACCTTCCTTGCTGTCTGCCATTTCAGCACCAGCTACCGCCTGTCATCTACCATCACCGTCATGGGCTGGACACTGCTGTTATGGCTGGTATCACTTGTCAAAGGTCGGAAGAAGCAGGTTGCCGTTTGTTGCTGTCTTCTGTTGCCTGGCTGGCTGCTCTTCGGGCTGCCCCAAGTAAAGAAGTTGCAAGGCCCCGACTTCATTCTTGAGAAGGACTTTGCCGTTGACTGTGAATACTACTTCGGTAACCACAACAAAGTGATCCAGCTGGTAGAGAGCTCTGACCAATGGACAGACCAGATGCTATTCTTCTACAATCTGTCACAGGCTCAGCGTGACCAACTACCAGACCATCTGCTTAAGTTCACGCCAAACTATCTTGGCACCTTCGAGAAAATCGGACCAAAGACCCCTATGCTCACCATTCGTAACATGAATGAGCTCTACTGGGCACTGGGCGACATGACCTTTACAGAGCGAGCTGCCATGATGACCAACGTCTTTTCTCATAACAACCGCAATGTCCGTATGATGCGCCGCTTGGCAGAATGCAATATCGTTAGCGGTGACTCTCTGGCGGCAGAAAAGTATCTGCGCATCCTCGATAAGACACTGGTATACAGAAAGTGGGCAGAGAACATCCGCCAACACGGCCAGAAAATCTATCAAGAGAAAATGCAGAGGGCAAACCGGCGTGACACGATAACCATTTCCGACAATGCTCATTTCCTGATGATGCAACTGCTCGATACTAATCCCGACAACACCATCGCCCTCGACTATATTCTGTGCAGCAACTTGTTGCTGAAGGATATCACCAACTTCAAGCGCGACTACGATCGCTATTGCATAGAGACTGGCAGGCCTCGCCTGAAACCGCTCTATCAGGAAGCCCTTTGCATCTGGCTGGCTGGCACAGACGCCTCACAAGAAGAGTGGGAGAAGTACATACAGCGGAGTGACGTTTTTGAACGGTTCCAGCAATACAACCAACAACGTGGCAGCACTCTGTTCAAGGGCTCTTACTGGTATTACTTTGATAAGATTAAAGCACCAGAGATATGAGACGACTGTTTTACATTTTCACATTTTTACCTTTTTACCTTTCTTGCGCACCTACTCCAGAGAACGTGCAGCAGAACAGCGAGTTGCCTCCTATATATCCCGACTACTGCGACGTGACCGTTCCCGAGAATATTGCTCCGCTGAACTTCCTGCTCCGTGCCAACTGCGAAGCCATCGAGGTGAGGGCTGGAGAACTGACACTGAATACGCGCGGCAATGAGGCCGTGTTCGACATCGACGACTGGAAGATGCTGATGCAGCAATCGGCCGATAAAGAGATAGAGGTCACCGTGACAGCACTCATCGACGGGACATGGACACAATACAAGTCGTTTAAATGGCAGGTGGTGAGCGATAAAGTGGATCCTTACCTTACCTACCGCCTCATCGAACCCGACTATGAGATTTGGAATCACGTGCAGATTCAGCAACGTTGCGTGGAGAACTTCAACGTAAATGCTCTAGCCCACCATGAGCAACTGGAGAACCGCTGTATGAACTGCCACACCTACGCCAATCAAGACCCAGAACTGTCGATGATGTATGTACGCGGTCCTGGCGGCGGTGCCATCCTGAACCGCAATGGCCAACTGAGCAAGCTCAACATCCCGGGTAGCGTGTACTTCTGTTTCAGTCCTACGGGGCGTTACATCACCTACTCCACCCAAAAGATCATTCCTGCCTTCCACAGTCTGGCCAGTAAACGCCTGGAAGTCTACGATGCAGCATCAAACGTCTACGTGGCCGATATGCTGGAGCACCGCATCATCTCATCGCCCCTGTTGGCCGACAGCCTGAAATTCGAGACCTTCCCCACGTTCTCGCCCGATGGCAAGTACATCTACTATTGCAGTGCCGACACTGTGAGCCTGCCTCAGGATATCAAGAACCTGCAATACAGTCTTGTGCGCATCCCTTTCAACGAGAGCGACGGCACCATTGGTACGAAAATCGACACACTTTTCAACCAGAGGAGTGTCTGCCACCCCCGCATTAGTCCTGACGGACGTTTTGTACTCTTCACAGTAGCCGACTATGGCACCTTCCCGATCTGGCATCCAGAGGCCGACCTACAGATGATAAACCTTCAAACGGGCGCTGTTGACAGCCTCAGCATAGTCAATAGTCAGAAGAGTGATACATACCATTCATGGTCATCGAACAGCCGCTGGTTTGTCTTCGCCTCGAAACGCGACGACGGGCTATACGGCAAGCCTTACTTCTGCTACGTTGACAAAGACGGCAAGACCCATAAGCCCTTCTGTCTGCCACAGCAGCACCCAACGTTCTACGACAACAACCTGAAGTCGTTTAACGCGCCAGAACTGGGCAAGGGCAAGGTTCCATTCGACGTAGATGACGTGGTCAAAGTGATGAAAGAACAAGCTATTTCATTCAAATAACCTTTCATCTAAAAGCAAACCTTTATTACCGTAACAACAAAACAACTTGTTTTGTCTTCAAAGAGATAGTTCCTTAGAGTGTAAAAGACTATCTGAACGAGAACAAAACAAGTTGTTTTGTTATTAGGGAGATTATCCCTTATTTGGCGAGAGAACTGACTTTTGTTCCAATACGCTTATCCGAGACGATTTCGCGGCCTGCCTCGTAGGCATCAAACACCACCTTCGACTTCGTAAAGTCGGGTACATTGAAAGAAAAAATACTTTCTTCATAATATTCCTTCGGATGGCGCTGTGGCAACAGAAAGGGTTTAGAAAAGCGCCCCTGCTCGTCGACACTTGCCAGGTAGAGACGGCTGTAAAGCCCATCGTCCCTGCGACTGGTAAAGACTATCCAGTGGGAATTGATGTTCCAGTTGTGATAGCTGTCGGCCCGTTCACTATTGATTTCCTTCAACTCACGCACTTCTCCCGTCTGAAGATCGAGCAGCCACTGATTACTCTCCTCATGCCAGATAGAGAAATAGCCATAGTCCATCAGCGTAAAGAGGATGTACTTCCCGTCGTAACTGGGACGCGGCCATGTGAGACTCTTACCCATAGCCACAGCATTGAAAATGGTATCCACTTGCTCGCCATAACGCCCCGTCTCGGGGTCGAAGGCTATCTTGCAGAGGTTATACTTCTCGTCCTTATAGTGCATTGGATAATCCTGCTGCTTACAGGTCATGAAATATAGTGTCCTGCCATCGGGAGAGAACACGGGCGAGTTCTCGCTCCAGTCTTTTGTAGAGAGCAGCGAGTCCTTAATAATCTCGTGGGTGGCTGGATTATAGACAAACACATCACTTGACAAGTCGAAAACCTCGATACGTTCATTAGGAGCTACATGGAAGCCCTGACGTGTCTGATTAGTCGAGAAAGCACAATACTGCCCGCTAGGATGCCAGTAGGGATAGACCATTGAGCCGCCCAACTGGTCGTTGCTGGCCTTGAGCCATTCACGCTGACCATCTGTCTGGAACATCGTTGCACCATGGTCGCCACGGACATGGAAGACAAATTGCGAGGGATCGGTCTGCCGCGCCGAGTGACAGTTGACACACATGCCCGGCACTAGGGTATTCTCAATAATAGGATACTCATCGAAGCACGAGAGATTACGCTGGTAAAGGCCCATTTTGCTAAACACCTCATAACCGGGAGCTATGCGACGATAGGTGAGTCCCCACTCATCGAGGGCATATAGACTCACACTGACCGTAAAGTCCTTATACTGCTGCCACTGTCCGTTTTTTCGGGTACATACGGTAAAGGTGAGTTCGCCACCCTTGTTCTGCTGTGTCAGCTCATGCCAGTCAGTGATATCAAAGTCGGCTTCGTCGCCTTGCAGATGCAATTCTCCGCCCTTAGAGCCACGCACCACCACATCCATCGCATCGACGTCAGGCTCGGTGCTGTTAAAGTTCAGCGGGGCTATCTCCGCAGGAATCGTCACCCCGACGTAATCGGGATAGATAGCGGGCAATGAGTCCACCTTTATAGGATTCTCTACACCCGACGTACATGCGACCAGCAGCCAACAGCCAACGACCGCCAGCCAATATACAGTTTTTTTCCTCATTGTCCTACCATTAAATAATACCATACCGTATTCTTGAATCTGTCTAGTTCGGGCGAGTTTTTGTCTGAACCGTACACGTTGGCGAATTCATTCATCCGCCGCAATACATAATCATTGATGAAACCCTGTGGAGGGTTCTGCCGCTGCTGGAAGAAGGCAAAAGCGATGCCCTCCTGACAACTGCGGGGATTATACGGAATCCGCTTCTGCACTGCCTGTACAAACTGCATGAAGCGTGGAACATCCTTGTCGAGCAGGGGCATCATAAGCAGATACTGCGCTGCCATCATATTCTGCTGGTTGTGCAGGAAGAGCTGTCCGCATATCTTGTCGAGCTCGCGATCGCTGGACAGGAGATCATCCTGTAAGCGATACTTCCGAAGTGTGCCGTATAGCGGGTGGGCATCAATGCTTTTGCCTCCCTGGCCGTCGTCCAGCATAGCCATAGTACGCTGAGCCCAACGACGATAAAAGATGGTCTTCTCCAATATCCGCAGGTATTTACGTGCCACCTCATACTGGCCATTGATTAGGTTGGTCTCTGCTAGTCGTTTCATCACACGACCGCTCTTATTGTAATTGGGTATAGCCTCCATTGCCTCGAAAGCGAAACGCTGGGCGGTATTCACCATACCGAGATTAAAATATATCTCACCCTTTAACTGCCCTGTGGCGAAGTTACGCTCAAACTTAGGAAGCAGTCCCTCCGAACCATGCTGATAGAAGTCGAATGCCCGCTCGCCCAGCTGGTTCGTCATGCCTAAAGCTAAGTTGGTGGCACTTACGCTCATCGGCAGGTCGGGCATCTGTTTCTCAGCCTTGGCAATAATACCGTTCCAGTCGCCCACACGCACTAAGTAGTCATATTCGATAAGCTCGTATTTCTTCTTGTCGAAATTCATGGGAATCAATAGAGCTGCTGCTACCACCACGATGACAGAGCAGACAACAGCCCCACGCTTTCCCACCTTACTCAAGGCATGTCCAAAGCGTCTAAAGAATACCAAAGCAACACCCTGCAGCAAATAAACCACAGGTATCGCTATCAAGACATAAGGCAGTGTTGAAGGAACACGGTAATAGCTCACGCCCAGTACCACCCTTATCATTGGGAAAGGCAGATAGTGAGCACTTAGTAACATGCAACCCACCACATAGAATCCCCAGACAGGATGTATCCACAAGGCCACTAACAGTGCCATCGGTCCTATCAGCCAATAAACCAGAGGCAGAATCACCAACAGCAAACAACAGTTCACTATTCTGGGAAGGTCTGGCACAATCTTCCATAGCAATATCAAGACCAATGCTATTATCAGCGACACGGCGTATGTAAGCATGACGTTCTCATCGCCCATCGCATACCAGAGCATCAGGACTGGGATGAAACTCATTACGTATAGTTTGCCCACTATCTTCCGAGGATAGAACAACTGCCACGTGAGCCTCTGTATCAGCATAAAGAGCAGGGCAATAATCGCAGCTCCAATGGTAACAATGTTATAAAACTGCATCAGGAACTCCGCGATGTATCTTGCAAATCCACCAGGCTCCGACATACGCTCCAAGAAATAATCGTCGTCGAAAAGGAACAGTTGCAGCTGTTCCTGATAGGCCAGCGCAAAGGGATAGCAGAATCGCCAAAAGAGGAATACCGCCAAACCGAACAGGATGGTCAGTCCTATCTTCCAGTATTTACTCAGTAATCTCTTCATTCGTATCAGCATTCATCGTTACGACTCTTCCGTCAGGATACTTTCGCTGATACGTCAGCGGGAACATATTCTTCAGGAAATCGTGCAACACACCCTCCTTCAGGTTCTCTGCCATCTGACGGGAGTAGTTCTTATACACCAGATGGAAACTATCGGCACGTTGCTGAATATACTTGGCCCGCACCGTATCACCTTGTTTCTGCAGGTCGGCTACATATCTGCGCATTTTACCCAACTCGCGGTTATGGATTTCCGTACGCGCCTTCCACTTTTCCAGTGAGTCATTCTGCGGTGTCCCCATGGCATGACTCACGCTGTCGATAACCACTCTCACCTCGCCCGGCTCACCAATTACCAACAAGGGTTGAATGCCTACACGGAATCGTAAATCAATAAGGAGTTTATACATCTGCATGCTATCAGTCTCGAAATGGAACTTCCCGTCCTTAATCTCCATTGAGTCAACGGTCTCTGCGGTTTTGGGGCCTGTAAACGGTACAAGGAATATACGTTTGCCCTCAAACTGTTCTCCATTGACAACACCCTGAATCCGACACACATTGCTATTTTGTTTACAACTATAGAACATAGTCACCACAGCCATAGCCATCACACACAATAAAATCTTCTTCATATCTTATCTAATCTTTACTTGTTCTCTCTTATTCTCAAATACTCTTTTATGTACCTCACGGGCGTCTAACTGCACTTTTTCATTTGTAAAATCGATACAGTTATAGGAGTCCATCTCCTCCAGATAATACTTCTTTGGATTACGTTGCGGCAGCAAGAAAGGCTTGCCTGCCTGGCCATTCTCATCGAGGAAAGCGATATACGGCATACTGTAAATCCCGTTCTCGCGACGACTGGAGAATACAAACCAATGGCTATTCAGGCTCCAATTGTGAAAGCTCTCCGTATCCTCACTATTTGCATCTTTCAATGGATGGGTCTCTCCTGTTTCCAGATTCATCAGCCAAAGGTCGGCCTCAGGATGGTTGACGGGGAAATTACCACAATATGTCACATTATACATCAACCACTTGCCATCATACGAAGGACGGGGATAAGTAAAACTCTTATCCAGCACACGAGCATTCAACAAGGTATCCACATGGTCACCATACGTACCTGTTCTGGCATCAAAGGAAATCTTACACAGACTATATTTCACCTTGTTCCATTCTGCAGGCACATTATAAGGTTTAGCTGTACAATAGAACAACGTCTTCCCATCTGCCGAGAAAGCAGGATAGGTTTCCCAGTCGTCTGTCTGTAACAGCGGACAAAGCACAAGTTCATTAGTCCTCGTATCTAAGACGAGAACATTACTATAGGTATCATAAACCTCTATGCGCTGACCTGTCCCGACAAAGAAACTTTGGTGAATGGAGTTCGTCGAGAAAGCGCAATAGTCACCATCAGGATGCCAATATGAATAACTCGTGTTAGCGACAGTACTATCAGTCTTGGTTATCAGGTATTTCTGCTTCCCGTCTTTATAGATCAATGTTCCGCCACAAGAACCACGCATCTGCATATTAAACGTGTGAGAATTGGCACGGTTGGCCACATGGCAGTTCATACACTGACCAGGAACAACACACTCTGCCAAGATCGCAGACTCCTGAAAGCTATGTATATCCCGCTGATAGATACCTATATCGCCTCCAACCTCATAACCAGGAGCAATGCGACGATATGTCACACCATATTCATCAAGTCTATAAGGGCTCACAAACATCTTAAAATCCTGATACTTTAACCACTGGCCGTCTTTCTTGATGCATACCGTAAACGACAACTCCCCCCCGACATTCTGCTCAGTCAACGCATGCCAGTCGTCAATATCAAAGTCAGCCCACTCTCCGTTTACATGCAGTTCACCTTGCTTACTACCCTTTACGATCACATCCATACAGTCGATATCTTCGTCTGCTGAATTAAAATTGAGAGGAGCAATATCGGCAGGAATCGTTACACCGATATAATCGGGGTATATAGAAGGCTGTTGATTGAGGAATGTCGGATTCTCTGGTATATCTGTACACGACGAACCGACAATAGCTAATAGCCAACAGCCAATAGCCAACAACTTATATGATATTTCAGTGAACTTCATCATTACTTTCATCTTTTTTCCTTTCTTCCATCATCCGTTTTACATAGCTCGCATAGGGCGAATCGGAGACAATCCCCCGTTTCTGAATGCACAGCATGGCATCCTGATACCCAATTGGCATCGTCCGATAACCACTATACTTTCCCGCCACGGGCATATACTGCATGAATCCCTGCATCTGGCCTTCCAACAACATCTGACCCATAAAGTATTCAAGAGCCATGGTGTTCTTATTGTTGTTCATAAACAATATACCAAACATTTTGTACAGTTCAAGATGACTATAGAGGAAGTCGTCCTGATAGCGCAACCGACGTAGCTTGCCATATACGGGATGTCTGTTTATTGCATCCTCATTTGCCAACAGAGCCTCGGT
Source organism: Prevotella sp. FD3004 (assembly GCF_000746155.1). Lineage (NCBI taxonomy): Bacteria > Pseudomonadati > Bacteroidota > Bacteroidia > Bacteroidales > Prevotellaceae > Prevotella > Prevotella sp. FD3004. The sequence goes on along the minus strand of NZ_JQKR01000015.1, from coordinate 54,805 downwards.
CGCGACAGCCCAGTCATGATAATATAAACTACGTTTCAACAGATGAAGTTGTTTCTTTGCCGTCTTATAGTGGCCATTCACAATCATACATTCCGCTATTCTCTTGGTACAGCGGCCACTTGTCCGTCCGTTAAGGATAGACTCTTGTGTATCAAAGAAATAGCGCAAAGCAGAGTTCACCATACCCAACCGCCAGAATGTTTCTGCAGAGGGGAGCATCGAGGTCAGATCACGGATACGAGGCATGATCAACGCATCCGAACCACTCTGATAGAAGTCGAACATCCGATCAGCCAACTGATGCTTTTGAGACAAGGCCAGATTCACACATACGGAACTGAACGGTGTTTTTACCTGATACTCCTGAGCACGTTTCACGATATCATCCCATCGTTCGTTTCTCACCAGATAGTCCTGACGGATAAGTTCAAACATATCCTTGTCATAGCCACTGGTCATACCTATATAGCCCAATACCAGAGCCACCACAAACTGTACAGGCATATGCCATCTGACAGACTTTATCAGCGACTGCACCACGAAAACGATGATCACCACAACAGGGATTATCCACATCAGTGCAGGCAACATCATCGGGATACGGTAATATTGCTCAGGCAGGAAAACCATCTCATGCGTCCACTGCGGCAAGAGGAAACGATAGGCCAGTAACTGCAGAGCCAGCAAATACAACAGAAGAAGCCAACCTACAGTCTTAGGAAGTTTGAACCATCGCATCACCACATAAATCCAAGCCAAAGGTCCCGACAACCAATACACCAGAGGCACCAGCGCCATATCAGCCAGCAGGCCCGTTCGTCCAGAAAGCCTGTTCATCCTGTTTACTCCGACGGCGATCATAACCGCCATAGCATAACCTAACAGGACACTTGGATCGCCTAAAAGCCACAACAACAAGGCTGCAGGAATCCAGCCAGCCAACCATCCAAAGCCAACAAACAGAAGCGCTAACAGCAGTGCCCCTAACCATTCTACATAATAGAACTGAACGATAAACTCACCCAACCAGTCAGCAAAGCCACCAGGCACACTCACACGTTCCATGAAATAGTCACCTGTCCACAGGAACAACTGATATTGCTCTTGATATGACAATGCGTGAGGATACCACACATACCAAAACAAGAACACGCCAATGCCCACAAACAAAGACAACCCATTGTCTAAATATTTCACTTTCACCTGATTCATAAACGCCGCTAAGTTACTAACATTTTCTGACTCCACCAAATAATATATCAAATAACAGGCCTTCGCTATTGCTCTTTCATACTATTCAAAGAAATGAACGTCATTCTCTGCCGGACATCTGCCGGAGACAACGATGAACGCAGAAAGCATTGGACTGGGACTCCCGGAAGCAAGTCAAAATAGTTCTTATCCGACCAGTACTTCTCTGCATCCAAAGAAATAGCCAAAGCACGCACAAACTTATCAGACTTGATGGTGATGATACATCCACCATCGACTGCATCCACCTGAAAAGCTAGTTTCGCAGGCAGTAGTCGCAGGTCTTTCTGTAAACAAAGGAAGCTATTGGCCTCATATGCGACTCCAGACGAGGCTGTAAGGCTCATGTTTACGACGACATCCTCACGCTTATGTTCTTTCAGCAATTCTGATAAAGACTGCTTAAGTAACAAAGTCGATGTATTGGGTAAAATCACCTTTGTCTGTGTCTGTGTATGAACCGTCTGCCCACTGAGAGTATAGACAGTTAGTCTCAATCTCACCTGTTGCCTGAGCTGCAGATCGTTGACTGCATAGACAAGCAAACTGTCCCCTTTCGTAACTGCAGAACAGAGTAGTGGCTCAAAGGCATGGCGCACCATATAGTGAGCCGCCTTCCAATGACCATAATAATCACGGGTAGACCAAGAGGCTACAGGCCAACAGTCGTTATGCTGCCAGAGCAATGACCCCATACAATGAGGCATATCACGGCGATGAGATTCTATGGCTGTACGCATGGCATCACCCTGGAGCAGCTGTGAGGCATAGAGGAATTGCCGGAAATCACGAGGATGACCATATTCATTGTTGACATACCACTCAATGACCTTATTAGCCTCCACGCCACCCCGTTGATGCCACATCATCAACTGGCTACCGATATCATGAGTAGTTGTGTCAGGTGCATAGCGGAGTACCGAAGCATATTCTGGAAATGACTGCATGCCATACTCAGAGAAAAAATGGGAAGTCTCTTGATTATACATGCTGACAGGCATGCGCCGATGCCCGACGCCATAGAAATGACGGTCACCGTTCACGCCATCGCTACCATGCCCACGTACGGAGTAAGGCGATCCTGGAGTATAGATATCATCGGGAACCAACTGACTAGTTATTTCTTGCAGCACATCATAGTAAAGATGTTCCTGCTGTTGTTCCACCAGCCTGGCACCTTCAGGATCGGTTTTCTCCATACGCCCTTTCCACCCCCAGTTATACCAAGCATCCAGGCATTCATTACCGCCACACCATAGAACGATACAAGGATGGTTACGCAAACGACGGATATTGTCATCAGCTTCCTGACGCACACTTTCCAACCAGTCACCCTCAGCCGGATAGGTGCTGCAGGCAAACATAAAGTCCTGCCATACCATCAACCCCATCTCATCACAGAGATCATAGAAGATATCGTTCTCATATATACCTCCACCCCAGACACGAATCATATTCATGTTTGCCAACACAGCATCTCGCAAAGTCTGCCAATAACGCTCAGGTGTAACAGTGGTCAGGAAGTTATCTTGTGGTATATAATTGGTCCCCTTTGCAAATACTCTCACGCCATTAAGTACGAAATAGAACTGACTGTTACCTTTTTCATCCGGATCCATCACTAATCTAACAGAACGCAATCCAATACGTTGCTCATTCCGCGCCATAAGTTTTCCATCTGCGACAACATTCGTCATAAAAGTGTAACGCTCAGGCTTTCCCAAACCACGACACCACCATAGCCGAGGATTCTTAATGACAAAATCCACAGAGACAGTGTTCTGCCCTTTCCGTAATGAACACTTTTTTTGGACTACACTCCTACCTTTATTATCCATCACAGTAATCACGGCATTAGGTATATCAATATCAGTCTCTATCTGCACTTCATCCCTGACGATTGCTTTTTGTTTGCTGACCTCACACTGATGAAGATAGACATCCGTAATACGGGCCTTGCTCCAAGCCTCCATATACACATCACGCCAAATGCCAGAGGTGACGAGTCGTGGTCCCCAATCCCAACCATAGTGATAGCCTGCCTTACGAGCAAATACGCTGAGTTTTCTATCCTGTAGTCCGCCATTCTCCGACTGATCATTGGCAGCATCATAAAGCCCTGAGTGCTTTTCCCACTTAGGCATATCTACCTTTATTGGAGAATGGAAATATACACGTAACACGTTATTATCGACTCTTAACAGCGACTTGACATCGATTCGCCATCTGCGAAACATATTATCCGCCTCTAATATCTTATGATCATTCAGATAAACATCAGCATAGGTGTCAAGCCCATCGAAACAAAGATCAACATGTTCCTCGGCTAAGACACCATCAGTCACACGGAATGTAGTCTCATATAACCAGTCTTCCTTGTCAACCCATTGAACGTCCCGTTCATTTAGCCCTATATAAGGATCCTTTATAAGCCCTTGGCGCATTAGGTCTGTATGCACAACCCCCGGCACCACAGCAGGGTATCGGCTAGACTGGTGCGTTAACCCGAACGTCCAATTATCATGCAGATACTGGCGCTGTTCTGCCAACATTTGATTACAAGATCCTGAGATCATTAGAATGATAACTAAACACAATCCCCTCATCATTTCCCTATTCTTTAGAGTGAATTAAGACCTCTTGTAGCACAATGCCTGGATCGAGCAGGTAAATACGCAGCCGTTGACGACCTGTGGCAGCAACGGACAGCGAGCGTGAGGCATAGCCACACAGTACGTTTGAGCGCCACTCTGCAGTAAAATCCTCAGTCTGGATAGAGAACACCTGCGGTACGGTATCACCGAGTTGGACCGCATAGCGGGCATCACGCCCCTCATAGAGATGAAGTGTAGGCAACGTCCGCACTTCGATTGTGGTATCACCATCATATAGATCCAGTTCATATTCAACAAAAGGAGCCTTCTCTATCTGCTGATAAGATGACGTATCAAAAGGTTGCGCTAAAACTCCATCAGTATAACCTAAACCTTCTACGCGCTCAATACCACCCTGTGCGCTCTGATAGAGAGATGCAGGAATCCTGAGGCGAGGCTCTCTTTCAAACGGAGGATAGAGCCCAATGTATATCTTATAGATACGGGTACCAGGTTTCAGACTGTTAATAGCGAGGGGGTTAGAACCTTTCTTCAGGTGCAACATGCCGACACGACTCCACATCGGACCGACATAAGAAGCATGCCATATATTATTAATAGGTGTCGCCGAGGCATCGTAATTACCCGAGTCAGAGACGACATGACAGAATACGTTGTCCTGAGCCGCTTTCGAGAAGTTCTCAACAGGTGTTAATGCCTCTATCCAAAGGGGTATATCACCTTCCATTTCACTATCAATGCTGACGCCTTCAACAGAGACAGCTTCGCAAACAGGGAGGAAGCGCGGCTTAGGGCTGTTCTGAACCTGTTCCAACACCTCTGGCGTGCAGTAAGGCGGATCTATCTTTTCCGAACGGAACCAATGGTAGGGCTGCCAATTGAAGAAATCTGCCCACTTGCCGTCAAGGATTCCGTTATTATAATGATCTGTCCATGCATTCAGCCGGTCAAACATCTCTTCCACACGTCGGCCATCTGCTATGGCCTCATCACCATCACCTGTCGTTGCCCTCACCATACTACGACGAGCCAGCAACTGATATTCATTTATCATGGCAGCACCACGAATGGGATAGTGCACCAGTTCGAAATAGGCCGCCTTTAACGGTTCCGGGATACGAGATGACAACTCATCTGCATGAGCAGCCAGCGCACGCCATTGAGCTATACGCTGCCCAATCTGCTCATCGCTGTAATTTACGAACCATACATGGGAATCTTTGCCTGCAGCCTGTAACCGATAGTAGCCTGCTAGCATATCGGCGATCTCTGGTGCCAGGTCCCGGCTGAAAGTCTTTGCTGCCCAATATCTTGTATAGTTGTGTGCCTCGGTAGGTTTCCATCGATTAAGATTCCACGCCAAGTCCATCACAAAGGATATCTCTTTTTCCGCAGGTTTGATATCTCCGACGTTAAACACCCAGATTTTCCTGGCACCATAGGTGTAAGCCTTGGTGAGCTCTGTACTGAGAAAGGCGGGCGAGAGCGGACTGAGCCATATCCAACTGGCAGGATCACCATGATACGACAAATGGTAATATATGCCTGCTCCACCTTTTCGTTGTAGCTCCTCTGGGTTGCAAAGATTACGACAGTAGCCATGCTTATCGTCACTCCAGAGCAGCGTCACATCATCGGGCACCTTCAATCCATGATGATAGGCATCAAGCACCTCCTCGTAAGTACAAAGAACCTGAGGAATCTCTTCTATTGCCTTATGGATGTTACGGCGCAGAATGTTGCGCTGATCGTCAATGGCCTGCTGCATCAGAGCCACACGTTCTGCAGTTGTATGGGCTCCCTCCATCGGATAATCATGGATACCGCGCAAACCAACGATATAGGTGTTCTCATATTTCCCGTTGACCTTAATACGCTCCTCCCAATAATCCTGCATCATCTGGCGGTTGGTTATATAGTTAAAACTACCAAGTCCGGCCTCACCTATTGCCTTTGCCCGCTCGTTTACAGCCTTCCACTCTCCCTCGTTATTGCGCAGCATCTGTTCACAGTGCGACGATCCCATCACGATCGCATAGTCGTCTGCCAGACGTGCGTTTTCCGGATCATCATTGAAGGCTTGGGTCCCTGGATGCATGGCAGGCCAAAGGTAGTTGGCTTTCAGACGCAGCAACAACTCAAAAACCTTTTGATATGTCTTTGGACCAACTTTCCCCTCAGCCTTTTCGAAATGATGTTCAGCCCAGCGCGCCCATCCGCCAAAGCGCTCGTCGTTAATAAAGATACCGCGATACTGTACTGCCGGTTCACCCTGACAAAAAAAGCCCGGTTCAACATAAAGTACTTTTTTACGAAGCGGCTTCACATCAGCCCACCAATACCATGGTGACACGCCAATAGCCTCAGAAAGAGATGTCAGTCCGAAAGCAGTCCCTCGTCGGTCGCTGCCGATAACAAGGAGCAAAGGGGCATTGCCCTCTGGCTGCTGAACAGTGGTGATGATATACGACTCCCACTTACCTCGAATACCACTGACATCTATTTCCAGGCTTTTCACCAGTCTGTCTACTAGTTGGCTCTTTCCTAATGTACCCGACACGATGCAAGCATCCTTTGGCAGTGATCCCACAGCCTGGTGTAAAGGTCGAAGTCCCGTTACTCTTTCCACATCATCGGCCAGCATCTCTGCTGCAATCTGCACGACATTATAATCATTGGCATCTGTATATATGGCTACCGCCTTCTTCTCAGTTGCCAAGGAAAACCACCCCACGTGCACATCCTCAGCCACTATGGGGACGTTCGCTTGAACGACAGGTCTGCCTACCGCATGGGGGAGCTGTATCATCAACTGTGTTATCAGAATCCAAAATACTTTTTTCACGCCTTATCAGTTTTGGTCAATACGCTGCTTTGTTCTATTGTTCGTATCTAGTTGCAAAGAGTCTTTACGCAAGCGAAATAGACATCGCCCCGCAGCAAAGCAAGTGCTACGGAACAACTGAAATACTAAAACCTCAAAAAGATTTTCTAGCTATTGCTTGCTTCATAATAGTTGCAAAGATATAACTTTCCTACATATAAAACAAATCCATGGATTATTCGTAATTAACCGCCCCGCAGCCATTATATGCTACGGGGCAGTATTTCTAGAAATAAGGCCCTAACTATCATTATTCATCTGGAAAAGCTATCAGACTGCCACTGGCATTTCTGCAGAACACGACCTCGTCTCCTTCTCCCACATCAAAACCATTGATTTTAACTTTTGCCATATGAGCATTGACAGCAACAACCCTATAAGTACCTCCTGGTACAAAATAGAACCACATTGGCTGATATGTAGAACTCGTTGACAGATGAATCTGTTCATTTGTCTCAACATTCACTAGCACCACCCCAACACCAATATAGTTGGGATTAGAGAAACAGACCACTTTTGTATAACCACTTGGTGTTGGTGTGTTATTATACATAAAATATGGCCCATACTGCCTTGCCCAAGATGATAGAGCAACAAACAAAAACAAAAAAGCAAATAAATACTTCTTCATATTTCTTATGGTTTTATAATAGGGGACCCTTGCGGCAGTACACAAGGGTCCCTAAGCACTTACTTTTTCTTGAAAGCCCAATATGTTCCCTCAGACCAGCCACTGAACGCACCATTGTCAGGATAAGTCAGAACCATCTTAGAATCTGAGATGCTGTAAATCTGGAAGTCTGTTACATAACGTCCACCAGCATTAATCTCATAAGGGAACAGAGTTGCACCTTCTGTAGTCTTGAATGTACCCTTCTTCCAGACATCCGCTGTTGAGAGGTCAATCTCATAGCTTCCAGAACGAATCTCCGTTCCATTGGCATCATAGCACTTCACGCTACCATCTTCATTCAACACCATCGTAGCAGCATTGTCTTCCTCTCCGGTTGCGCTACCCGTTACAGAGTGACCCAGCTGATCTTTCAGCTGTGATGCATCATTAACGCCCCACCATGTGAAGCCGCAGGAAGCAAAGTCTTCATTACGCCAAGTACCATCTGCGCCGAAGTTTCCCCAGAGAAGGTTATCAACTCCACCAGCGCTAATACCACTCTCTGTATCCCATGTCCAAGTCTTACTACCGTAGTTGTTCATCATACCAGAGACGTCAGATTCGCTCTTAAATGCCCAATATGTTCCTTCAGACCAGCCACTGAATGCACCATTATCTGGATAAACCAAAACAAGATTATCCGATGTCAGAGAATAAATCCAGTAATCCGTCACATAACGTCCACCAGCATTAATCTCATAAGGGAAGAGTGTTGCACCCTCCGAAGTATGGAGTATACCATATTTGAATCCATCATGGTTTTCACCAGTCCATCCCTTTATCTCATAGCTACCTGAACGAATTTCTGTGCCATTTGCGTCATAGCACTTCACGAGACCGTCTTCTGTAAAGACCATCGTTGCACCATTATCCTCCTCACCGATAGCAGCACCAGTTACAGAGTGACCCAACTGATCTTTCAAATCAGCAGCATCGTTAACTCCCCACCAAACAAAATCATTAAGGGTTTCACCACGCCAACTACCATCTGCACCAAAGTTACCCCAGACAAGGTTATCAACTCCACCAGCACTAATGCCACTATGAGTGTTCCATGTCCAGGTCTTCTTGCCATAAGCATTAGAAGCGATAAGACGAATCTCTGGTTTCAGCTCAGCAGCTACAGCAACATTAAACTCCTTAGAAGCCACAACTTCTTGGTTGTTGGCATTGATATACTTAAAGTAAACTGTTTGGTTAGGATCAGAACCACGAGCAGGAACAAAGTTAAATACGCCACCGCTTGCACCACTAGTAAGCTTAAATTCTGAACCATCAGCCTTTATATAATAGATATAAATACCTGATGCATTGGGAATATTATACTTAATATAGTTACCATCAGCCTGAGGAGTCGTGCAAGCCTGATCGGCATACTGCGAAAACTCAGCACCATCAAGCAGGTTGCTGGATGTATAGTTGTCCACGTCAAAAGTTCCGTCCTCCTTGATAGGATCACAGGCCGTGAGCATACCCAGCGCTACTGCGAACAATAATATTGATTTTTTCATATTGCTTATTCTTAATGATTAATTCGAAACTCTTTATTAGTCATATACTGGGCAACCCGACATATTAGCACCAGTAGCACTTGCCCCCCAGCCAGGATTCTGTTTCAGGATTTCAGGATTACCGACAATACTGATCTGTTGGGGAGGAATCATGACGAAGCCGTCGGTATCGGCATAACGCTGAGCCCAACTGCTACCGCCTACGCCCTGACCATGATGCATCACAGTCCAGTGGCCCGTGTAGTTCACACGAGATCCATCCTGCTTCTGCAGAGCCAGAGCAGCCTCGCAGCTAGCTCCACCGTCCTTACCAGACCAGCGGCGCAGGTCATTGAAGCGCAGGCCCTCACCGGCAAGCTCGAAGCGACGCTCATCCTTGATGTTCTTCCAAGAGTAGGTTGTAGCAGGCAGACCTGCACGTGCACGAACCTTGTTCATCTGAGTAGCATCGCCCGTCAACTCAGAATGCATCAGCATCACATCAGCTAGACGAAGTAAGATGATGTCAGCAAAGTGGTCACCCTGGAAAGAGTTCTTGTTGTTGTTGGCTGCACTCGTGTTCTCGGTACGATAAACGCCCCACCATGTATAAGCCGTGTTATGATCATCCCAAGTTGACTTTGAGCATGTGATAGGCATCCACTTCTTGTTGTAGTAACCAGCATCCTCAGAGCAGGAAGTGGTAAATACGAATTTCTCACACTCTGTCTGAGCATCAAGGATAGTAGCCTTTTTACGTGGGTCGCTGTCACTCCACTCATCCCAGAGATTAGCATTGATAGTACCCTGTCCCCAGCCTTGTCCGAATGGAAGAGTATTAGCGTCACCATTAGCAGTACCGGCACCGTCGTCATCACAACGCAAACCTGTATACAGAGACACCTGATTTACAAATCCCATACCGATAGTACCATTCCAAGAACCAGCGTTCATATACTGTATCTGGAACATTTCCTCCTCGTTACCATTACCTGCCCATACCTTACCGGCTTTATCCAGGTCATTTACGAAGGCATAGTCCTTGATGGTGTATTCGTTGGTGTACTGCCAAAGCAGACGAAAGTCTTCTATGAGTTTATAGCCGCCATTGTTGATGGCATCCTCAAGGAAAGCCACAACCTGAGCCTTGCTCAGAGAAGCACCGGCACCTTCCTGCTCAAAGTCGAAAGCGACATCAGCCAGATTGGCATTTGCCAATTCGCCAGCCTTCTTATAGAAGCCCTCATAGAACATATAGGCACGAGCCAGGTAACCCTCGGCAGCACCCTTGGTTGCATGACCGTCACCACGGGTTGTCATACCATGAGTCATCAGATTGGCAGCACTGGTGAAGTCGGCCAGGATATGTGGCATAATCACATTCTCTGCGCTCTCCTGAGGACATGGATCAGGAGCAGCTGAAGCCCAGTAAGCAGGGATATCACCCCAGAACTGTACGCCCCAGAGATAGAACAGACCACGCATGAAGTAAGCCTCACCCAGCAACTGGTTGCGGGTTGCCTCCTGACCGGTCCAGTCGAAAGCGTCAACGGCATAGATAATCGCATTGGCACGGGCAATACCCACATAGATATTATGCCAAGCATTGTCGAACAAGTCTTCCTTGTTAGCCATCAGGTGACCAACAGCATGAGCCTCAACGTCGCCAGTACCACCGGCACCGTTAGCATCGTCAGACATAATATAACCAACGAACCATGGTGTCTCCAGCGGAGTTGTGCTAAACTGGTTCATCACACCATACAGAGCGGCCAGCTCTTTATTCAGGTCTCCAGCAGAGGCTGGATAGTTAGAGCTATTAGCTTGTGTGTAATTCTCGGAATCGAGGAAGTCCTCGCAAGAGGTCAGACCTACAGCGAAGAGCATCGCGATTGCCATTAAATATATCTTTTTCATATTCTTATCTTCCTTATTAAATTATTAGAACTTGATACTTGCACCTACGATGAAAGTACGGGCTGAAGGATACAGACCTACATCAATACCACGTGCCCAAGAATCCTTACCACCAGAAGAACCGACCTCAGGATCGACACCAGTATAACCAGTGAAGGTGTAGAGGTTCTGAGCCTGTACATAGAGACGGAGCTGGCTGAACGGAGAGTTCTTCCAGATCTTATTGAAGTTGTAGCCCAGTGTAATGTTCTGAATCTTGAAGTAGTCGGCATCCTGCATATAACGGGTAGAAACCCACTGATCAGCAATCTGACCAACGGTCAGACGAGGATACTTGTTGCTGGTACCCTCACCGTGCCAACGGTCGAAGGCATCGACAGTATAGCTATTATACTGGTTAGCCAGCAGAGCGGTACGATAGCACTGCAGCACCTGCATGCCGAAAGCACCCGAACCGGTGACAGCGAAATCGAAACCCTTGTACTCGCAGCCGAGGCTGACACCAAGGGTTACATCGGGATGAGGATTACCAATCTCATGACGGTCAGCGTCATAGTCGATGGTACCGTCTCCACTGAAGTCATCCCAGATAGGATCGCCAGGGGCAGCATTAGGAAGCATGGCCTTGCCTGCAGCTCTGGCGGCATCAATCTGAGCCTGGTTCTGCCAGATACCGCTATAAGACATACCATAGAAGTAACCGATGGGGTGACCAAGCTCTACACGAGAAGCAAAAGAAGAATTCTCGAAGATAGCATCAACCTGGCCATTGATAAATCCATTGGCGTTGGCGATACGGGTTACCTCGTTCTTATTAGTAGCCACATTCACATTGGCATGATAGCTGAAGTCCTTATTGACCTGATCACGCCAAGAGAGAGCCAGCTCAAAACCGGTATTCTTCACGTCACCACCATTGATCATAGCAGGCTCCTCATAACCAAGCACCTCATTCATCGGAGCACTGAGCAACCAGTCCTTGGTCTTCTTAACATACCAGTCGAAGTTTAAGCCGAGTTTGCCATTGGTGAACAGGGCATCAAAACCAATATTAATCTGCTCAGAAGTCTCCCATGTCACGTCAGGGTTAGGAGCGTTCTTGGCGTATGCACCAGTTGTATAGATATTGCTATCGACGGTCTTAACCATATCGCTTGAGAACTTATAGCCATAGTCGGCATATTCTGTCGGAGAGAAAGCGATGTTAGAGAGATAATAGAAGTTAGGAATCTGGCAGTTACCATTCTGACCCCAAGAAGCACGGAACTTCAGGAAGTCCATCCAGCTCTTCGTGCTCTCCATGAACTTCTCGTTGCTGATCACCCAACCAGCAGAGAATGAGGGGAAATAGCCCCAGCGGTGACCGCGGGCGAAGTTATTGGAACCATCGGCACGGAAGATGGCTGTTGCCATATACTTCTCGTCATAGTTCCAGTTCAAACGGCTGAAGAATGAGGCAATACTACCCTGCATCGGGTTGTCATAACCACCATGACCAGTCATATACTGTGTCTCATAGTTAGAAGGAATATTGTAGTCCCATCCGTTGCGAACCAGAGAATTCAAGTTCGATTCATCAACAGTGAAGCTCATATTCATACCAGAGCTCCAATTCGAACGCTCAAGAGATTGACCGACGAGGATATCAATCGTATGCTTTCCCAGTTTCGGGAGAATATAAGAGAGTGTGTTCTCCAATGTGAAGCTACTGCTCTCATACTCACCCATGCTCAGATCAAAGTTGGCACTGGAGCTCGTTGAGCTAGAGCTAAATGGCTTAGAGATGCTACGGTAGTTGCTGGCACTGTAGCCCGTATTGAACTGTCCACGGTAGCGGAGGTTCTTTATCGGCTCGATGATCCAGTAGAAGGTTGCACCTAAACCGAAGTCACGGTTCTTATTGATAGAGTTGAAACCGCCATTAAGGAAGTGGTTCAACGGGTTGTTATAGATCATCGTGCTATAGCCAGCACCATTGTTCTTATAAGAAGCGAGGTTGCCATCTGCATCGTAAGGCTCTACCAGAGGAGAGGCGATATAAGCAGCCTGCATGATATTCCAGTAACCATTCGACTCTGCGAGGTCATGGCTTCTGTGATACCAGTAAGACAGATTCTCACCGATGGTGATCACATCACGATTATTAGCCTTGAGCAGAACGTGCTCAGAGTTGATACGGCCACCATAACGCTTGTAGTTAGATGCATTGTCTGCACCCATGATACCCTCGTTAGAGCTGTAGTTCAGAGACATTGAAAACTTTGAGCGATCAGAGCCACCAGTCATGGTCACAGCATGACTGAACTGCAGGGCGTTCTTGTTCTCATACTCCTTGAACCAGTCGGTACCTTCCCAACCCTTGTCCACCTTGTCGAGGATTGCCTGTGGAACGATGCTGCTCCAGTTGGTAGCAGTTCCGTATGTATTGAAGTTGGTCTCATTGATAATCTGCATATACTGCTGTGCATTAACGGTGCCTGGCACTTTGTAGGCGTTTGACCAACCTACATAGGCATCGTACTGAACCTGCACCTTACCGGCCTTACCCTGCTTGGTGGTCACGAGGATCACACCGTTAGCGGCACGGGCACCGTAGATGGCAGCCGAGGCAGCATCTTTCAGTACGTCAATGCTTTCGATGTCGTTCGGGTTCAAACCGTTCAGGCCATCGTCAGCCGTACCAGAATTGATACCGTCGATGATCAGCAATGGAGAAGAGGTTCCCATGGTTCCAACACCACGGATATTCACCTTAAAGCCCTTACCAGGCTGCGATGAACTCTGAGTGATCTGCACACCAGGCGTGCTTGACTGCATGGCGGTCAGAGCATTGGTCGTGTTCAGTTTGGCGATTTCCTCACCCTTCACCTGAACAGTTGCACCAGTAACCAGCTTTTTCTTCTGGACACCGTAACCCACAACCACAACTTCCTCAAGGACTGCATTGTCATCCTTCAGCGTAATCTGGAAGTTGTCACGATTGCCAACGGCAATCTGCTGTGTCTCAAAGCCGATGAACGATACGACAATCGTCGCACCCGGCTTCACGTTAAGTGTAAAGTTACCATCAAGGTCGGTAACCGTAGCATTTGTGGTACCCTTTTCCACTACACTGGCTCCGATGACGGGACCCATTGCATCGACTACAGTACCTGTAATCTTCTTCGCTGCCTGCTGAACCTCCTGAGGAGCTCCTGCGGCATAGGCATTTGACGAGTAACCAAGTCCCAACAGAGCCAAGGTGCTCATCAACAGCGCTGTCTTCTTAAATTTTCGATTCATACTTAAGTATTTACTATAGATTAAATTTGGTTTGTATTGAATACATTTTTAGTCATTTTGATGTGCACAACATCCTCGAGTCTGCTTATACTATAAATAAGGTACACGAGACTCCTAACAGTTAAGAAGAATTGTTTTGGTTCATACGTTTTGGTTTCTTTTTAAATTTGAATATTAATAGTTATAGTTCATTAGAACACATTGTAACGCTTGCAAAGTTAAACTAAATTTAAAAAAAATAACTACTTTTTATTGACAGAAACTGATACTTTTTTCCCAAAGTGTAATTTACAACCAAAAAAGTAGCAGAAAAGAGCATAATTATACGAATAAGTGTAGGCACAACAACATCATTTTTGATGGTTTTTAACAATAAATGTGCCTAATACACTTATTATATGGACGAACTTACAGAAGAAACTATTTACGAAGAAAAAGAGTTTTCTGAATAGGACCAGAGTAAGTATTCAGGAATATAGATACAGAATCAGCATCCAATTTCTGAGTAGGGATACTGATGTAGGCTTTAGTTGAGTAATACTCAGGCACTCGATTCTGGTCGTGATGAAGTAGCAGATGTCGGGTGCGAGTACCATCGACATGCGAAATAACGGTATCTGTAAGGATTGCTAATTGCTGCACAGCAGAAGTATCGTCGGTAACACCAGTCTTCAACTGAAGATAAATATTCAGGTATTTCGCCGATTTGCTCAACCATAGGCTTTCAAACTTAACAGGATCAGTACGAAACTCTCTGTCGAAATCTTTAAGAGGCTTCACCATAGGACAGGGAACCTGAGCCATAGAAACGATTTCGGCAGTTTGTCGGCCTAATGATTTTAGCTTATTATAAAATAACATACAACGGTAGACTGTGTCAGCCTTAGTAATCCATTTGGCTGTATAAGGTTCTGTAAGCGGCAACTGCTCACCATCGTCAGTAATGACAGACATCACTTGTTTGTTACCATTGATCTGAGCTTCCACAAAATCGCCACGCATCAGAGAGTACTTGCCTTCGCCCTTCTCGTAGGCATCTTGCTCGCAACCACACAACAAACAAACAACAATAAAGACTAGAACCTTTTTCATTGAGCATCCATTTTGTTACGTACAGGGTTAGCATACATTGTCAACATGCGCTCACGAAGGAAGGCCTCATCCTTGTTAGGCAGTTGAATCTTCGCTATCTGACCAGCCAGATATTGTTCGAAGCGCTGCTTGTCAGCCTCGGTGTAATGGGCAGCATAGGCATGGTTGCCATTCAATTCATCGAGCGCAATGTAATTGCAAGGATAGAGTTCGTAGCCACGATGTATCTCGCAGTCCATACGCTCGGCCAAAGCCTTAAACCACTCCGTCTTGGGCAACTCAGAGAGTTCGTCGATCCAGGTGTTGATAGGAGTTGCCGGGCGATATACCACACGACCTTTATAGCCAAAGATACCCGTCTTCATATTGTCGAGGTCATCCTGACGCGACTTTTTGAACGCAGGATTATCACGCTTCTGCTGGAACTCCTGCGCCTTCAGATAGTCGCACGGATCGAACTCGTAGCTGATGGTAAGTGGTACGATGTTCAGTTCCTTCAAATCACCACCCATCGCTAGCATCTTAAGTACGGCATCCTGCGTATGATCGCTTGAGTCCTTAGCACGTCCCTCACGCTGCGCAATCCATATATTCTCGCGCTTCTGGGTAACGGCATAATGGATATAGCGGCTCATCAGCTGCGAGGCAGCCAACGTCTCGCGGAGTGAGAGACCGCGACGAACGGTAAAAGCCTTGTTCATGCGTACCAGACGCTTAATCCAAGGATAGATAAGCAGGTTATCGCCAATACCTATCTCGACGGTAGTGGGATAACCGGCTTCAACCAGCAACACATCAAGGAAAGCCGAATCGAGCACAATATCGCGATGATTCGACACGAATGTGTAACGCTGACTCTTATCATAAGAAGCAATCGAAGAATCCAAGAACGAGCAACCATCGGTATGCTTGCGCATGATGTACTTAACCACCGGCTTCATGAAACGCTTCTGGAAATCGAGCGGGGTCTTGATACCCATGAAAGCCAGACGTAACAAACCATTACGCAACGATTTAGGCAACCAAGGGGCAAAGCCCTTCATCACGATATTAAACTGCCTGTCGTTGAGCAAGTCGTCGAAGGCCTGTTTCATCTCTTCCGCCTCGTACGGTCGGATTTCATCGAATTCTTCTCCCATATATTAATCAAACTGATTCTCAACAATCTCTGTCAGCACATCTGTCATCGACAGACCAGCTGCACGCACCTGCTGAGGGATAAAGCTGGTAGCTGTCATGCCTGGTGTAGTATTCACCTCAAGCATAGAAACCTTACCCTCCTTAGAGATAATATAATCGATACGGATGATACCATTACAATGTAGAATATCGTAGATATGACTGGTAATCTTTGCCACACGATCAGCCACATCCTGAGGAATACGGGCAGGAGTTATTTCCTGTACCTGACCATTATATTTTGCATCATAGTCAAAGAATTCGTTGCTGGTTACGACCTCTGTGGCAGGCAATACGACCGATTTCTCCTTTGTCTTATAAACACCGATAGAAATTTCAGTTCCTTCTAGGAAACTCTCTACCATAATTTCCGGACTCTCCATCATAGCCTTACGGATAGCAGGGGCTAACTGGTCTTTGTTCTTAACCTTAGAAACACCAAACGAAGAACCATCTGCAGCAGGTTTTACAAAACATGGCATGCCAATACGCTCTTCTATCTCATCATCGGAAACCAGTTCTTCATAGCCCTTACGAATAAGCAATGAGTCAGCCACGCTGACACCATAGCTACGCAGATACTGATTAAGCACAAACTTATCAAAAGTTATGGCCTCGACCAGAACGCCACTAGTAGAATAAGGCAGCCCTATCAGATCGAAATAGCCCTGTAACAAGCCATTCTCACCTGGTGTACCATGAATGGTGATATAAGCATAATCAAACAAACGCGCCTCGCCTTTCTCAATAAACGAAAAGTCGTTGCGATCAATCTGGGCTGTTGTGCCATCAGGCAACTCCACGTGCCAGTCCTGTCCTTTGATGTCAACAATATATACATTGTAGCGTTCCTTATCGAAGAAGGAGTACAGCCCCTGTGCTGAGCGCAATGAAACGTCGTGCTCTGATGAGTCGCCACCACAAACAATGGCAATAGTTCTTTTCAAATTTTTCATTGTATCCTTTTACATTATAACCTTAATTATTCTTTTACCTTTACATACTTCCTCCACTTGTCAACCAAGGCAGTCATGTCGGCAGGCCACTCTGAAGTAAAATCCATCTGCTCGCCTGTGGTAGGATGTATAAACCCCAGCGTCTTAGCATGAAGCACCTGACGGGGACAGAGTTTAAAACAGTTTTGAATATATGCCTTATAGCTAGCCGTACGCTCACCTCGCAGAATCTCCATCCCACCATAGCGTTCATCAGCAAACAGCGGGTGGCCGATGTGCTTCATATGAGCACGAATCTGATGGGTGCGTCCTGTTTCCAAAATGCATTCCACTAAGGTCGTATACCCATAACGCTCCATCACTTTATAATGAGTGACTGCAGGTTTTCCTATTTCAGAATCAGAAGGAAAAACGTCCATACGCAAACGATCTCTGATGTCGCGACCGATATTACCTTCAATACGTCCTTCATCTTCTACGAAATTACCCCAGACCAGCGCATTATAGCTACGATGGGTGGTTTTGTTGAAGAACTGCTTACCGAGAGAAGTCTTGGCATCTGGAGTCTTAGCCACAACTAGCAAGCCACTAGTGTCTTTATCAATACGATGCACCAATCCGACCTCTGGATCATTAGGATCATAAGACTCTAAATCCTTTAAATGCCAGGCTATGGCATTTACCAAAGTCCCACTAAAGTTACCGCATCCAGGATGAACCACCATACCTGCGGGCTTATTAATCACCATCAAATCGTCGTCTTCATAGACCACATCCAATGGTATATCCTCAGGTTCAATAGTCGTGTCGTAGTGAGGACGGTTCAGCATGAGGGTAATTACGTCCCCCCCACGAACCTTATAGTTGCTCTTTACGGAAGTGCCGTTTACGTGAATGAAACCTGCCTCAGCCGCCTTTTGAATTCTATTACGACTAGAATGAGGGTGATGTTCAGAGATATACTTATCAATACGGACAGGCACTTGGCCCTTATCAACCTCTAGGCGAAAGTGCTCATACAATTGCCCTCCGTCTTCTACCTCACCAGAACTATCGTCTGACAACAAGTCAATATCATCCAATTCTTCGTCTGCTATCATTCTGTTACTTCTTCAAAATCATCCACATCACCATTCAGCATCAACTGATACTCTGGCTCTATATAGTCGATTTCCTCATCAGAATCATACGTACCACTACCTATCATCAACGTGAGAGGGCTTTCTATTGAGACATGATCACCTGTAGAAACTCTGCGACCTCTGCAAAGAATACCATATACCCAATCCTTCTCACCTTCAACCAACTTCGGAGGAAGCAACTTGAATCCCAGTGCCATCAACTTAGCCTCTGCTTCACGGTAACTGCTATTGTCAACCACATCGGGAATAGCAAAGGAAGGTGACGACGGAGAGTTGACCGTTACATAAATAGTATGACCACTTTTAACCTTCGTACCCGGTCCAGGATTCTGAGAGAGAATGCAATCGGCTGGGAGTTGCTTATTATAGCCTGAATCACTGACAACGATATTCAATCCATCTTCCGTCATCAGACTATAAGCATTCTTATACAACATACCTTCAACCTTAGCCACTTCGATACCCTCTCCATGATGTGTATACCAATCAAGTCCGTATTTTACACCAATCACCAAGGCTATCACCACCAACAACATAGCAAGCAGATGCCCCAGCAGGAATTTACTGCAAAACTTCCCAAAGAAATCCTTTGCTTTCATTTTAATATATTATTTATGGCGCAAAGGTACAAAAAAAACAGAAAGAAGCAAAGATTCTTCTCTACTTCTTTCTGTTTTAACCAAATTTTCTTTGATAAGTCGGATTTTTACTTTCCGTGATTCTCATCAGAAACTGTTAACTTCTTGCGACCCTTTGCACGACGTGCAGCCAGTACGCGACGGCCATTCTTTGTGGCCATTCTCTCACGGAAGCCGTGCTTATTTACGCGACGGCGATTGTGTGGCTGAAATGTTCTCTTCATTGCTTTATACTTATTTTATTTTGTTGTTATTTACCGATTTGGGGTGCAAAAGTACTCATTTCTTTTGAATTACGCAAGTTTTATGCGAAATTTAGTGCAACTTTTTGTGTTTTTTACTAAAAAAGGTGTACCTTTGCACCCGAAAACGATAAAAAGTAACATTTTTAGGTATATGATTAATTCACAAGACATTAAAAAAGGTACTGCTATCCGTATGGATGGTGGCATCTGGGTGTGCATCGATTTCCAGCACAGAAAGCCAGGTAAGGGTAACACAATTATGATCATCAAAGTGAAGAACGTTTCTGATGGTCGCGTACTGGAGCGTCGCTTCAACATCGGTGAGAAGTTGGAGGATGTTATCATCGAGCGCCGCCCCTACCAGTATCTCTATGAGGACCAGTCTGGTCGTATCTTCATGAATCAGGAGACTTTCGAGCAGATTCCTATCGACAACGAACTCGTTATCGGTCACGAATATATGAAGGAGAGCGATATCGTAGAAGTTGTTTCAGATACAACCGACGGCACTATTCTGTATGCTGAAATGCCTGTTAAGACCGTGCTCCGCGTCACACACTCAGAGCCAGGTATCAAGGGCGACACCGCAACAAACACCCTGAAGCCTGCCACACTGGAGACTGGTGTAGAGGTTCGCGTGCCCCTGTTCATCAACGAGGGCGATCTGATTCAGGTTGATACTCGCGATGGTAGCTATCTGCAGCGCGTAAAGGAATAATGAAATTCTCTATCATCGTTCCTGTCTATAATCGTCCCGACGAAGTGGATGAGCTGCTGCAGAGTCTATGCATGCAGACGGTGAAGGACTTTGAGGTACTCATCGTAGAAGACGGATCGATAAAAACATGCAAGGATGTTTGCGACAAGTACGCAGACATCCTTGTTTTGCATTATTATGCAAAAGAGAACAGCGGCCCTGGGCAAAGTCGTAATTACGGAGCAGAGCGCGCCAAGGGTGAATATCTGTTGATACTCGATTCTGATGTGGTATTACCTACCGCCTATCTAACTGCCATCGACCAATTGTTATCAGCCAACCCTACAGAAGCCTTTGGCGGTCCTGATGCATCCCACCCTTCATTCACACCTGTACAAAAAGCCATATCTTACTCAATGACTTCATTCTTTACGACTGGTGGTATCCGAGGCGGAAAGGCAAAACTCGACAAGTTTTATCCACGTTCATTCAATATGGGTATTCGCAGGGATGTATACCAAAAGCTAGGCGGATTCACAAAGATGCGTTTTGGCGAGGACATCGACTTCTCC
Organism: Prevotella sp. FD3004; assembly: GCF_000746155.1. Lineage (NCBI taxonomy): Bacteria > Pseudomonadati > Bacteroidota > Bacteroidia > Bacteroidales > Prevotellaceae > Prevotella > Prevotella sp. FD3004. The sequence continues at coordinate 34,172 of NZ_JQKR01000015.1, read as the reverse complement.
TATCGTATTGTAGAAGCAGGCTACCGTCCTCAGCTTTTCACCGAGGCATGGGTATGGCATAAACGTCGCACGGATTTTCGAAAGTTCTTCCGTCAGGTTTACAATAGTGGCATTGCTCGCATCAATTTGGAGAAGCGCCACCCTGGCACCATGAAGATTGTTCATCTGTTACCTACCGTCTTCACCATCGGTACGTTTGTCCTGACTCTTGCAGCACTTGTCTTTCCTGTCGCGCTCGTACCTATTATATTATATAGTATTCTCATCCTCATCGATTCCAGCATCAACAACAAGAGTCTTTGGGTCGGATTACTAAGCATCCCAGCAGCATTCGTACAGTTAACGGGTTACGGGCTAGGCTTTATAGAGTCATGGTGGAAGCGCTGCGTGCTGAAGAAAGACGAGTTCCAAGCGTTTGAGAGGACCTTCTATAAATAACATCAATCACAAAGACTTTTAAATCAACATGGAAAAACTAAACATCAACCAATGGGCTATAGAAGACAGGCCTAGAGAAAAGATGGCCTTACTTGGCACTGAGGCGTTGAGTAGTGCGGAGTTGTTAGCAATCCTTATTGGTTCCGGATCGACCAAAGAAAGTGCTGTCGACCTGATGAAACGCATACTCAACGATTGTAACAACAACTTAAACACATTGGGCAAGATGTCAATCCACGACCTTTGTCAATACAATGGTATTGGAGACGCGAAAGCCATCAGCATCCTTGCCGCTTGCGAGTTAGGCAAACGTCGGCAAATGGAGACGCCAGAAGAACGTCCAGACCTCGGCACTGCAACCCGTATTTACAATCACATGCGCCCCATCTTCCAAGACCTTGACGTCGAGGAGTTCTGGATTTTACTGATGAATCAGGACTATCGTCTCATTAAGAAAGTAAGAATCTCACATGGTGGTATCACAGAGGTTTCTGTTGATATTCGTATCATGATGAAAGAGGCTGTACTTTCCAATGCTACGATTATGGCTGTATGTCACAACCACCCTTCTGGCAACCTGAAGCCTAGCAATGACGACGACAACTTGACAAAGAGGATTCGTAGGGCGTGCGAGGTCATGTGCATTCATTTTCTCGACCACGTCATTATCACCGATGGTCACTACTATTCCTATCATGAGTCAGGCAGATGCTAACAAAATAATAAAAATGTTTGGAGTTTCGGTCACTTATTTGTATCTTTGCAGCAATTATGACACAAGAAGATAAGACGAAAATAGAAGAGCGGATCGTGGATGTACTGAAGACCGTCTATGACCCAGAAATCCCTGTCAACATCTATGACCTAGGGATGATTTACAAGATTGACGTGCAAGACGATTCATCAGTAGAATTGGATATGACTTTTACAGCACCGAATTGCCCTGCCGCTGACTTTATATTAGAAGACGTACGTACAAAGGTAGAAAGTGTTGAAGGGGTGAAAGGTGCCAATGTCAACCTAGTATTCGAACCTGCCTGGGATCAGAGCATGATGAGTGAAGAGGCAAGAGTAGAACTCGGCTTTGACTAAAGCCACAGAGATTACAAGTTTTTTTAAAACGATGAAGAATATCTACTTTCTCTCAGACGCCCACCTTGGTTCGCTTGCCATTCCTCACAGACGGATGCAAGAGCGCAGACTGGTGCGATTTCTTGACTCCATCAAAGAGAAAGCTGCGGCCGTCTATTTGCTGGGTGACATGTTTGATTTCTGGTACGAATACAAATATGTAGTTCCAAAAGGCTTTACCCGTTTCCTTGGCAAGATATCGGAACTGACAGACATGGGGGTCGAAGTACACTACTTTACAGGCAACCACGACATCTGGGCATATGACTATCTGGAGAAAGAATGCGGCGTCATTCTTCACAAGCAGCCAGAGACAACAGAAATATATGGAAAGATGTTCTTTCTGGCCCATGGCGACGGGCTTGGCGATCCCGATAAGAAATTTAAAGTAATTCGTGCCTTATTCCATTCTAAAGTCTGCCAATGGGCGTTCTCTGGGATTCATCCTCGTTGGGGCATGTGGTTTGGTTTAAACTGGGCCAAGCACTCCCGTATGAAACGTCCCAACGGTGAGGAGCCTGCCTACATGGGCGAGAATCGCGAACATCTGGTGCTCTTTACCAAGAAATACATCCAATACCACTCCAACGTAGACTACTTCATCTATGGCCACCGCCATATTGAGCTTGATTTGCAACTGACGAAAAAAGCTCGTATGATTATTCTTGGAGATTGGATCAGCCAATTCACTTATGTAGTCTACGATGGCACCCACCTGCTGGTTTCTCAATATATTGAAGGAGAGAGCCAACCATAATAAGGAACTTCACAAGAACAGACATGAAAAGACAAAAGATAGTAACTTTCGGAGAACTCTTGCTCAGATTCTCGAAACCCGGACAATTAAGACTGACTCAAGGAGATATATTCACCAGCAAATACGGCGGCAGCGAGGCCAATGTAGCTGTTTCTTTAGCTATACAAGGGGATGATGTAACTTATATTACCAGACTGCCCGATACGCCCGTAGGACATGCAGGCACTATGAACCTGGCACAGTTGGGTGTAGATACCAGTCAGATACTTTATGGCGGACAACGCATCGGCACTTATTATTTTGAACCTCCCGCAGGCATGAGAGCGGCAAAGGTATTCTACGACCGTACAAACTCAGCCTATTCTGATTTAAAGCCTGGCATGATTCCCTGGCGTAAGATTCTGAAGGACTGTACTTACTTTCATGTGTCAGGTATTACTGCAGCTATCTCACAACAAGCCGCCGATGCCACATTTGAAGCGCTTGACATCGCCGATGAACTTGGTACCACCATCTGTTTCGATATTAACTATCGTAAGAATCTGTGGCGGTATGAGGGAGCCGCTCCACGTGAGACACTGAGTCGCATGTTAGCCCATTGCGACATGATGTTCGGCGATGCCATTGAGTTTGAATGGCTGAGTCAACATCCCCAGCCTCCATTCACTGCTACAGACTCTAACTTCACCATGCAGATGAAGGAATATGGAGAATGGTTTGACGAACTGCATAAGCAATTCCCACGCCTGAAAAATTGGATGATGGGCATGCGCAACATTGTCAACTCAAACCACCACACACTGACTGCACTACTTTGGAGCGAAGGCGAACTACTTCAAGCTCCCATTATGAATATACCTGACGTAGTGGATCCCGTTGGTGTGGGGGATGCGTTCATGGGCGGATGGCTACATGCCATCAAGCTCTTCCCCAACGACAAAAAAATGCAGCTTAACTACTCATTGGCAGCAGCTGCATTAAAAAACACAATTCCTGGAGACTTCAACCTCTCAACAGAAGATGAGATTATGACAGTTCTCCAAGAACAGTTATAAAAGGGGTTACATTTTATCAAACTCCTTCTTCAGCCATTCCATACGAGTGTTCAGCCACGTCTTCAGTGACTGCACCTCGTTTTGGTAGCTACCCCAAATGTCCCATTGCTTATAAGTATAATGATACCATGTCCCCCATCTGTTCTGATTCTCCTGAACAGACGATCTTAGATACCAAGCGTCATTATTAATCATGTTCATGATTTCAGCCTTATGACTATAGAAATAGTCGTAACGGGATTTCAGCTTAGCAACAAATCTGGAGTCCTGCATTAATCGGGTATACCATGCCGACCAGTCAAGCATCAGTCCCTCAGGCAACATGGCTGTCGTATTGTCCTCCTTCACGTTTCCGAAAGCGATATCGAAGTCCCAGATAGGGCCCATGCTCAACTTTCCATTCCTTTTTAAATTCATATAACAGCTAAAATGGAACATTGAGTCTTCATTCTTGGCAATCTCATGTATTATATACCAATCCACAAAAGAGTTGATATCAAAGTACTGACTCCACAGCAGATCAAAGTTACCACTAAACAAGCAGTTCTCCGCCTCTTTAACAAAGTTCACTGCATAATTGTAGTTCTCGTCATCATACTCCACCTCGGGTTCCTTGATATCAATTGCATAATTAATGAAATCAGACATAAAGAATCTGGAATCTTCCTCTTGCGGAGCTCTGGCTTCCACTTCCAAGATAAAACCATCGTCACCAACAGCCACACGATGGTTAGATATCTCAACCTTCTCTACTAACTGGTAAGTGCCGTCATATCGGCCATTGAGTACCACCTCTACAAAATGAGAACTCGGTGTCCAGTCCAAGTTACTCATTTTACCAATGGCAAAAGCCAGATGATTACGCAACATACTCTTATCAGAATAGTTAGCCAACAGCACCCAGTCCTTGTCTTTATGCTCACCTAACAAAGATACTTTCTCATCAAATTTCAGACGATAAGGCTTTTTAGGAAGTCCCCACGTGGAATTACCTCTACCCCTAATTCGCAGGTTTGCATCTACAACATCACCTGCGCCACGAGTCTTAGTCACGACATCCTCTGTCAGTTTCATGTGTGCTGCAACATACTCTTCTTTAGAGGTAATATTGACGCCATTCTCCGTATCGATTCGCATGACAGGAAGCCCTGTATATGAATGTACATATACCGTATAGTCTTTCTTATCCTTAGACGTCATGACAGACAATACTACAGGCTCTTTAAAGTCAATCTGCGTGGAGCCACTCACCACCTCAGTATTATCCATAGCAACCAGAGTTCCTTCGAAAGTAAAACGAGGAACCAGCATCTTGGAGTCCTGCATGCTTGGCAACCAGCAATCGACGATACCATTGCTATGGACAACACAGACTGCATCCTTACTCAAATCCTTATTGTCGGCAGTCGTAAACTCCATCGTCATCAACAAAGGTTCAGGCAACATGCCACTCTTTACCTTTTCCAGACTATCGAGTTTCTGCTTCAGCAGTGCTGCCTTGCGTTTTTCAGCCTCAAGTTTCTCGAGTTTCTCTTTGATTTCTTTCTGTTTCTCTGCATTCTCATCCCTCAACCCATCTGCCTGAGTCGTATACTCCGAGATATCCTCAGAGCATGCCGACAAGACAAAAACTGCGATCAATATATAGAGTATCTTTTTCATCATCTAACCTTAACATTTACATATTACCAAATTCCGTATTCATCCAATCCATTCGTTTCTCCAACCAATCTTTCATAGATGAAACAGTCTTCAGATACTGTACTTTCGTATCTCCTGCTGACTTATCAAAAACATCCCACTTATTACTATTTTCCTGTGCAGAACGTTTCAGATACTCTGCATTAGCACTGATTTCCTTAATAATCGTATTCTTATGCTTATAGAAATAAGCAAAGCGCTCTTTTACCTTTGCGACAAAAGCTGGATCTTGAAACAACCTGTTATACCACTTAGTGTTCTTAACCACGAATCCGCTATAGCCGGATTTCTCAAAACCGAATGATTTCTCAGCCTTCCACAGAGGTCCCATCCTAAGCTTCCCACTTTTTTTCATGTTCATATAACACTCCGCCTGGAAAGCGTCTTCGTTCTTGGCTATCTCGTTTATTAGATACCAATCTACAAAAGAATCCATATCCAGATATTTCTGCCAGCCCTCACTCTCGTTTTTGAAATTGTCGCCAAACAAGGCTTCTTCGGCAGATTCCAGATAACTGGCAATGAACCTATAATTGTTATCGCCTACAAGAACACTCGGAGTAAGAATACTCAAAGGCTGTTCAATCTCGCTTGTCGTGAAGTTCACACCTGTCGTGGCTGCATCAATCTTAAGAATGTAGCCATTGAAGCCTACGTCCACTCTTGCGCTGGCATTCTCCATCCTGTCACCCAGCATATAAGTACCATAATACCGTCCATTCAGCATCAAGTCCACGAAATGATAGCGAGGCGTAAAAGGTAGATTGCTGAGGTGTCCCATATAGAACATGGTCTGGGTACGGAGCATGGTATTATCATCAGCATTAGGCATCAGCTCCCAGTCATTATTCTTCGGCTCGTCGAACAACGACACAACTTCGCTAAACAAAATAGCATAGGAGTTTTTCCCTATCTGAAGAGATGGATGTACTTTTGACTGATACCAACTGATATCCCCAACTCCTCTGACCCTAACTCTTGCTTCTATCACATCGCCAGCGGCACGGGTCTTCACATCTTCCACGAGTTTCAGGTTTGCCTGATAATATTTTGTTGTCAGAGCAATATTCTCCCTTTTATCTGTTTCCAACCAAAGCATTGGAATTCCAGTATAAGAATGCACATAAACTATATAGGACTTAGTCTGCATCTTTGATTTCACGACCAACGATATTGGCTTTCTGAAATCAACAATCGTCTTGCCGCTCACCACCTCTTTACCGTCTATGGTCATCTCCGTACCCTCATAAACAAATCGGGGGATGAGCTTCTTGTTGTCCATAATATTAGTTATCCAGCATTCAACAACGCTATCGCCAATAATCTCACATTTAGCGTCCTCCACCATCTGCACAGGATTGTCACTCGACAAGAACTCCATATACTTCAGAAAAGCCGGATGAAGATTATATTCCGTTTGGTCTATCTTGTCCTGGGTGGAGTCGTTTTCCCCTTGTTGGTTCTTAATAGCATTCTCAATACTATCCTTCTGGCGCTGCAGTTCCAAGGCCTGACGTTCCAGATCTTCTATCTCTTTCTTTACATCATCAAGCTCTGAGCTACAAGCTAATAGAGAACAGAATGCTATGGCAAAAAAAATAAACTTTTTCATTCCAATCAATTTCCTATCATTACGAATATACAAAATCCGCTGCAAATTTAGCTTTTTTTTTGCAAACAGATGCATCTTTACTCTATTTTTTGTATGCAGATAATACTTTCCCCTTCCTAACTTACAATAAATTACAAAAAGGCGGCCTTATATTAAAGGTCGCCTTTACGAGTTATCTTCAATAACTATTACAACAAATTCATTGTATCGGTAGCAATCATCAGTTCCTCATCGGTAGGAATAACAACCACCTTCACCTTTGAATCGTCGGCTGAGATGATAGCCTCTTCGCCACGAACATTGTTCTTCTGCTCGTCGAACTTCACGCCCAAGAACTCAAGACCCTTGCAAACAGCAGAGCGCATAGAGATCTGGTTCTCGCCAACACCAGCAGTGAAGACTATTACGTCGACGCCTCCCATAGCAGCGGCATACGCGCCGATATACTTTTTAATACGATAGAAGTACATTTGCTGGGCTAATACGGCACGAGGCTCACCTGCCTTGGCTGCATTCTCAACGTCACGCATGTCGGAACTACCACCTGTGATACCAGCCACACCACTTTTCTTATTGAGCAGGTTGCTCATACCATCAGCATCAAGGCCCAACTTCTTCTCAAGGAAGGTAACAGCACCTCCGTCGATATCACCAGAGCGTGTGCCCATTACCAGACCCTCCAGTGGGGTAAGACCCATTGAGGTATCAATACACTTACCATCCAGAACAGCAGCGATAGAGCCACCATTACCAATGTGGCAGGTAATCATTTTAGTACCCTCGGCCTTAATGCCCAGAAACTCACAGGCACGAGCTGATACGTAACGGTGAGAGGTACCGTGGAAACCATAACGACGTACGCCAAACTGCTCATAGAGCTCATAAGGGATAGCATACATATAAGCCTTTGCAGGCATGGTCTGATGAAAGGCGGTATCAAACACACCGACCTGAGGTAGACCTGGCATCAGTTCCTTTACAGCGTTCACGCCTTTCAAGTTGGCAGGATTATGCAGCGGAGCGAGGTCAGAGCACTCCTCAAAAGTCTTCAACACTTCATCGGTCAGCACAACAGATTTGTTGAACTTTTCACCACCATGCACCATGCGATGACCAACAGCGTCTATCTCATCAAGACTCTTTATTACACCAATCTCAGGATCTGTAAGCAGAGAGAAGATAAATTTCACACCTTCAGTATGCTCAGGAATATCGTGCATAATCTGCTTCTTCTCACCATTGGCAAGCTTCACCTTTACAAAAGCATTGTCAAGACCAACACGCTCTGCGCCACCACTGGTCATAACGCTCTTATCGTCCATATTATACAAGGCATACTTGATAGACGACGAACCACAATTCAATACTAATATCTTCATAACTATTCGCTTTTCACCATTCACTTCTTAGCGTCCATTGCCTGACAAGCTGTGATAGCAATCATATAATAGATATCGTCAACAGAGCAACCACGAGAGAGGTCGTTTACTGGACGCGCAATACCCTGAAGAACTGGACCGATAGCGATAGCATCACCCAGACGCTGAACCATCTTATAGCCGATATTACCGACTTCAAGGTTCGGGAACACAAGTACATTTGCCTTACCTGCGATATCTGAACCAGGAGCCTTTTTGGCACCAACTGAAGGAACGAGCGCAGCATCAGCCTGCAACTCACCATCGATTTTCAGTGTAGGATCCATCTCCTTAGCTAGACGAGTTGCCTCGATCACCTTGTCGCATACTTCATGCTTAGCACTTCCCTTTGTGGAAAAACTCAGCATAGCCACGCGGGGCTCAGCGAAACCTGCCACAGCCTTAGCAGTCTGAGCGGTGCATACAGCAATCTGTGAGAGTTGAACAGCATCAGGCATCGGGGTAACAGCAACGTCACCAACCACAAGAACGCCATCCTCACCATACTGTTTCTGCTTAGAAATCAGCAGCAATCCGCCGCTCACACATGTAATGCCAGGAGCGCATTTGATAATCTGGAGAGCAGGGCGCAGAGTATCACCAGTTGTTGAGAGAGCACCAGAAATCTGACCATCAGCACCCTCTGTTTTGATAATCATGCAACCAAGATACAGAGGATTCTTAATCAACTTACGTGCCTCTTCGATTGTCATGCCCTTCGACTTGCGAATCTCAGCCAGTTTCTCTGCCAGTCCATCACTTCCCTCGTAATTTTCGGGATCAATGAGAGTAGCTTTACCAATGTTGGTAAGACCCTTTTCCTTAGCCAGAGCCTCAACCTTAGCAGGGTTACCAATCAGAATAATCTCTGCGAGTTCGTCAGCCAAAGCCTTATCGGCTGCACAGAGTGTACGCTCCTCTTCTGCCTCAGGGAGCACGATGCGCTGCTTATTGCTTTTAGCACGCGCTACAATTTGACTTAATAGATCCATAATTTGTTATATTAAACGTTCTTTTTTACCACTTTGCCACATTGAGATTGCAAAAGTACTAAAAATAATCCAAAACGACGCAAGATTAGGATTATTTTTCAGAAAAATGAATGAAAACCTTTACGGTCACGCCAATTCTTTCGTCAGGATACTCTCCAACTCTTCGGCAGACAAACGCAAACGAAACTCACCACCCATGGCAACAGAGATGCCACCCGTCTCCTCTGAGACAATAATGGCAATAGCGTCGCTCTCTTGAGAAATACCCAAAGCAGCACGATGGCGAAGCCCCAATTCCTTTGGAATATTCAAATCATGACTCACTGGCAGAATACAACCTGCGGCCTTGATACGTTTCTTCGATATTACCATAGCACCATCATGTAATGGTGCATTCTTAAAGAACACATTCTCAATGAGTTGCTGGTTTACATTGGCATCAATCAGCGAACCGGTTGATATAATATCGTCAAGACGGACATGTCGTTCTATAACAATCAAAGCTCCCACTTTACCTCGACTCATATTCTGGGCCGCCATGACAATAGGGATGATGCGCGTCATCATTTCCATCGTAGCTTCGCGCTGGTTATCACCTTTAAAGAAGAACCTCTTCAAAGCTCTCACCCGCTGGTGTGCACCCAGGTTATAAAGGAATTTACGGATATCTTCCTGAAATATCACAATCAGCACGATGACACCTACTGACACCAATCTATCCATAATGGAACCCAATAAGCGCATCTCTATGATTTGCGACACAAAAATCCACACGACAATAATCACCATGATACCAATAAACACATTCATCGAGCGCGATTCACGCATCAGTCTGAAGATGTAGTAAAGCATCGTCGCGACCAAAAAGATGTCGATTATATCCTTTATGCCAAAATCAAAGAACATTCCGTCTTACTATTTACCATTTAACATTTGCACCATTTTCACACACTCCATGGCCTCTTTCACATCGTGAACACGGAGGATTGAAGTGCCTTTCATCAAAGAGATGGTATTCAACACTATTGTCCCATTAAGTGCCTCATTGGGTGTAAAGCCCAACAACTTATAAATCATTGACTTACGCGATATACCTACCAATAGGGGCAGATCCATTACAAGCAGTTTATCCAACTCATTCATCAGTTGATAGTTCTGCTCTAAAGTCTTACCAAAGCCAAAGCCCGGATCAAGAATAATATCCTTCACACCAAGGTCACGCAACTGCTGCACTTTCTTTGCAAATGAGAGCTGAACCTCACGGAGCGTAGCCTGAACAGACATTAATATATAAGGTACACGAAGTCGAGACACCATTCTGAACATCTCTTGATTACCCTCACTCACATCGTTAATGATATCCACCCCGAACTCTTCAACAGCCATGCGAGCCACATCTGGGCGGAAGGTATCTACAGAAACAACCGAATGGGGAAGTTCACGGCGAACAATATTCAGTCCAAAGCGCAGACGTTCCATTTCTTCTGCTTCCGAGACCTCTGTTCCACCAGGTCGAGTAGAATAAGCTCCAACGTCAATCATACTTCCACCTTCAGCTATAATCTGACTAGCCCGAGCCGCAATATCCTGTTCTGTCTGCATTCTGCTTCCTGCATAAAAAGAGTCGGGTGTCACATTCAGGATACCCATCACCTGTGGCTGCGAAAGATCTATCAGCCGCCCTTGTACATTCAGTGTATATTCCATATTCGCCCACAAAGATACAAAATAATTGAGAATTAAGAACTCTTTTTTAAGAAAAAGCGGCAATGCCGAGTGAAGAATTAAGATTTTTCATTATCTTTGCAGCAAAATTCACGAAGTTTATGGAAATAAAGGAACTCTACAAGTTATACCAGCAACACCCTTGCATCACGACTGATAGTCGTGACTGTCCTCAAGGAAGTATTTTCTTGGCCTTGAAAGGCGAGTTGTTTGATGGCAATAAGTTTGCCGCGTCAGCTATCGAGAAAGGGTGTGCCTATGCTATTGTCGACGATGCGTCTGTTGTTCCTGCCAGCGACAATCGATTCATTGTGGTTCAGGATTGCCTGCAGACCTTCAAGGATTTGGCACGCGAGCATCGCCGTCAGTTCAACATCCCTGTCATCGGCATTACTGGTACCAACGGCAAGACAACCACCAAGGAGCTGATTGCTGCCGTACTTTCTCAGAAATACAATGTACTCTATACCCAAGGAAACTTCAACAACGACGTAGGCGTTCCCAAGACCCTATTCCGCCTCTCCAACGAGCATGAGATTGCTGTCATCGAGATGGGAGCTAGTCATCCCGGTGACATCAAGACGCTGGCAGAAACAGCAGAGCCGACCTGCGGTTTGATAACAAATGTAGGCAAAGCTCATTTACAGGGTTTCGGCTCTTTCGAGGGTGTAATCAAGACAAAATGTGAGCTCTACGATTTCCTTCGCAAACAAAAAGACAGTCTCATCTTCATTAATGCCGATAATGAGCACTTGGTAGACCAAATCAGCGATGACGAAGAACTCTGGCTTTCGCCTTATTCTACAGATCCTGACAATCAGTATTCATGCATCAGTGGCGAGATTATATCGTGCGACCCCTTCTTGAAGTTCCGCTGGCGCGAACCGCTCATGGTTCTTGAAGAAGAAGGCCGAAGCACCAAATGGCACAAGGTACAGACACAGCTTATCGGCTCTTACAATATCGACAATCTGCTTGCTGCCATCGCCGTAGGCATCAATTTCGGAGTTGACCGAAAGAAAATCTGCGCAGCCCTTGAGGAGTATACACCTTCAAACAACCGCAGCCAGATGACCATCACAGAGAAGAACCACCTGATTGTGGATGCATACAATGCAAACCCCTCGTCTATGCAGGCAGCATTGGAAAACTTCAAGCTGATGCAAGCCGACAACAAGATGGCAATTCTCGGAGCCATGCGCGAACTAGGTGAAGTGTCTGCTGAAGAACACCAGCGCATTGTTGACTATCTAAAGACCACAGACGTCAAAACCGTCTGGTTGGTGGGTGAGGAATTTAAAGACATCAAGTGCGACTATCATAAGTTCAACGATGTAGAAGAAGTGAAGGCTGCCATCAAAGCCCAGTGCCCAGAAGGCCAGTACATTCTCATCAAAGGTTCCAATAGTACCAAACTCTTCCAATTGCCCGAACTGCTTTAGACATGAACAACACTTTCTCTTGGCTGGGATTACTGCTTTGTCTACTGGTTTTTACCAGTTGTAAGGATCGGCACTCGACATTCACACTCGAGAAGGTAAATGCCGTCTACTACTGGCGTACAGACCTGAAGCTCGATTCTACCGAGAGAATCTTTCTTCAGCGACATCACATCAACAAGGTGTATTGCCGCTATTTCGATGTAGTGATGAGCGATGACGATGCAACAGAACCAAAGCCAAATGCTACCATCTCGTTCTCTGACACCCTTCCCGAAAATATCGAGCTCATTCCCACCGTATACATCACCGAAGACTGTATGCATCGTCCATATCAGGGACTGGCGAAAAAAATTGTAAAGCGCATACAGCAGATGAACGAGACCAACGACATCAGACACGTTAGCGAGATACAGATAGACTGCGACTACACCTCGAAAAGCCGAAACATTTACTATCAATTTCTCGAAGAGGTGAAACAAGCTTGGGGAGGTACACTCTCCACCACCATCCGCCTTCACCAACTCTCGATGGCTATCCCGCCCGCCGACTATGGCGTGTTGATGGTTTATAACACAGGCGACCCTCGTAAGTGGAAAGAGCGCCGCTCAACTGATGGTCGCTTACTCGAAGAAGGCAAAAACCCCGTTCTTGACTATCGCGATGTATTTCCATATCTGAGTAAGCTCGACGATTACCCCCTACCCCTTGCTACAGCCTATCCCGTATACCAATGGATCAGGAACATCGAAGGGGTCAGGGTGGAGCATACTGTTGAAGCCGCCGAGATTCTGAAAGTAAAACAGGCACTGGAAAAAGAGCGTAAGGATCTCAAGAATGCCATTATCACCTATCATTTAGACAAAGAAAACATTAACAGATATAAGCCCAAAACCTATGAAGAGATTTATCATCATTAACCTACTGGCAGTTCTCACACTGCCCACTTTCGCTTGTGCCTGGGGAGATCCCGAAAACCCCTATTTATTCAGCATCTACACGTCCAACAACTTCAAAGATCGTGTAGAACGCATCTGCAACGACAACTGGAAAGCCTACCTTGGCTCGACAGAAGAATATTTCTGGTTCAATGCTGACGATGCCATCAAGGCCGCCCGTCAGAAAGGCGATGCACTGATGGTGAGCTACGTGCAGAACTTGAACAAATATCTCAATTGTGTCAGTATCGAACAGCGCAAACAGAATGAGTGGAACTACCCCACCAAAGATGAAATCACCACCCAGCAGACCCTTCTGAATGCTATTCGTGTCTATGCCCTCAGCAAGACGAAAACCAGACTGCGCTCCCAGCATGCTCTGCTTTACATGCGTTGCAACATGATGATGGGTCGTCACCAAGACAACATCACCTTTTGGGAACAAACGGCCAGCAAGTATATCGAGACTGTCTATAAAGACATGATGAAGAACATTTATGCGGGTGCCCTCTACAAAACAGGACGTGAGGATGAGGCTGGAGAGATGTTTGCAGAGATGGACGACTATGAGAGTCTGATGACACTGTTCTATAAGAAGCGCTCCTACCTTGCCATCAGCCAGCATTACAAGCAGAATCCTAATTCAAAGGTATTACCCTTCCTGTTGCAAGACTTTGTCAACAATGCCCAAGAAGCTAACGATGCCAAGAACGAGGGTGCCTTCGGTGGTAAACTCTTCATCCGTGATATCAACCAACAGGAATCATGGCAGATGCAGCAGTTCTGTGAGTTAGTAGTACGCGAGGGCAAGACCGAAGCCCCCATCATGTGGAAAACTGCTAAAGCCTGGCTTGAGTATCTTTCTGGCAAAAAACAGGAAGCCCTCAAGGACATCAATGCAGCTATGGGGATGGAAGGTTCTGAGCGTATGAAGGAAAGCGCCCGCGTGCTGAAATTATACATTACCGCAGCTCTGGCCAAGCCAAGCGATAAATTCGATAATTATCTGACAGAAGAACTTGAATGGCTCAGAGCTAAAGAGATTCAAGACAATTTCTTCTATCGCGCAAAGACCCGCCTGGTCAATCAGGTTATCATCCCACACTATCAGAACAAGCCTGAACAACTGCTGGCTTTGATGTCTGTCACTTACAACAGCCAATACCCCAACTACATCGACACTATGCGTGTTGACCGTCTCGAAAAATACCTTATTTATAGCAACACCCCAGGCAAAACTTCCTTCGATAAATATCTGAAAAGTCACATCAAAGCCAACGACTCTACGCTCATCGAACTCATTGGAACGAAATATATGCGTTTAGCCCAATGGGATAAGGCTATCCAGTGGCTAAAGGAGATACCAATTTCTTACTACAACGAGAAACACAGCAAAGAGTATCTCTATTATTCTGTTGTTCGAAAATGGACAATAGAACCTTGGATAACCCGCCAATGGGTAAAACAGAGCAAGATTTATGAGCGAAATCTCAAGTGGGAGAAGCACCGCAAACTCGATTTCTGTAAGGAGATGCAGATGATGGAAAGTTCGCTTAATCTGCTGAAAGGCAAGGCTCTCGAGCAACGTTATTATAACCTCGCCACATACTATGCTCAGGCCAACATCAAAGGAGACTGCTGGTGGTTGCTTCGCGACACCAAGAGTGGTTATGACACTATACGTGTCAATGAGGTCGACTTCGGGCAGAAAGCTGTCGAATACCTCCAGAAAGCAGCCATGAGCCGGGATAAGGACCTGAAACTGAAGGCACTGTTCGCCATGGGCTACAGCGATCTTTATACCGCTACATCAAACACCAAATTGTGGTATGAGAATGCATGGAACTCGGAAGTTTCCGACTTCGTCACCATATACCATCGTCAATCTCCTCAGTTCCGGGCCTACCAAGGGCTTTTCAATCTGGTCGAAAACACCCCAGAGGAACCTGCGTACGTCAGCAGATGTGACGAATTTCTGCAGTTCAGAAAGTACTACCGACAGCATAAATAATAAAAAATATCCCTTTTCCTGCACGTATTTCATTTTTTTGCCGTACCTTTGCAGTCGGTTTAAAAGGCAAACCTCCTGAGATATTCAGGAATCGGGATGTAGCGCAGTTGGTAGCGCACTACGTTCGGGACGTAGGGGTCGGGCGTTCGAGTCGCCTCATCCCGACCAAAACAAAAGGAAGTGACTGATTCATTAGTCACTTCCTTTTTCCATATATGATCTATAATCGCCCCATTTCTCTATTTTCACATCGAAATGTCCATTGGTAATACTGCAATGTTTCGTCGAACCATCCATAAACTCTGCGTTGCCCTCGAATGAGAAAGTTCCGGAAATCAACTCTCCCTGCTTATAGGTGCGGATTGTAACACGTGAACTACTGATATCGAGAAGTCCATAGTAGAGTGACGTCACAGAGTCTTCTTTTAGCTCCGAACCTGCAAGATAGGGCAGTTCTATGTCTGCTACGTTGTCTAAGACGGCACCCTGTCTTACTTGTTCAAGAGGCAGGCAAATGGCGATATGCTCTGACTTTTCAAGTTCTTCATTCTTCTCGAGAGATGCCCATATTTCGAGAGTGTCTGTGTATTCTCTTGCCCCCACAGATTCGACATATACAGCAGGTGGTATTCGCGGTGCCCAAAAGTATTCTACCTTTTTCCCGTTCAAAAAGAATCCTAAAGTATTCCTACCTGAATCTGTATCTTCAAACGGGTCGGCCTTATCGCATGAGACGAGAGTAAAGGCAGCAAACATCATAATTACAATTCCCCAGAGTTTCATTCTTTTCATTTCTGTTGTTATTTTTTTAATAGTTGATACTTCTATCTATGGAAACGACAAAGTGCGGGGAATCCTGCATCGCCATGCGTTAAATGTTCCTAAATCCCCTCCGTTACGACTATCGCTTTACTCCGAGGAAAGTCTCGGTTTGCTCCGTGCAGACTAACCTCACACTCTGTCTGGATATTTTCTCATGGGATGTGAGGTGGTGAGGCTTTCCTTGAATTGTTAATCTTTTATAAGATTAAAGCTAGCAATTTTACTTTTAGGTTTCTGGTGTGTCAAATAAGGCAGAAGTGTAAAAGTAACAATTAACTCATTATCAAATTTAAAAACCAAACTTTAATTTATGAAAAAGCTATTTATTTCGCTGATGGCTCTCACAAGCCTCACAGCAGTAGCACAGAATCCTATTGTTCCTTCTGTAAAAGCAGAGGTCGAGGACTTCAAGCCTGCCACAACCAATCAAGAGAACAAGCAGTTTCCGGCCATTAACTCTAAGCGCCAGGTCCGTGCGCAGATTAAGGCACCTCAGGCTACATTCGTAGGACTCGACATTGCTGGCAAAATCTATGAGATGACCAAGGATGAGAACGGTGTATGGACTGGTACTTCAGAACCTCAGGACGAAGGTTTTCACTATTATCAGCTCAACATCGATGGCGCAAACGTGCCCGATCCAAACAGTTTATACTACTATGGTGCCAGCCGCTGGGGAAGCGGTATCGACGTTCCTGCTGCCGACGAGGATTTCTATACAGTAAAGAATGTGCCTCAGGGCTCTGTCAACGAGGTATATTACTATTCATCAGTAACTCAGGAGATGCGTCACGGCTACATATATCTGCCCGCAGAATACTATACCAATCCCACGAAGAAATTCCCCGTGCTCTATCTGCAGCATGGTATGGGTGAGAACGAGACTGGCTGGAGTGCCCAAGGAAAGACAGGTATCATTATGGACAACCTGATTGCCGCTGGCAAGGCCGTACCTTTCATCATCTTTATGGACAACGGACTGAACGCACGCAAGCCAGGAGAACAGCCAATGGGCTTTGGCGGTCCTCGTCCACAGGGAGCCCGCCCACAGGGTGCTCCTCAGGGGCAGCGTCCACAGGGAAATGCTCAAGGACAGCGTCCACGTATGGGTGGGGCCGATTTCGCCAAGATGGCCCGTCGCATGGGTGGCGCCTTCGAGGAAGTGCTGATTAAGGACATCATCCCTACAGTAGAAAAGAACTACCGTGTGATAGCCGATGCTGATCATCGCGCTATGGCTGGTCTGTCGATGGGTGGCATGCAGACTCATGGCATCACGCTCAACAACCCCACCACGTTTGCTTATGTAGGAATCTTCAGCGGTGGTACCATCGGTGCCGACGAACTGACAGATATCCCTGACTTCAAGAAAACCAATAAAGTGCTCTTCATGAGTGCTGGCGGCAAGGAAAAGGGAATGGCAGAAGGTGAGACAAGCGTAGGCAAGGTGGCAGAGGATCTGAAGGCAATCGGCATCAACGCACACAGCTACATCTCGCCAGAGACAGCCCACGAGTGGCAGACCTGGCGTCGCAGCCTCTACCAGTTTGCACAGTTGCTTTTCAAATAAGCAGATAACACAAAGAAAAGAGCTGCTACCTTTGCCGAAGGATAGCAGCTCTTTTTGTAAAAAACCAGAGGATTCCTTTGTTATTATAGATTCTTTGATTACTTTTGCAGCACAAAATGATTAATAGTAAAATCAAGAGAAAATATGGAAACAAAGTATAAAGATAACAAGGTGAAGGTGACTGTTATCGAAAGTCGCTGTCCCAAGTACAAAGTTGGTGATGTTATCTGTTTCGAAGGGAGTATGCTCGACAAAGAGCATAGTGATAATGTTTGTATGGTTGCAATGAATGCGATTTACCCATTTGTCTACGCTTTCAGAAGAGGCGGTTATCTAAGAAAAGGACCATACCAATGCACGGATTGCGGTGAGACCGTTAAGTTTGAAATAGAAATCATCCCTTAGTTTTTATAATAGGTAAATTAAAAAGATAAGACGAAGATAGATTCTTCGTCTTATCTTTTTCTACTCCCTTTTCCAGGAATCATCGGACTCCTGCCACGGGGTCTCATCCATGACCAAAGTCTTAGTTATTTTATGAGGTTTCCCAGCTATAACTCTAAAGGAATAAGGACCTCCCTGATACCAGATCCATTGAGTTTTATAATCATAGATAATTTGTAGAGGGTCTGGCGGAGTGACAAATAATTAAGCATCTTGCCATCCCTTTTCATAGCTCCTATAGCCTTTATCCATTTTCTCTGAATCTATTAAACGGTTCCCTTGCCAAGCGGGTCACGCTTCAGGCTTTCAATCATATCGCTGATCTTATGCAACTCACGGGTGATACGGATGCTCTGCGGACAATGGGGCTCACACTGATGGCATCCGATGCAATGGTCGGGCTGGCGATTACGGGGCACCACACGATCGAGCGAGATGAGGTATTGGCGGCGATGCTTGCGGTATTCTGCATCACCCACGCCCATAGGTAACGAACCTTCGTTCTTGCACTTATTATAATGTACAAAAATGGCAGGAATATCAATACCATAAGGACAAGGCATGCAGTACTTACAATCATTGCAGGGGATGTTTTCCAAACCCACAATCTTCTGGGCAATCTCCTTATCAAGGTAGCGCATCTCATCATCAGATAATGGAACAAGTGGACAATAGCTCAAGAGATTGTCCTTGAGATGCTCCATATAAGTCATACCAGAAAGAACAGTAAGCACCCCTTCAGGGGTTCCTGCATAACGAAAGGCCCACGAGGCCACACTACGCTCTGGAGCATGGCTCTTCAACTCAGCAGCCAGATATTGCGGGAGATTAGCCAGACGACCACCCAATAGGGGTTCCATGATGACAGCAGGAATGCCTCGCTTATAAAGTTCGGCATAGAGGTAGCTAGCATCAACGTTATTATTACTGATTTCGTTGGCATAATCCCAATCAAGGTAGTTAAGCTCTATCTGAACAAAGTCCCAATGATACTTATCGTGTAAGGCGATGACCTCGTCGAACACCTCTTGCTTACCATGAAACGAAAAACCGAGGTTGCGGATACGACCTGCCTCGCGTTCCTTTAGCAGATAATCCATCATACCATTATCCACATAGCGGCCCTTGAACTCCTCCATGCTTCCTCCAACAGCATGGAGCAGATAATAATCGAGATACTCGACCTGAAGCTCCTTCATCGAGTTATGATACATCTCCTTAGCCTTGTCAGCAGCCCAGTAGTCGCGGTTGAAGTTGGATAGTTTTGTAGCCACAAAATACTCACTGCGCTTATGACGATGGAGAGCTATTCCCGTACAGCGCTCTGATTTACCCTGACAATAAACAGGAGAGGTGTCGAAGTAGTTCATGCCATGCTCGATGGCATAGTCTATCTGCTTGTTGATCATCTCCTGATCGAACTCATCACTGTTGTTGACCTTTGTCGGAAGGCGCATCATGCCATAGCCCAAGACCGACACCTTCTCTTTTGTCTTGGGATTCTCACGGTATGTCATCTTACCAATGGGAGGCTCCACCTGGTTTTTATATTCCTCAGCGGCCTGTACGCCTGCTTTGTTGCCACCCTTACAGCCAGCTAAGGTAGCTACTGCGGTCACACTGCCTGCTCCAAAGATCTTCAGAAACGAACGGCGCGATATATTTTTCTTTTCCATAAATAACTTCCTTCTTTTTTAAATCTTACGATGTACCTCATGTCCCTCGACATAAATAGCCGAGAACGGACGCGACGGACAAACATACTCACAAGCACCACAGCCTATGCAGGCTGCTTCGTTGATAGCAGGCACCATAGGTGATTCGTCATCATTAGGATCGAGCTGAACCATCTCGATAGCACCAGATGGACAATGGCGGGCACAGTTGCCGCACTCCACCTCGTCGGTGAGCACCACACAGTTTTTCTTAATCCACACTGCATGACCAATCTGAATAGAAGTCTTCTCGGGTTTGTCGATCTTTTGGATGGCACCAGCTGGGCAAACCTCAGAGCAACGGGTACACTCTGGACGGCAATAACCATGTTCGTACGACATAGTGGGTTGCATGAGGTGAATTAAGTCACTACTCGGGCGAAGCACCTGGTTGGGACACTCGGAAATACAGAGTTGGCAACCTGTACAACGTTTGGCCAAGTTATCGAAAGAAAGTGAGCCTGGAGGTGTAAGCGGCGTCTGGCGCTTAGGAGCCACTTTATCCTCGATTTCAGCCAATCCTCCATCCATAAGTTTCTCTTTCTTCTGAGCAAGGGCAGCACTAGAGACCAAGACTGACGCTAGCAAAAACGAACGCTTCGAGGCATCGACAGCATCATTGGATTTTTCCTTTGACACTGGTTTCCCTGCTTTATACTTCAGTGCTCCAAACTTACAATTATCAATGCAATTTCCACAGACCACGCAACGGCTATAGTCAACAGTGTGTGTCTTGTAGTCGATACAAGCAGCCTTACAATTCTTGGAACAGAGTGAGCAGTTTCTACACTTGTCTTCATCGAAGCTAATCTTCAACCACGAGAAACGGGCAAAAAACGACAGGATAGTACCTACAGGGCAGATGGTGTTACAATAAGTACGTCCGCCTCGCCAAGCTAAAATAAAGAGAGCCACCAGCGTCACAGCAGCAATGATCAGTACAGGTAGTGAGCGCATCCATGTATCAACGCTATAGAAAGCATAACTCTCGTAATGTTCTGCCACCATAGCCAGAAGGTTATTACCCAACTTCCATAAGGGCTGGAAGATCATCGTAGCGATACGACCATAGCTGCTATAAGGTGCTAACAGCTGGAACAAAGAACCTATACCAGCTACACCAGCAATGACAAATACTACCAGCACGGGATAACGCAACCAACGCACTTCCTTGGAATAGGAATACTTATTCTTCTTGCGATGGAAACGCGCCAGGATATCCTGGAACACACCCAACGGACAGATAATAGAACAGTAAATACGCCCGAAGATAAGCGTCAGGGCAATAAGTGTTAAGACCAATACGAGGTTGAGTGCCATCACTGCTGGCAGAAACTGGATCTTCGCCATCCAGCTGAGCCAATGATGAAGCGTCCCCGTGAAATCGAGGAAGAGCAGGGTTATCAGCACAAAGAACACCGCTGCAAGAATCGTTCTGATTTTACGTAACATAAGTCTATAAAGCATTTGTTTATTTAGTAATCTTCACAATCACGATGCTGAGTTCATAAAGCAACCATATAGGCAGAGCTACCACAAGAAGCGTGAAAGCATCGGTAGTTGGGGTAATGATGGCTGCGACAACTAGAATCGCCACAATGGCGTGTCTTCGCATCGATTGCATCATCTGGGCATTTACCAACCCCATCCGCCCCAATATCCAGCTGACTACTGGCAACTCGAAGACGATGCCCATCACCAGACTCATCATCAGCAACGTATCCATATACGACTGAAGGGTCAGCATATTCACCACATCAGGACTTACCTGATAAGTGCCCAGGAACTTCACAGTCAGGGGGAAGATCAGGAAGTAATTAATGGCTGTTCCCAGCATGAACATCAAATATCCACTCCCACAGAGCAAGGTGGCATAACGCCTTTCATTGTCATAGAGCGCTGGCGAAACAAAACGGAAGAGCATATATATAATATAAGGTGAAGCCACGAGCACTCCAGCATACATCGCAGTCTTCATGTGAATCAAGAACTGCTCCGTCAAACCCGTATTCATCAGACTGACATTGAATGGCTCAACGCCCATCAGTCTATAGGTAATGAAATCACTCGATCGCGGTGCCAACACAATGGCAAACATCTCATCCTTCAGACAAAATGCCACCACAGCAGCAATCACCGTTACGACGAGAACCCTTATAATGACCGAGCGTAACTCATCGAGATGATCCCAGAAGGTCATCACCTCCTTACTCATCTTTCTTCTCTTCCTTTATATCCTCTTTAAGATCCGTCACCTCGTTCAAGCCCTCTTTAAAACTCTTCACGCCTTTGCCAAGACCTTTCATGAGTTCGGGAATCTTCTTGCCACCAAAGAATAACAAAAAGATAAGAGCGATAATAAGAATCTCTTGCATACCTAATCCAAACATATTCCTTTAGTTTTTTAGTTTATTCTGCAAATATACAAAGAAATCTCGGTAAATCAAGCATTCGCTATGATTTATTAACAAATCAGTACGCAACATAGGGCAACAGACGGTTGATGGCCTCCTGAGGAAAGTCTTTCGACAATTTCAAATCGTAGAGTGATTTAATGGGGCCATGCAGACGACGGTAGTCTGTGATAGCTCGTGCCTGATAGAAGTTGATATAGGGGTGGCGCTTGAGTTCGTTCAGGCTCAGCTGGTTGATGTTCAGTTTATGCGGCGAAGCATTTTGGACAACCAGATAGTCTTTGGCATCTAAAGGAAAATCCTCGATTTCATCGAGTTGGTCGACACTGACATAACCACCCAGACGTTGTCCGTATTGTACAATCTTGCGGGCAAAATATGGCCCAATGCCAGGAACAGTCTTGAGTGCGGCAGTGTCGGCTGTATTTAAAATAACATGTTCGCCCTCGCTGATCTTTATCTGATAACGGGCTACTAGCGAGTCATGTTCTCGGTTGCTCAGCGCATGCCCACGACGGAAAGCCGTATCGCGATAAACCACCTTGGTACATACATAAACCATCTGTGGATGCTGCTTATACCGTTGTTTGTAAGCCTGATGTTCTTTTTCTTTTCTGATGGTGTCAGCGGAAGAAAAGGTATTGGTATCCTTCTCGGCCCTACCCGTGAAAATAATGATTCCAAAAGCAATCAGCATGACGCAAAGCGCGGAAAGAATAACTTTACGATCAGACTTCTGCAGATAGAAGAACTCACGAATCATAACACGCCAAACTGATGGAGGAATATCAGGACTATACAAACGGGTACGACATATCGGATGGAGAAATACCACGCCCTGAAGAATGTTTCCTTAAGCACGCCGCCATTGGTGAACTCATCCTGCACCAACTTACGATTTACGAACCAACCTAGCATAATACTCGTGAGGAAAGCGCCAGACGGCAGCATCAACTGGGCGGTCAGAAAATCGCAGAAGTCAAGTAGTGACATACCGAAGAGTCGTAACTGGCTATAAGCTCCCACTGACAGTGAACAGAATACAGCAATCAGCGAACAAACTACAGTTAACACCCAAGCAGCTCGCCGACGAGGCAGATGAAGTTCTTCATGAAAGAAGGCCGTACCTATCTCATGCATGGAAATGGTAGACGTCAGAGCAGCAAATACCAACAGGGCATAAAACAGAATAGCAATGACGTAACCAACCACAGGCATAGAAGCAAAGGCTTGCTGAAATACATTAGGCAAGGTAATAAAAATCAGCGAAGGACCACTATCAGGTTGCACACCGACAGAGAAAGCTGCAGGGAAAATCATGAGACCAGCCAGGATAGCGATGCCAGAATCGAGTAAAGCAATCTGTGTAGCCGAGTGCAGCAGATTAGTATCACGCTTAAAGTATGAAGCATAGGTGCAAAGGCAGGCAGTTCCAAGACTTAATGAGAAGAATGCCTGCCCTAAAGCTTCCAGAAACACATCACTGCTCACCTTCGAGAAATCCGGTTTCAACAAGAACTCAATACCCGCAGAGGCACCAGGCAACAAGCAGGAGGCCACCACCAGAATGAGCAGAAGCACCAGAAGCAAGGGCATGAGAAGCTTAGAAGCGCGTTCAATCCCCTTCTCCACCCCCTGAGCCACCACCAGATGGGTAATCAAGACAAAGGCTACTGCCCAAAGACATGGTTTAACAGGGGAGCCACTGAACTGTTTAAAGTAATCTACCACATAGGCAGGATCGCCAACCAGTTGTCCAGCAATGGATGCATACAAATACTGAAGGCACCAGCCCGCCACCACGGCATAGAAACCCAGAATTATGGTTGAGGTAAGAATACCCAGATAGCCAACAAATCGCCATGGCCGACCTCCCATAGTAGCATAGGCACGTGCGGCATTGGTCTGGGCATGACGACCTACAACGAACTCACTCACCATGCCTGGGATACCCAAAAGCAGCACACAGGCAAAATAAACAAGAATAAAAGCAGCACCGCCATTCTGTCCCGTCATAAACGGGAATCGCCAGATGTTGCCTAACCCTACCGCCGAACCAGCAGTTGCCAAAACGATGGCAAGCCTACTACCAAATGTACCTCTCTTCGTCATTTACAGCAGTCCGAATTGATGTAGGAAGATAAAGAGAATGCAGATAGGACATACATACTTCACCAAGAAAAGATAGAGATGAAACAGCCGGCCATTATCAAGCGTTCCCATGTTAGTGAACTCATCGCGAACAATCTTATGGGGCACAAACCAACCAAGGAATATGCAGGTAAGGAAGCCCACCATTGGCAAGAACAACTGTCCTGTGACGAAATCAAACAAATCGAAGAGCGTCATGCCAAACAAACGGAACCCACTCAGCGAGCCTAACGACAATGAACAGAATATTCCAAGGAGGATACAGCACACCGTCACAGCCAGCGCTGCGCGCTTACGAGTAGTTCCCATCTCCTCTTCAAGGAATGCCGTGCTCACTTCATGAAGCGACATCAGTGAAGTTAGGGCTGCCATCGACAGAAGGATATAGAACAATACGGCAATGATATAGCCAAGGCTGGAGATGCCACCGAAAGCCTGCTGAAACACATTAGGCAGGGTGATGAATATCAGCGAAGGGCCACTGTCTGGATTGACGCCAACAGAAAACGCAGCAGGAAAGATAACCAATCCCGCGAGCAGAGCTACCAAGAAGTCGATGATTCCTATCTGTATAGCCGAACCAGCCAGATTGGTTTGCTTTGAGAAGTAGCTGGCATACGTACAGATACAGCCCATAGCAATACTCAGAGAATAGAACGATTGGCCAAGAGCCGCTAAGAACACATCACCATTTACCTTTGACATATCAGGCTTGAACAGAAATTCGATACCTTTCTGGGCATCAGGCAGCATGCATGAGGCAGCCACGATAATCAATAATAGTATAAATAAGGTGGGCATCATGAGCTTTGAAGCCCGCTCAATACCATCACGCACACCATGGGCGATAATCATATAAGTGGCAAACAGAATAAGAAACGTCCAGAATACTGGCTTTACCGGGTCTTGCGAAAAAGTCACAAAATAGTTGCTGATATATTCAGGATCACCCTGCAACTTACCCATCAGCGATGCCCATATATACTCTAAGCACCAGCCCGAAACCACTGCATAATAACTGGAGATGAGGAATCCCGTTAAAACGCCCATATAGCCGATAACCGACCATATGGAACCTCCTGACATCTTGCGGAACGCCCTAGCCGTGTTTGCCTGCCCGTGACGACCGATGATAAACTCACTAATCATGCAAGGGATGCCAAGGAGCAAAATACAGAAGATATATATAATGATAAACACAGCACCGCCATTCTGACCTGTCATATAGGGGAAGCGCCAAATATTCCCTAACCCCACAGCCGAACCTGCAGTTGCCAGAATAACGCCAAGTTTGCTACCGAAACTGGCCCTTTCTAACTTTGACATATTAACTTTTCTCATCTTTCGTTTGCAAAAGTATAAATTATTTCTTAATTTTGCACCTAAATCGCAAGTAAATATGAGTTTTTTGTTTCATTTAGTAAAGAGATACCCCTTTTCGGATGTGTTTATTCTGGCAATCTGGATTCTTTCGCTCGTTCCGTTTTTCCCGGAGACACCACTCGATAACGTTAGGTTCATTGATAAATGGGTACACTTCGTCATGTACGGCGGGACCTTCACCATTTTATGGATAGAGTATACTGTCAAGCACAATAAGCCTGATTATGAGAAACTATTCTTCTGGGCATGGCTGATGCCTATCATCATGAGTGGCATCATAGAACTATTACAGGAATATTGCACGGGCGGACACCGCAGCGGCGACTGGCTTGACTTTGCCGCCAACGCCACTGGGGTAACTATTGCCGCGCTTATCGGTCTGCTGATTCTTCGCCTTTCCCCCAAGCGGTGAAAGGGTTCTTCAACAGGTGTGCGTTATAGTAACGGCGGTCGCCAGTCACCTCACGACCAATGAAGTCTGGCTTTTCGAAGGGTTCATCTTCTGACTGCAGTTCTACCTCAGCCATCACCAGTCCCTCATTCTCGCCATAGAACTCATCAACCTCGAAAGTATGCGAGCCACTTTTTACGAGATAGCGGGTCTTATCGATGCTGCCGGGTTCGCAGAGTTTCATCAACTGGGTTGCCTCCTCGAGGGTTATCTCCTTCTCGAACTCATAGCGACTCAGTCCATCGGCATTCGAAGGTCCCTTAATAGTCAGATATCCGCGGTTGTCACGGATACGCACCCTAACGGTACGACCGTGACCACTACAGATATAACCTTGACAGATGCGACTGCTACTGAAAGCCTGTCGCTTGTAATCATCGTTACGAACCAGAAACTTTCGTTCTATCTCCAGTCCGCTCATTAAGATACGATGAAGATAGAGTAGACGACAAACAGAACGGCGAGAACTACCAATACACCGAAAATCCATTCGAGTACTTTCTTACCGCCTTGTTCCTGCTTCTTCTGATAAGCCACCTTTTTCTGGGTGCTCTTTGATGCTTTTGCAATCTGTGCCATAATTCAAAATGTTTTTATTGTTATTCTTGTTGTTTGTTTTCTATTGTTCATCATCATTGACGGGGAACTCCATCAGATAAGCCTTGATGAAATCATCAATCTTACCATCCATCACGCCATCAACATCTGTTGTCTGATAGTTGGTGCGGTGGTCTTTGACACGACGGTCATCGAACACGTAGCTTCGAATCTGACTACCCCACTCGATCTTCTTCTTACCTGCCTCAATCTTCGCTTGAGCTTCCAGGCGTTTCTGCATGGCGCGGTCGTAGAGCTGTGAGCGAAGCAAAGTCAGAGCGCGCTCCTTATTCTTCGGCTGGTCGCGGGTTTCAGTATTCTCAATCAGGATTTCCTCTTCTTCACCAGTATCAGGGTCGGTATACCAATAGCGCAAACGGACACCCGACTCCACCTTATTAACATTCTGACCACCAGCGCCAGAGCTACGGAACGTATCCCATGAAAGCTTGGCAGGATCGACATAGACCTCGATGGTATCGTCGACCAGGGGAGATACAAAGACAGAAGCGAACGACGTCATACGCTTGCCCTGAGCATTAAACGGACTGACACGCACCAAACGATGCACACCATTCTCGCTCTTAAGATAGCCGTAGGCATAATCGCCACCCTCTATCTGCATAGTGACACTCTTGATGCCGGCATCATCGCCATCAAGGATGTTCGAGATCGACACCTTATAGCCATGAGCCTCAGCCCAGCGCATATACATACGCATCAGCATCGAAGCCCAGTCCTGAGCCTCGGTACCACCAGCACCAGAATTAATCTTCAGCACTGCGTCCATAGGGTCTTCTTTCTGACGGAGCATGTTCTTCAATTCAAGTTCCTCAATGGCCTTAATGGCTTTGGCGTAGTTCTCATCCACCTCCTCCTCAGTCACCATCTCGTCTTTATAGAAGTCGAAGGCCAACTGCAGCTCGTCGGCAAAGGTGCGAACCTCTTTATAGCCATCAAGCCACTTCTTGATACCCTTCACTTTCTTCATCTGTTCTTCTGCTCGCTGACGGTCTTCCCAGAAGTCAGGAGCCTGCGTACGAAGATCTTCCTCCTCGTACTCTATCTTCTTCTTATCTATCTCAAGATAACGGTGCAGTGCATCTGCACGTTCTAATACATCTTTCAGTTGGTCTTGTGTAATCATATTCTATTCAGCATACATAGCGTCGATTTCCTTCGCATAATTTACGTTCAGCACTCGGCGCTTAATCTTCAGTGTATTCGTGAGTTCGCCCCTCTCCATTGAGAAGTGATGAGGCAGCAAAGTGAAACGCTTCACCTGCTCGTAATGAGCCAGCTGCTGCTGTAAAGTGTCTATGCGTTCCTTCATCATCTCGTAAATCTGGGGATTGGCACACAACTGCTCACGGTTCTCAAAAGCGATACGATGCTCACGAGCATACTCCTCCAGCAACGGATAGACTGGGATAATCAGAGCCGACACGAACTTCCGCTGGTCGGCGATGATAGCGATCTGGTCGATATACTTATCAACAAGCAGTTTCGACTCAATCATCTGAGGCGCAATATACTTACCGTTTGACGTCTTATAAAGGTCCTTGATACGTTCCTTCAGGAACAGTTCGCCTCCTTTCAGATAGCCAGAGTCGCCTGTCTTGAAGTATCCGTCGTCTGTAAAGGCAGCCTTTGTCAGGTCGTCGCGGTTATAATAGCCACGAGTAATGGTGGGGCCCTTCAAGAGCACTTCACCCTCATCACTGATTTTGATGTCGATGCCCTCGATGGGGATTCCTACTCCACCTACGGTATACGGCTCGCCAAGATGATTACAGCTAACGGTAGCCAGACTCTCTGTCAAGCCGTAGCCCACAATCATATTGATACCGATGGCATGTACGAACTCCTCGACTTTGGGATTCACCGTGGCGCCTGCCGTGGGGAAGAAGTGGGCGTTCTCAAGTCCCAGCTCCTTGCGAACCAGAGAGAACACCGTCTTATTGAGCATCTCATACTCCAGATGAAGCGCCAAAGGCGGGCGCTTACCCTTTGAGATATAGTCGATATTATGTCTCTTACCTACCTTCTCGGCATGGCGGAACAACTTGCGCTTAGCAGGGTTGGCCTTCTCGATCTGCTCCTGCACACCCATATACACCTTCTCCCAGAAACGGGGAACGCTCGACATACAGGTGGGATGTGTCTCCTTCATCGACTGCTGCACCTCCTGCGGATAGGTATTCACTATCAGCGTGGCACCTTCCGTCAGACACAGGATTTTCCAGCCCTTCTCGAAGATATGGGTAAATGGCAGGAAGTTCAGCACACGGTCTTCCTCTCCTACCGGCACGCATTTGTCATTAGCAATCATAGCGGCATGATACTGACCACAGGTCAGGATAACGCCCTTAGAGTCACCGGTGGTTCCACTGGTATAAAGGATGTTGGCAATATCATCCATCGAAGCCGAGGCCTGCAACTGCTCTACCTCCGACTGACGGGGATTGTTCTCGCCCAGCTTCAGGAAGTCATCGAAGTAAACGGCGTTCACGTCGTGCTCCGATATCCTGACGGTTCTGTCGAACACGATGATACGCTCCAGCGTCTGGCACATCGTTGCCACACGAAGGGCCTTGTCATACTGCTCCTGCTCACCCACGAAGAGGAAACGGATCTTGGCATCGCTGACCATGAACTGTATCTGCTGTTCAGAGCTTGTGGCATAGAAAGGTATAGTGACAGCCCTGATGCCCCATGCACCGAAGTCGCAGAACAGGTACTGCACAGAGTTCTGCGAGAACACACCAATGTTCTCCTGCACCTTGACGCCCAGGTTGAGCATGGCATTAGACACTTGCTTGACCGTGGCTGAGAACTGATTCCACGACATCGACTTCCATTGTGTGCCGCCAAAATCCTTATAGATCAGCGCCTCACGGTTGCCATACTTCATGGCCTGATCGTGAATCAATCGTGATAAATGACTTCTTGTCTGCATAATCATCTTCTCTAATTCGGTGCAAAATTACGTAAAATAGCTTAGATAGCCAAATTATATTGTGGAAAAGATGCCTTATTCCACGAAAACGATGACGTGCTGGCGTCAGATATTGATGCCGTAGTTCTGCTTCACTTCACTCATCACGAAAGTGCTCTCGATGGCGCTGATGTTACCCACGTCACCCAACTTGTTAAGCACAAACTCCTGATACTGCTTCATGTCGCGAGCCCTTACCTTCAACAGATAGTCGTACGAACCCGAGGTGTTATAGCACTCCGTCACCTCTGGGAGGCGCATGATTCTGCGGGTGAAGGCATTAGCCATGTCGTGGTTAATCTGCTGCAGTTTCACTTTGCAGAACACGAGCAGCCCCTGGTCTAGTTTCTCTGGGTCGAGAATGGCCACATACTTCTTGATATACCCTTGGCGCTCCAACCGCTTCTGGCGCTCAAACACGGGGGTTGGTGTCAGATGCACGGTGTCGGCCAGTTCCTTGGTCGTCAGTTTTGCATTCCTTTGCAGCGTCTTCAGTATCTGCAAGTCGGTTTCATCTAATACGTCTGCCATAACTTAGTCATTATTTCTGTTTACATGCTGCAAAGTTAGGACTTTCTTGCGAAATATGCAAGAACAACAGAAAAAAAATCTCCTCATGCTGGCATTAAGGATATAAAACGCCCATTACCAACATTCCACCGACTTTCGCATTGTAAAGAAAACATGCCTAAAAAAACACCTCTCCACCAGCTCAATCTAGAGCAGCGGAAAGCGCTTTTAGAGTTTCATTACGACTAACTATGGGTTTATCGTAATGAAACTTGGGGTTTGTCGGTAGTAAACTTAGGGTTTACTCGGCGTAAAGTCTACCCCTTTTTGTGTAAAACAAGTTGTTTTATGCGCGCTCAAGTAGTCTCCACAAGGGATGGAGATAGTCTCTTCGGGAACAAAACAAGTTGTTTTGTTCCGAAAGATGACGTCTGAACGAGGGGTGGAAATGGAGCTTTTCTATAACGCTCACGTTCTCAACAACTTACAAAAACGGCTCAAAACTCGCGTATTTGCGGCCAAAGGGCGGCTTGCTGACAAAGACGTGAGTTTTGAGAGCCGATTTGTAATATTCTTTCTTTTATACGCTTTAACTATCTGCGCTGACCTTCCGTCTCCTCGCGCTTAGCTTTATAGTAGCGGTCGATGAAATCAATCTGTTCACGATTGGGGCGCATGATGAGCGAGGCACCGTTTGAGAACTGCATCGTGGTGGGTTTCGACTCGTCGAACGCAGGCCAGTAAGGCAGGCCCTTGCCATTGGGATTACAGGTCTTGGCAAAGTTCACCCAGTATTGCTGGATAATCTCAGCCACAGCAGCCTCAGCGGGATACTTGTCGGGCTGGGTGAGGAACTCGCCATTCAGATACATGATATCATCAGCATGAGCCACGCCCACACGACGGGGATCGCCAGAGAAGCTACGCTCTGAGGGCTGTGCGAGGAAGGCAGCATAGGCAGGACTCTTGCCCGTCTTGCTCTGCAGACTTACCCAAGCATATGAGGGCCATGCGAAGCCCATATCGCGGAAGGCGTCGCCAAAGCCGTGCCAAGCCTCATCGTCGGTAGTGCCAGGGTAGAACTTCAGCGCCTCGTCGGCCCACGAACCGAAGATGCCTTTAATAGACTTCTGATAGTTCTCTGCCGTCATATTGCCAGGAGCAAAGAGAGCGCCCTCGTCGGAGTTGGTCATCACGATGACTGGCACATCGTTATACTCACCACGCTCATAGAGGCGATACTGGTCGTCACAGATCACGTAGCCGTCCACACAAGGCCAGAAGCCCGAGAAGCCTACGTTGCCGTCGCAGAGCGACATAGCATCCATCTTGCGCAACTCCTTCAGCGACTTCTTCCCAAGATGCTTCTGGAATGCCAGTCCCTGCTGTTCTGCCCCTTTCTGTGAGGCATCCAGGCCCAAGGCGCGCGGTTTATCGCTCCAAGGGGCAAACGAACCTCCGCTCTGACTGATGGCTGCACGGAAGAGACCCTTAGCCAGCGGAGAAGCACACAGCATGCTACAGCTGATGGCACCGGCACTCTCGCCGAAAATGGTGACCTTCGAGGGATCGCCACCGAAGTTGGCAATGTTACGCTGCACCCACTGAAGGGCAAAAATCTGATCGAGCAGGCCATAGTTACCCGAATGGCCGTCTTTCGATTCCTTGGTCAGCTCAGGATGCGCCATGAAGCCTAAGGCTCCCGTACGATACTCGATGCTCACAATGACTACGCCACGCAGGGCGAGATGCTTCCAAAGGTCGCCACCATAATGTTCCGTCTGGAATCCGCCACCGTGAATCCACACCATCACAGGCAGACGGTCGTCGACAGAAGTAGCCGGAGTGGCAATGCCCAGATACAGGCAGTCCTCGCTCATCATATCTGCCGTACGTCCAGGACGTGTAGGCTGAGGAGGCCAAGGACCGAACTTATCGGCTTTCAGCACACCCTCCCAGGCCTTGGCAGGCTGTGGAGCGCGCCAACGGAGGTTGCCAACAGGGGGAGCTGCATAAGGAATAGCCTTGTACACAGCCAGCGTTCCGTCAAGCACACCCTCAACGTCACCTGTCTCTACATGGGTTTTCAAGAGCGGCTGCCCTTGCACATGAACCGTCAACATAAGAGCGCAGACGCTCAGAACGATTGTTAGAAGTCTTCTCATATTATATATAATGTATTATTAGTTATTGTAATCGCTGACAAAGGTAAGCATTTCCTGTCATAATAGCGGCCTTTTTGGAGAAATATTCTGTTAAGGCACCCTTATGACCCTATCTTCGGAATAATACTCCACCGTATTCCAATAAAAAGCTATATATTCTGAATTTTAGAAGAAATTTGGTTATTCATTCCAAACGCCGTACCTTTGCACCCAGAAATCAATAATAATAATTAAAAGAAAGGAAAAGATTATGAGTACAAAGAATTATCGTTTTGAGACATTGCAACTTCATGTAGGTCAGGAACAGGCCGACCCCGCTACCGATGCCCGCGCCGTGCCCATCTATCAGACAACAAGCTATGTATTCCATAACTCACAGCATGCAGCCGACCGCTTCGGACTGCGCGACGCCGGCAACATCTATGGACGACTGACAAACTCTACTCAGGGTGTATTCGAGGATCGTGTGGCAGCCCTCGAGGGTGGTGTAGCAGGACTGGCTGTAGCCAGCGGCGCAGCTGCCATCACTTATGCCCTGCAAAACATCGTACAGGCTGGTGACCACATCGTGGCAGCCGACAATCTTTATGGCGGCTCTTATAACTTGATTACCCACACCTTAGCAACTCAAGGCATCACAAACACCATCATCAACGTGAACGACCTTGCAGCTCTGGAAGCAGCCATCAAACCCAACACGAAGGTTGTATATGCTGAGACCTTCGGTAATCCGAATTCTGATGTACTCGACCTTGAAGGTGTGGCTGCCGTAGCCCACAAGCACGGCATCCCCTTCATCGTTGACAACACATTCGGTACACCTTATTTAATTAGGCCCCTTGAGCACGGCGCTGATATCGTGGTGCACTCAGCCACCAAGTTCCTCGGAGGACACGGAAGCTCGCTCGGCGGTGTCATCGTAGACGGTGGCAAGTTCAACTGGAAAGCCAACCCCGACAAGTTCCCGACATTGGCAAAACCCGACCCATCTTATCATGGCATCGTATTCGCCGATGCAGTTGGTGCCGCCGCTTATGTTACTCGTATCCGTGCCGTCATTCTGCGTGATACTGGCGCAGCCATCTCACCATTCAACGCCTTCATCCTGTTGCAGGGTGTAGAGACACTGAGCCTGCGTGTAGAGCGTCATGTTGAGAACGCCCTGAAGGTGGTCGACTTCCTTGCCAAGCACCCGAAAGTGGCCAAAGTAAACCACCCTGCCCTGGAGAGTCACCACGATCACGCACTCTACCAAAAGTACTTCCCCAATGGCGGCGCCAGCATCTTCACCTTCGAGATCAAGGGCGGACAGGAAGAGGCCTGGAAGTTTATCGATGCGCTCCAGATCTTCTCACTACTGGCAAACGTGGCCGACGTGAAAAGCCTGGTGATTCATCCCTACACCACCACACACTCTCAGCTCTCGCCTGAGGAACTGGCAGAGCAGCACATTACTCCGTCAACGGTTCGCCTCAGCATAGGAACGGAACATATTGACGATATCATTGCCGACCTGTCACAGGCTCTAGACCAGATTTAAATATTTAAAGGAAAGATAAAGGCGCAGCCCAATGGCCGCGCCTTTTCTTTTATAGTTTCCAAAGCATTAAGCGAATGGATTCTCTGTTGGGTAGTAATCACCCTTGGGGAAGTTGTAGTCGATCTCCTCAACGGGGATACCCATGTACTTGAGAACCTCCCACAGGTACTTACCAGCGTGCTCGAACATAACGGC
>NZ_JQKR01000014.1:0-180560 GCF_000746155.1 Prevotella sp. FD3004 | reverse complement strand
CCCGCCGTTATTCAATCACTCCCACCAAGAACTGGAACTATAGCGCACGTCTGACCTACAGCGAGCCTATCTTCCCCCGCACATATCTGCAGTTCAGCTATCAGTACCAGTATCGCTATCAGAAGAGCGACCGTGGTACCTATGATTTCAGCGATCTGCTGTCAAACGGTCTGTGGAATGGCGGCTATCGCACATGGGACGCTTACCTCCGTCAGTTTGGCAACATCACATCGTTGGATCCTTATCGCGACAACGATCAGAGCCGATTCTCTGAATATCATAACTACATCCACACTGCCGAGGTGATGTTGCGTATCGTTCGCAATGCCTATACCTTCAACGTCGGTGTGCAGATGGTGCCTCAGAAGTCGCACTTCATGCAGGACTATAAGGGCATCCACTCTGATACCACACGTACGGTGACCAACTTCGCACCTACGATGGACTTCCGTTGGAAGAAGTCTGCCACAGGACAGTTGCGCTTCACCTATCGTGCCAATACCAGCCAGCCCTCAATGAGCGACCTGCTTGATATCACCGACGACAGCGACCAGCTGAACATCCAGAAGGGTAACCCGGGTTTGAAGCCCTCGTTCACTCAGAATTTCCAGCTGTTCTATAACGACTATTTCCAGAAGCACCAGCGCGCCGTGATGACTTTCGTGAACTTCTCGACGACAGCTAACTCGATAGCCAACAAGGTTACGCTCTTGGACGGCGGTGCTCGCATGACGCGTCCTGAGAATATCAATGGTAACTGGAATGGTAATGTAGGCTTTATGTTCAACACCGCCCTCGACTCAGCAGGTTACTTCAATGTGAACACCTTTACCAATCTGGGATATGTTCACAACGTAGGTTTCGTGAACGACGGTAAGAGCGACGCCAAGTCTGTTACTACGTCGACCACAATCATGGAGCGCTTGGCAGCCAGCTACCGCAATGACTGGTTTGAGATTGAACTTAACGGATCGCTTAACTATAACCACAACCGCAGTGAACTCCAGAAGAACAATAACCTTGATACCTGGCAGTTTACCTATGGAGGTATGGTTGGTGTAACAGCACCTTGGGGCACTTCGCTTACCACCAACATGAACATGCAGAGTCGCCGTGGTTACAGCGACAAGTCGATGAATACCAACGAGCTCATCTGGAACGCCCAGATTTCGCAGAGTTTCCTCCGCGGCAATGCGCTGACAGTGTCACTTCAGCTCTATGACATCCTGAAGCAGCAGTCAACGGTGAGCCGTACCATCTCGGCCATGATGCGAAGCGATACAGAGTATAATGCTATCACAAGCTATGGCATGCTCCACGTCATCTATCGTCTGAACCTCTTTGGAGGCGGCGGTCTCTTTGGCGGTGGTCGTAGAGGTCCTGGTGGCCCTGGAGGTCCTGCTGGTGGTCCTGGCTTTGGCGGTGGTCGTCCCGGTGGCCGTCCTGGCGGTGGCTTCGGTGGCGGACGTCCTGGCGGTGGTGGCGGCTTCGGTGGCCCACGCGGATTCTAACCCCAAAACATACAATCCCTGCTCCCTCGAGCAGGGATTTCTTTTTCCCTTATTTGACTTGGCAAAAAAGAAGCCCCACTCGGTGAGCGGGGCTTCTTTTATGACGAGGAAGTGTTTACTTCTCTTCGGTTGTCTCGGGCTCTTCGGGCTCCTTGAAGTCGGTGAGGCCGGCTTCTACGAGGATGTTGTACCAGGTGATGAGCTTCTTGATGTGGCTGTTCTGCACGCGGTCGCGGTCCCACTCGGGAAGTACCTTGGTGAAGTAGTCCTGCAGTTCCTTGCCAGAAGCCTTCTTCTCGTTGATGCTGGCTTTCTTGCCGTCTTCGAGTTTCTTCAGATTGTCGAGCACGTCCATCAGGGGCACGTCGTCGGTCTCTGTGAACATGGCGATGTCGTTGAGCGAGGTGATGCGGTCGGTGGCGAAGGCGGGCAAGCGCTTATGTGTGCCATCGAGAGCCTCGACTATGAGGTTGTTCTTACCTCTTGATACAAGCTTGTAAAGGCCGGGCTTGCCGGCGATAGCTAAAATGACTTGTTGCATTGTTTGATGATTTTATTTAATTGTTTATCTATATCTTTTTCTCCGTCGTTCACGATGATGTAGTCGGCCCTTCGGATAATCTCCTCCTGATCCATCTGGCGGTCCATCCATTCGAGCACCTTCTCACGGGAGATGTTGTCGCGCTGCATGACGCGCTGGATGCGCACCTCCTTGGGAGCGACGACGGCTATCACCTTGTCGACGTATCTGTAGATGCCCGACTCGAACATGAGTGCGCTCTCCATCCACTGAAGTCCGCTCTCCAGGAAGTCTCGGAACACGGCGGGGTGGACTATTGCGTCGACGGCGTGGGCGTTCTGGGCTGATGCCAGCAGAAACCTCGCCACCTCGGGCTTGTTGAGCGTGCCGTCGTCAAAATAGGTCGCGGGACCTATCAGACTGGTGAGCCGTGTCCTGATGTCGGCTGATGTCTGAATGAGGCGCTTGGCAGCCTGGTCGCAGTCGTAGACCTTGAAGCCCAGCGACTCGATTCTCTGGCAGACGAAACTCTTTCCGCTACCGATTCCTCCTGCAATACCTATCTTCATTCTGTCTCAGACTCTATCAGGTAATCTACGAGCGTGGTCTCGAGGCGGGCTCTGGAGATGCCGCCCGGCACCTTCTTCAGGTAGATGTGACACTTCTCTGACGGATCTTTCTTGATTTCGTTATAGTCGGCAATGACGCTGAAGTCGTCGGACTTCAGGTTGCGGAACGTGCTGACGCCAGTGACGAAGCTTACCGTGACTTTGGCCGGGAAGGTGCGGAGTAGCATGCCCGGAGGCATGTTGATGCCCTCGACGGGGATACCCTCGATGCGCTCTTCGGTGAGCACGTCGGTAAAGAAGGCCACCTTCACGTGGTCGGGCACCATCTTCACGCCCTTTATCTTGCTCAACTCGCAGTTGGCAATCAGCGTGTCGCGGAAGTTTGCGTAGTTCAGCTGCTCGGTATAAACCATGTTGATACTGTCGAGCTTCTCTTCCGAGGCATAGATGGTGACGCTGTCAGGAGAATAATGTACGCTTGAGATGAAGTAGAGTTCTTCAGGAATCACGCGGCCGCTCCAGCGCACGGGCACCATCTTCTTGGCACCATAGTTGTAGTAGAACTCCAGTTTCTCTGGTTTGACGCTGGTGATTCTGGAGCCGCTGGCCAACTGCTGGTACACCATTTTCTGCAGGTCCTGAGCTGACACCGAACCTGTGCCGTTGTTCTTAGAGTAGGTCTTGAAACTGATGCTGATCTTCTTCAGAACGTCACCATACATATAGGTGAGCAGTGTGAAACCCTTGTCGCGGATGGTCATTCTGACAGTGTCGACCTCATCGGAGGTGAGCACGGCGTTCTTAGGGATGCCGACTACGGATACGGGTATGGCAAACTCTTTCTCATAGGTTTCGTTCAGGGCCATGTTTAGCCAGAAGATACCTGAGAGACCCAGGAAGAACAGGAAAATCAGCAACTCCTTGTTAGCCTTGCTGAACAAGAAGTTCCTGACCAGTTGCCATATCTCTTTCATCGCTTATTTCGTCTGCTGCTGAATGGCAGAAGCGAATACAGAAGTCTTCTCGACAGTGATGACCACGTCGCGGGCAATCTTCACATCAACGGTGTTCTTAGCAAGGTCGATGCTCTTGACGGTTCCGTGAATGCCGCCTCCGGTAACAACTTCAGTACCCTCCGAAAGCTCGTTCTGGAACTTCTGGATTTCCTTCTGCTTCTTCTGCTGGGGTCTGATCATGAAGAACCACATGATGGCAAAGATAGCCACCATCATGATAATCATACTCATACCGCCTCCTTGCGCTGACTGCGCAACTAATACTAAATTCATCATTTTTCGTTTTTACTTTTTAATTATTTCTTGATTCTTGGTCTCATCTTAACTTTCTTCTCGTCCATCTGCTGGAGCCTTGGCTTAGCAGGGTCGATGTGCTTCATCAGGCGACCAGTCTTCACGAGGTTGCGCGCAATGGCGTCGAGCATGCCGTTGATATAGCCGCCACTCTTATGGGTAGAGTAGAACTTGGCAATCTCGACGAACTCGTTGATGCTCACGCTGATGGGCACGTTGGGCAGGGTCATCATCTCTGCGATGGCAATCTGCATGATGATGATGTCCATGAAGGCCAGGCGTGAGAAATCCCAGTTGCGTGAAGCCTCGGTCATATAGCGCTGATACTCGTCGGCATTGAGGATGGCTGCACGGAACAACTTGCGGGCAAAGTCCTTCTCCTCGTCGCTGTCCCACTCGGGCAGCAGTTCCTGCTTTACACCCTCCTGCTCGTTGAAGCGCTTGATGGTCTTAATGACGAATGTGTCGACGATCTCCTTGTCGTCGTTCCAGTAAAGGCTCTGGTCTTCGAGAATGGCGTCGAGCTCTTCGTTCTCCTGAATGAAGTTCTTGTAAAGCTTGCGCCACAGTTCGCGGTCGGCCTCGTAGCTGTCTTCGCTGCTGGCCATATATTCTTTATAAATCTCGCTCTGTTCAATCTTCTCGAGCAGCGAACCGACAAAGGCTGCCGAGTCGTCCCAGCTGATCTTCTGTGTGCTCAGGAATTCGTTCAGCTGTTTGTTCTCGCTCAACTGCAAGGCGAAGCGGTTGAACACGAATTTGCGGGAAGGCTCTTCCGTTCCTTCACGCTTGGCTCTGGCCTGCAGGAGTTCCATGCGGCGTCCTGCCTCTTTGCTGATGGCAACGATCAGGCCTAATAAGTAATTGTAGAGGTCATAAGATTTTGAGAGACTGAAGAAAAGCTCTTTCTCAGCCGTGTCGATGTTCTTGTTACCGTTTTGATAGTAAGCATAGGTTAACTGAACAATTTTGATTCTAATAATTTCTCTGTTAATCATCTCACTTGATGCTTTTGTTGTTTTACTTTATACCTATTTTTAATGTTAAACCATAATTTGGTAAGTGCAAAGGTAGCTATTTTTCCTTAATTCTGCAAGAAAAAGAAAGAAAAATGCATTATTTTATCATTTTTTCATTCTTTCTTTTTTTCATTTCAGAATAAATGTGTACCTTTGCACCGCTTTTTCGGCAAGTAGGCCGAGATTCGTGTGATGGCGAATTAAGCAAAAACGTATTATTTAAACTTAATTTAGAGTAACACAATGAAAGAAATCAGCGTAAGTGGCCAGAAGCGTGCCACAACTGGTAAGAAGGCAACCAAAGAGTTGCGCAAGGAGGGACTCGTTCCCTGTAATCTGTATGGTGAGAAGAAGGCTGAGAATGGTCTGCCCGAGGCATTGTCATTCGCTATTCCCGCAGCCCAGCTGCGTAAGGTTGTCTACACTCCTTATGTATACGTAGTTAATCTGACTATCGACGGTGAGGCTCACAAGGCTGTCATCAAGGAGCTTCAGTTCCACCCCACAACAGACGCACTGATACACGTGGACTTCTACGAGGTAAGCGAGAACAAGCCCATTACTATTGGTATTCCCGTTAAGCTCGTTGGTCATGCTCAGGGTGTTCGCGATGGTGGTCGTCTGAATCAGGCAGAGCGCAAGCTGAACGTTACCGCTCCTTACAAGCAGATTCCTGAGGAGCTGGAGATCGACGTTACCGAGCTGAAGCTTGGTAAGGCTATCAAGGTTGCTGAACTGAGCTTCGAGGGTCTCGAGATCGCTACTCCTGCCCAGGTTGTTGTATGTTCAGTTAAGGCTACACGTGCTTCTCGTTCTGCTGCTGCCCAGGCTGCAGAGTAAGCAGTAAGCCAACACCATGGACAAATTTCTGATCGTGGGACTGGGTAATGTCGGCGATGAGTACGATATGACCCGTCATAACACAGGCTTTATGGTATTGGATGCTTTTGCAAAGGCATCCAATATTCATTTTGATGATAAGCGTTATGGTTTTGTTGCCGAGACTTCGCTGAAGGGGCGCAAGGTGTTCTTGCTCAAACCCTCCACGTTTATGAATCTCAGTGGTAACGCTGTACGTTATTGGCTGAATAAGGAAAATATCGAACAGTCTCGTCTGCTGGTTATCAGCGATGATGTGGCCCTTCCTTTAGGCGCTTTCCGACTGAAGGCTGGAGGTTCTAATGGCGGTCACAACGGCCTTGGACATATCCAGCAGTTGATAGGTCAGAACTATGCCCGTCTGCGAATGGGCATCGGTAATGACTTCCCGAAAGGAATGCAGGTCGACTGGGTGCTTGGAAAGTATAGCGACGAGGAACTGAAAGAGCTGCAGCCCAGCATCGATCTGGGTGTCGATATCATCAAGTCGTTTGTGTTGGCTGGCATCGATATCACCATGAATCAGTTTAACAAGCTTGGTAAGAAATAATATGGATGAGGCAAGGATAGACAAGTGGCTGTGGGCAGCGAGAATCTTCAAGACTCGCTCCATTGCGGCCGACGCCTGTAAGAACGGTCGCGTCACCATCGGTGGCGTCAACGTGAAGCCTTCGCATATGGTGAAGACAGGCGAGACGGTGAGCGTGCGCAAGCCACCCATCACTTATTCCTTCCGTATTCTGAAGACTATCGAACAGCGAGTAGGGGCTAAGCTTCTGCCCGAGATTTATGAGAATGTGACGGCTCCGGAGCAGTATGAACTCCTGGAGATGACGCGTATCAGCGGCTTTGTGGATCGTGCAAGAGGCACGGGCCGCCCTACGAAGAAAGACCGTCGCTCGTTGGATGCGTTTATCAACGAAATGGATTAATCCTATGATGCTACTACTCAACATCGTTTACATCATCGTGGGTGTCGCCCTTGTGCTGTGGGGAGCCGATCGCCTTACCGATGGAGCCTCTTCGCTGGCTCGTGGCATGCGTGTTCCCGAAATCGTGATTGGTCTCACCATCGTGGCAGCGGGAACGTCGGCCCCGGAGATGTTCGTCAGTCTGGTGTCAGCCATCAAAGGTACGCCTGACATGGCTGTGGGTAATGTGATTGGCTCGAACATCTTCAACACGTTGCTGATAGTAGGCTGTTCTGCCGTGATTGCCCCTATGGTGGTTACGGCTTCGACGGTGAAGAAGGATATTCCTTTCGCAGTAGGCGCTTCCCTGCTGCTCTTCATGCTCTGTTTCGACGACATGGACTCGCCACACCTCTGGGGTAATGATATAAGCCGTTCCGACGGTATCATTCTTCTCATAGGCTTCATGGCCTTTATGATCTACACCTTCCAGATGGCCAGCAAAGACGGACTTCTGCCCAATAATGAAGAGGAGCTGGGCGTGGTGCGTGAGAAGGAACCCCGAGATTACAGTAAACTGTGGCGCAATCTGGGCTTCATGGCTTTAGGGTTGGCTTGTCTGATCTTCGGTAGCGATCTCTTCGTCGATGCCGCCACCTATGTGGCCCATCGCTATGGTGTGCGTCAGAGTGTGATAGGCCTTACCATCGTGGCTGGCGGAACCTCGCTGCCTGAGTTGGCTACGAGTGTGGTGGCAGCCCATAAAGGCCGTTCGGCCATCGCCATCGGAAACGTGATTGGCTCGAACGTCATGAACATCCTCCTGGTGCTGGGTATGACTGCCTTTATCCATCCCCTCCGTATCATGGGTATTACGATTGTCGATCTGATGATGATGCTTGTCAGCGTAGGTATCTTATGGCTCTTCGCCTTCACCAAGTATTACGTGTCGCGTCGTGAAGGTTTCATCCTTATCCTCTTCTTCGCCTGCTATATGGCATGGCTATTATATCTTCTTTAAGTATAAACACAGGGGTACTTGAGGCATAAGCCGGCGAGGTAGGACCTTGCTCAACCCCCTTTATCAAAACAAGAAAAAATGGAAAAAAAGAAAGAACAGAAAATCAGTGTGCTGTTCATGTTCTACAGCGTACTGTTCTGCGTTTGCCTGATTACGGCAAACGTACTTGAGACCAAACAGATCTCTTTGGGACCAGCTAACATGACGGCAGGTCTGATCGTGTTCCCCGTTAGTTACATCATCAACGACGTGGTGTGCGAGGTGTGGGGCTATAGCCGTACACGTCTGCTCATCTGGCTCGGCTTCGCCATGAACTTCATGTTCGTGCTCTTCGGTGCTGTGGCCGACTGGATTCCCGGTGCTCCCTATTGGGATGGGGAAGAGGGGTTCCATCAGATTTTCGGACTCGCTCCCCGTATTGCTGGCGCTTCCTTCCTGGCCTTCCTGGCAGGATCGTTCATCAATGCCTACGTGATGAGTAAGATGAAACTGTCGTCAGACGGAAAGAACTTCTCATATCGTGCCGTGATGAGTACCGTCTTCGGTGAGCTGACAGACTCGGTTATCTTCTTCCCCCTCGCTCTGGGCGGTGTCATTCCCTGGGAAGAGATGCCCTCGCTTGTCATCACTCAGGTGACCCTGAAGACCCTCTACGAGATTATTGTATTGCCTGTCACCATCCGTGTG
The DNA here is from genome assembly GCF_000746155.1 of Prevotella sp. FD3004. NCBI lineage: Bacteria > Pseudomonadati > Bacteroidota > Bacteroidia > Bacteroidales > Prevotellaceae > Prevotella > Prevotella sp. FD3004. The sequence continues at coordinate 172,133 of NZ_JQKR01000014.1, read as the reverse complement.
GTTAATTTCACCAAGAAACACGACCACGAAGATGTGTTTGACAACGATATTGCGTATAATATATTTAAGGTAAAAGAGTTATGAACAGAGAACAAGAAGGATTACAGCAGCTTGGTAAGAAGACCGAGTACAAGATGGACTATGCTCCAGAGGTGCTGGAGACTTTCCAGAACAAGCATCCCGAGAACGACTACTGGGTGCAGTTCAACTGTCCTGAGTTTACGTCGCTTTGTCCTATCACGGGGCAGCCAGACTTCGCGGAGATCAAGATCATGTATATCCCTGGCGAGCGGATGGTTGAGAGCAAGAGCCTGAAACTCTATCTGTTCAGCTTCCGCAATCATGGTGATTTCCATGAGGACTGCGTGAACGTGATTATGAAAGACCTGGTGAAACTGATGGATCCCAAGTATATCGAGGTCATAGGTTTGTTCACCCCTCGTGGTGGCATCAGTATCTATCCCTACGCCAATTACGGTCGCCCCGGCACCAAATACGAATCTCTAGCCGAGCAGCGCCTCATGAATCATACTTTCAAATGATTTGTTAGTTCGCTTGACTGACCGAAAAAGAAAGTAATCCCCAAAACGTCCTGACTCGGAGGCCGGTACACAAATTCTTCAAATCACTCAATGAACTCGCTCCGCTCAAACAGCATTTCGTATTTCGTTGCTCGGATTGCGGATGCAATCCGAGACTCAATATCGATTCAAAGAATTTGCATACCTCTAAAGACCTCCTCGTGCGGAATGTTTTGAGGATTTCTTTCTTTTTCTCTAGTTACTACGTCGCTAGACTCCTCGAAAACATTCCGCACGAAGAGGTATTTATAGGATGTACTATTATCGGAATCTTCTTCGATTCTTGTGTCGCGTAAGCGAGACAAGCAAATCGACATGAGATGCTGTTTGAGCGTAGCGAGTTCATCGAATGATTACGATAATATTACATCCGGCCTCTGAGCTCAGGACGTTTTCGCACCTTTCTTTGTTTCGTTTCTTTCGGTGACGAAAGAAATGAAAATCTTCTGTATAGATACTCGCGAAAAGCCTATACCACTACTAAAAAACATAAAAATATTGGTAATAATACCGCTATGTGCAGAAAAAGTGCTATATTTGCATTCAAATTTTGAAAAATAGCTAAAAAAATATGGCAAAGAAGAAGATTCAATTCAGTCTCGTGTACAGAGACATGTGGCAGTCCTCGGGTAAGTTCCAGCCCCGTAAGGACCAGTTGGAGCGCATTGCCCCAGCAATCATCGATATGGGCTGTTTTGCCCGTGTAGAGACCAATGGTGGCGCTTTTGAGCAGGTAAACCTGATGGCAGGTGAGAACCCCAACCTGGCAGTTCGCGCTTTCTGTAAGCCCTTCAACGAGGTAGGCATTAAGACCCACATGCTCGACCGTGGTCTGAACGCATTACGTATGTATCCCGTGCCCGACGATGTTCGAGCCCTGATGTATAAGGTAAAGCACGCACAGGGTGTCGATATTACCCGTATTTTCTGCGGTTTGAACGACACGCGTAACATCATCCCCAGTATCAAGTGGGCCAAGGAGGGTGGTATGACCCCTCAGGCAACACTCTGTATCACCACTTCTCCAGTTCACACTGTCGACTATTATGCAGCTATTGCTGACGAGGTGATTGCAGCTGGTGCTGAGGAAATCTGTCTGAAAGATATGGCTGGTATTGGTCAGCCTGCTATGCTGGGACAGCTCACTAAGGCTATCAAGACCAAGCACCCCGATATCATCATCCAGTACCACGGCCACTCTGGTCCTGGTCTGTCTATGGCTTCAATCCTCGAGGTATGTAACAACGGCGCTGATGTGATTGACACAGCTATCGAGCCTCTGTCATGGGGTAAGGTTCACCCCGATATCATCTCTGTTCGTTCAATGCTGAAGAACGAGGGCTTCGAGGTTGCCGATCTTGATATGAACGCCTATATGCAGGCTCGTACGCTCACACAGGAGTTCATCGACGACTGGTTGGGTTGCTTCATCAATCCTGCCAACAAGCACATGTCTTCACTGTTGCTTGGTTGCGGTCTGCCTGGTGGCATGATGGGTAGTATGATGGCCGACCTCGGTCCTATCCAGAAGATGATCAACAAGGAGCGTGAGAAGAAGGGCGAGAACACACTCACTATGGACGATATGCTGGTTAAGCTGTTCAACGAGGTAGAGTACGTATGGCCAAAGGTTGGTTATCCCCCATTGGTAACCCCGTTCTCTCAGTACACTAAGAACATCGCCCTGATGAACCTCCTCACGATGGAGCAGGGTAAGGGTCGTTACGTGATGATGGACGACGCTATCTGGGGTATGATTCTTGGTAAGAGCGGTAAGGTGCCTGGCACTATTGCTCCTGAGCTCGTTGAGCTGGCAGAGAAGAAAGGTCTTAAGTTCACCGATGCCGATCCTCACACACTGCTGGAGAATACACTCGACAGCTTCCGCAAGGAGATGGACGAGAACGGCTGGGACTACGGACAGGACGACGAAGAGCTCTTCGAGCTGGCTATGCACCCAGAGCAGTATCGTCCCTTCAAGAGCGGTCAGGCTAAGAAGCAGCTGCTGGCTGATATCCAGAAGGCAAAGGATGCCAAGTTGGGTGGTGGTCAGAAGCTCTCTCAGGAAGAGATCGACGCTATCAAGCACGCCAAGGCCGATGCCGTAAAGGCTCCTCTCGCAGGTCAGCTGTTGTGGGGCTTCGGTGGCGAAGGTGTTCTGGCACCATGCGTAGAGCCGTTCATTGGTCAGAAGTACGAGGAGGGCGACACCTTCTGTTATCTGCAGACCAAGTGGGGCGAGATTGTTGCTATCCCTGCAGCTATGGGCGGTAAGCTGGTAGACATCAGCGTTAAGCCTGGACAGAACATCCGTCAGGGCGACACCATCGCCTGGATCGAGCGCGAAGCTTAAACTTTAAGATATTAGGCACGGATTTACACGGCTTTAATTTTATTAAAGACACGGCTGTAGCAAAAAAGCAGTGTCTCTTATAAAGAGCCGTGTAATCCGTGCCAAATTTTTATTATATGGATTACCAATCGATAATTGATCGCTATTACCCTGAGGATAATGAACTGAAGAAGATTCTGATGGTTCATAGTCGTCAGGTGGCAGATAAGTGCTTGAAGATAGCCAAGGCCCACCCCGAACTGCGCCTTGATAAAGAGTTTCTCGAAGAAGCCGCTATGCTTCACGACATAGGTATCTTCCGATGCGATGCCCCTGGTATACAGTGCTTCGGTACAGAACCATATATCCGTCACGGCATCATTGGTGCAGAGATCTTGCGGGAACTGGGATGGGAGCGCCATGCCCGTGTGTGCGAACGCCATACTGGTACAGGCCTTTCAAAGTCGGAGATAGAACACCAGAATCTGCCTTTGCCCCATCAGGATTACCTGCCTGTGGAACTCGAGGAACAACTGATCTGCTATGCTGACAAGTTCTACTCCAAGACCCATCCGGGCAGCGAACGCACAGTCGTAGAAGCCATGCACAGCCTCGAGAAGTTTGGCTGGGATGGCGTGAGACGTTTCCAGAAATGGGTGGATCTTTTTGAGTGAACTCTGCGATTAAGCGAGAGCAGAGCGATGCCTGCATCAGCTATGCCGAACGTGAGCAGGCTCGATACGAAGTATCAATAATAAAGGTAAATAAAATAAAAAAGTAAAAGGGGAATTTTGTAATTCCCCTATTTTATTGTACTTTTGCACCGTGAAAAGGAAATCGGCTATTTTTATGCTGCTTTTCGTCATCCTTTTTGTGATGGCAGAAGCGCCGATGTCGTTTGTGTCTGAAGCCATGAGGGCGTCAGAGGCAGACGATAGTGTCGATACCGATACCGTTCTCGTCGATACCACGCTTGTAAAGGGTGCTGCTGCGGCAAAGATCAAGCGCGACACCACCACGATGGACTCCATCGAACTGGCTGTCTATAAGCATAATAAGGCTGTTGACGACTCCCTCGAGCTCGACAGCATCAACCGTAGCCGTAAGAACGGTATAGACTCCCCTGTGGACTATGTGGCCAACGACTCGCTGACCTATGAAGCCACCTCAGGTCTGGCACATCTTTATGGAGAGTCAGACGTGAAATATCAGAACATGGAGCTCTCTGCAGACCATATCTATATGAGTCTCGACAGCAGTCTGGTTCATGCCGACTCACGTATCGACACGACGACCAACGAGCCCAAGGGCTCTCCCGTGTTCAAGATGGGCAGCGATGAATACCAGTCGGGCCCGATGGCTTTCAACTTCAAGACGAAGAAAGGTCTCATCAGCGATGTCTATACCCAGCAGGAAGACGGATTCCTGACCTCAGAGGTCTCCAAGCGCGGCGCTAATGGTGAGATGTTCCTGCAGCATGGTCGCTATACCACTTGCGACGATCCTCATCCCGATTTCTATCTCGCCTTGTCGAGAGCCAAGGTGCGCCCTGGTAAGGATGTCGTGTTCGGCCCCGCCTATCTCGTTGTGGCCGACGTACCTCTGCCTCTCGCTATCCCCTATGGCTTCTTCCCCTTTACGAAGAGCTACTCCAGCGGTCTCATCATGCCAACCTATGGCGACGAGATGTCGCGCGGATTCTATCTCCGCGATGGCGGTTACTATTTCGCCCTCAGCGACAAGATGGACCTCAAGCTGCTGGGCGAGATCTACACCAAAGGCTCGTGGGGCCTCTCTGCTGCCTCAAACTACAGGAAGCGCTATCGTTACAACGGCTCGTTCTACTTCAGTTACCAGAATACGGTGACGGGCGAGAAGAACATGCCCGACTATGCCAAGCAAACCAGCTTCAAGCTCCAGTGGAACCACTCTCAGGATGCGAAGGCCAACCCCTTCTCAACGCTGAGGGCCAGCGTGAACTTCGCTTCTACCAGCTATGAGCAGAACAACCTCACCTCGATGTACAACCCCCAGACTCGAACACAGTCTACGCGTACATCTTCTGTAGCGTGGAGCACCAATTTCTCCAGCATCGGAATGAACATCAGCGCAGGTATGCGTCTGAACCAGAATATGCGCGACTCCACCATTGGCATGTCGTTCCCCGAACTCAACATCTCAGTCTCCCAGTTCTATCCTTTCAAGCGCAAGAAGAGGGTAGGCACCGAACGCTGGTATGAGAAGATCTCGATGAGCTATACGGGAACGCTGAACAACGAGATCAACACCAAGGAAAACCTGCTGCTCCACTCTAAGTTCAATAAGGACTGGAAGAACGGCATGCAGCACGTGATACCCATCAAGGCCAATTTCACGGCTCTGGGCTATATCACCCTTTCGCCAAGCATCAACTTTACTGACAGGACCCTGTTCAGCAAGGTCAACAAGTCGTGGGATGCAGTCAATCAGCGTGAGGTGGTCGATACAATCTCAGGCTTCTATAATGTCTACAACTGGAGCATGAATGTTTCCGCATCTACTAAGCTCTACGGCTTCTGGGTGCCCAGCCGCAAGCTCTTTGGCGATAAGATCCAGGCCATCCGCCACGTCATCTCGCCAAGTGTCAGCTTCAGCTACGCCCCCGACTTCAGCGCAGAACGCTACGGCTACTGGAAGAAGTATCAGAAGACCGATGCCAATGGTAATGTGACGATGGTGTCTTATACGCCTTACTCCATCGGAGCCTATACCGCTCCCTCAGCAGGAAAGTCACAGACGATGAACTTCGAGCTGAGCAACAATCTGGAGATGAAGGTGAAGAGCGAGGACGACTCGACAGGCTACAAGAAGATCTCGCTCATCGACGAGTTCAGACTCTCCTCATTCTATAACTTCGCGGCCAAGCGTCAGCCTATGGGTCCCGTAGAGGCCAACCTGCGACTGAAGCTCTCGAAGAGCTATACGCTGAACCTCTCAGGCACGTTTGCCTCTTATGTCTACGAAGAAGACAGCCTGGGCAATATTGTGGAGAGCGACCACACCACCTATTGGCAGAAGGGAAAGATAGGCCGCTTCCAGGGCATCTCCCAGAACCTGTCGTACACCCTGAACAACGAGAAGGTGATGAACCTCATCAAATGGCTCAAGGGCGAGAAGGTGGATAAGAAGAACAAGAACGCCCAGCGCGACGATGACGACGATGACTGGGAGAACGATCTTGAAACCAATGTCGACAGAGACATGGAGAAAGGCAAGCATGGCGCCCAGCGCAAAGGCGGCGACAAGGCCGAGACCGACGAAGACGGCTATATGACCTTCCAGTTCCCATGGAGCCTGAGTATAGGCTATAACATCAATATGACGGAGAACAGGGATAAGAGCAAGTTCAACTACAAAACCATGCGCTATCCCTATCATTTCACTCAGGGCCTGAACCTCAGCGGAAACTTCGCCATCAGCGACGGCTGGAACATCAATTTCTCGTCGGGCTACGACTTTGAAAACAAGAAGATATCTATGACCACGGCCTCACTCTCGCGCGATCTGCATTGCTTCAGCATGTCGTGCTCAGTGGTGCTGGCCCCTTATACAAGTTATAACTTCTCATTCAGGTGTAATGCGGCAACGCTCACCGATGCTTTAAAGTATGACAAGCGCTCAAGTTCTTCGAACGCAGTGCAGTGGTACTAAAACTAAAACAAGATGGCAGAACTACCTACTTTGATTCAAGACCTGGCTCTCATTCTGACGGTGGCAGGCATAGTGACCATTATCTTCAAGAAACTGAAGCAGCCCCTGGTGCTGGGCTATATCGTGGCAGGTTTCCTGGTAAGTCCCAGTATGCCTTATACCGCCTCGGTGGCTGATATGGACAACGTCCATCTCTGGGCCGACATCGGTGTCATGTTCCTCTTGTTCTCTCTGGGTCTCGACTTCTCCTTCAAGAAAATCCTCAAGATGGGCGCCTCGCCCATCATATCCACCTGTACCATCATCTTCTTCATGTCGCTGCTGGGTGCAGGAATAGGCTATCTCTTCGGGTGGGGCAGGATGGACTGCATCTTCCTTGGAGGTATGCTGGCCATGTCGTCGACCACCATCATCTATAAGGCTTTCGACGATCTGGGCCTTCGCCAACAGCAGTTTGCAGGCATGGTGATGAGTGTGCTCATACTTGAAGATATCCTGGCCATCGTCATGATGGTGATGCTGAGTGCCATCGCCAGTGGTAACAACCCCGATGGCGGACAGATGCTGGAGTCAGTATTGAGGATAGGTTTCTTCCTGGTGCTTTGGCTGGTGGTTGGTATCTTTGCCGTACCCCTCATTCTGAAGGCCGTGCGCCGACTTATCAACAACGAGGTGCTGCTCATCGTCGCCCTTGGCCTGTGTTGCGCCATGGCCGTGTTCTCTACCAAGGTGGGCTTCTCGTCAGCCTTTGGTGCCTTTATCATGGGTAGCATCCTGGCCGAGACCGTCGAGGCCGAACATATAGAGAAGCTCGTCGAGCCTGTCAAGAACCTCTTTGGCGCCGTGTTCTTCGTGTCGGTAGGTATGCTGGTCGACCCCAAGATCCTGGTCGACTATGCCGTGCCCATCATGTGCCTCGTGCTCACCATTCTGGTGGGCCAGAGCGTGTTTGGCACCTTCTCGTTCATGCTGGGCGGCGAGTCGCTGAAGTCAGCCATGCGTTGCGGCTTCTCGATGGCACAGATTGGTGAGTTCTCGTTCATCATCGCCTCACTGGGCCTGTCGCTGGGCGTCATCGGCCATTTCCTCTATCCTGTGGTTGTGGCCGTATCCGTCATCACCACCTTCCTCACGCCCTACATGATCCGTCTGGCCACGCCAGCCTATAACAAACTGGAGAGTCATCTGCCCAACAAGCTCATCAAGTCGATGAACCAGATGGCTGTTGGCAACACCCATACCCATCAGAGCCTGTGGAATAAGCTGCTCAGGCAGATGGCCGTCAACACCATCATCTATTCCATCCTTTCCGTTGCAGGCATCGTGGTGATGTTCACCTTCGTGCTGCCCTTCACGCGCAAGCTGTTGCCAGGCTGGGAGCTCCACTGGTATGCCAACGCCATCACAGGCGTGCTCACCGTGCTGCTCATCGCCCCCTTCCTGCGTGCCATGGTCATGAAGAAGAACCATAGCGACGAGTTCCGTGCCCTCTGGGCCGAGTCTAACCGCAACCGTCCGCCACTCATCTTCACCATCCTGGTGCGCGGCTTCATCGCCATTAGTTTCATTTTCTATATCTGCAACTATCTGAGCCGCTTCACCAATGCCATTATGTTCACCATTGGTCTGGTAGTCGTGATTCTGATTATTCTCTCGAGGTGGATCAAGCACCGCTCCATCACCCTTGAGCGCCTCTTTATCCAGAACCTCCGTTCGCGCGACATCGAGGCTCAGGTGCACGGCAAGAAGCGCCCGCTCTATGAAGGCCGTCTGCTCGACCGCGATATCCACATCGCCGACTTCCAGGTGCCCTATAACTCCATGTGGATGGGCTCAACCCTCAAGGATCTTGATCTGGGCCGCAAGTACGGCGTCCATGTCAGCAGCATCCTGCGTGGCGGCATGCGCATCAACATCCCCGATGGCGACTATATCATCTTCCCCTACGATGTGCTTCAGGTGATTGGTAGCGACGAGCAGTTCACCGTCTTCCGCGAAGCCCTTGAGAAAGAGGTCCTCGGACAGGATTACGAGTGGGAGAACCGCGAGATGAAGCTCCGCCAGCTGGTCATCGGTGCCGACAGTCCTTTCGTTGGCAAGACGCTCATCGAGAGCGGCATCCGCGACATCTATAGCTGTATGGTGGTAGGTCTTGAAGAGGGAAAGGAAAAGCTGTCTCCCTACAAGCCCACACGAAAGTTCCAGGCAGGCGACATCATCTGGGTCGTTGGCGAGAAAGAGTCAATCAACGCCCTGTTCAATCATTAAATCCCGCTGCCAGCTCGCAGATACGGATAATCACGCGCATGGCTTTCTCCATCGACTGTATGCTCACAAACTCATACGGTCCGTGGAAGTTCACACCTCCAGCGAAGATGTTGGGGCAGGGCAGCCCTTTGAACGACAGCTGAGCGCCGTCTGTGCCGCCTCTGATGGGTTTCACCTTCGGAGCCACTCCGCAGTCCTGCATGGCGCGCAACACGATGTCTATCACGTGCATCTTCGAGTCAATCTTCTCCTTCATGTTATAGTACTGGTCCTTCAGCTCCAGCGTCACCGTGCCCTCGCCGTATTTCTCGTTCATGGCTGCCACGATGCTCTCCATCTTGCGCTTACGCTCCTCAAACGTCTCGCGGTCGTGGTCGCGGATGATGTAGCTCATGCTGGCCAGCTCTATGTTGCCCTGAACGCCCAGCAGGTGGTAGAACCCCTGGTAGCCCTCCGTCGTCTCAGGACGCTCCTCCTCGGGCAGCATCGCCGCCAGCTCCATTGCCAGCAGATTAGCGTTCACCATCTTGCCTTTTGCATAGCCCGGATGCACGCTCACGCCCTTGATGCGTATCTTGGCCGAGGCAGCGTTGAAGTTCTCGAACTCCAGTTCGCCCACGTCGCCGCCGTCCATAGTGTAGGCCCATTCGCATCCGAACTTCTCCACGTCGAAGTAGTGGGCGCCCATTCCGATCTCCTCGTCGGGGTTGAAGGCTATGCGTATGTCGCCGTGCTTCACCTCCTGGTGATCCCTCAGCCAGCACATCGCCTGCACGATCTCCGCTATGCCCGCCTTGTCGTCAGCCCCCAGCAGCGTGTGTCCGTCAGTCACGATCAGGTCCTCGCCCACATGACTCAGCAGCTCAGGGAATTTCTTCGGACTGCTGACGATGCCCTCCGACAGCAGGATGTCGCTGCCGTCATACTGTCGCACGATATGCGGTCTGATGTCAGCCCCCGAGCAGTCAGGGCTTGTGTCGTAGTGCGAGATGAATCCGATGGTAGGAATGTCGCCCTTCGTGTTAGCCTTCAGCGTGGCGTAGATATAGCCCTTCTCGTCCATCTCTACGTTGCTCAGTCCCTCGCGCTCCAGCTCCTTCTTCAGGTATTCTGCGAAAACAAGCTGTTTGGCGGTACTGGGCACGCTGTCGCTCTCTTCCGACGACTGCGTGTCGAACTGTGTATAGTTTAAAAACCTTTCTGTGATATCCATATTTTAACTGCTTCTAATAACGATGCAAAGATACGAAAAATTTTTGGAATATGCAAGCAAATACGCCATCATTACGTATCTTTTCGTTTCGTATTTTCCTCCGGGCAAAGAGCTACTTTCGTTTATCGAAACCCCGCCCTTCCTCCGAGCAGAGTAGGAGCTCCTGACCAAGGATCCCGTCGATCTGCTGCAGTTGTTGCAGTGTTGCAGTTGTTTGAGAGCTTAGCGCATCCCTAAAAAAAGGTCTATATATTATATATATTATATATATATAAATATATAGATTTACTTTTTCACCTTTTCCACACCATGATTCGAACTGCAACACTGCAACACTGCAGCAAAAACTGTCAGCCAAATCAGGAAAAAACTACTGTAAGCGCTGCATTGTTGCAAAGCACCGTGCTGCAAAATCGAAAATCGATAAAATGCTGCGAGGAAAAGAAAGAAAAACTATATATTATATATTATATTATATAATATTATAATATTATATAATATAATATATAATATAACAATCATTCCCCCTCCCCTCGAATGAAAAAATGAAAAAAGCATTTGCAACTTTGCAGCACGGTGCGCGGTGCGCTTCTTTGCCTTTTCCATAATAAGGTTGCCCCTTTTCCTGTGAACATTGATATTTATCGCGGAATTATTTGGCAGAATCGTTTTTTTTGCTTACCTTTGTAGGCAAATCATAAACCCGTTAAATGAAACCTAAAAATTACGCTAAACTTGAAATATGGAAGCAGATTTGATGAAGAGAAAACTAGCAAATTCTTGCTAATTCTGCAAAAACTTGCAAGAATTTGCTAGAATTTAAAAACTATTTTGTATCTTTGCGGCAAATAATTAATGCTTTGATTTATGATAGAGCTGCCACCTAAAATTGACAGGAAAACAATCGTCAATGCTCTGCTAAAAGAGAGCAACGATGAAATTGCCCAACTAGTTGATGCAATCAATTCCAATTATGAGTATTGGGACAAGGTGAAATATAAATCTTTGCCAGAAGGATTTACCCCACAAATGCTATGGGCTCATGTGAAAGCTTCACGGCTAAGAGGAATGATCACAGTGTGGGAAAAATACGACATCAATCTGTGTATTACCAGTAAAATGCTGCGTATGTGTCATGAGTTCGACATGAAGTTTGGCAGTTTCTGGGAAACAGATAACGATGCTCAGAGTCCTGAAAAGAAATACTACCTGTCCAGTTCTCTGATGGAGGAAGCTATTTATTCCAGCAAGATGGAAGGTGCCTCCACAACCCGCGTGGTGGCAAAAGAGATGCTGAGGAAGAAGAAGTCTCCCCAAAACAAGGCTCAACAGATGATAGTCAACAATTATAGTACTATTCGGTATATCGTTGAACATAAAGACGAGCCATTGACTGAGGAGTCGTTGCTATATGTACATAAGCTGATGACAGAGAACACCCTCGACGATCCCGCTGATGCAGGACGCTTCAGAACAAACGACAAAGTAGTGGTGGCCGACATGATAGAAGGCGATATCGTCTATACGCCTCCGACATACAAAGACATTCCGGATTTTGTAGAAACGATATGTGATTTCTTTAACAATAGCAATCCAAGGACTTTCATTCATCCTATCATTAAAGGCATCATCATTCATTTTATGGTGGCATACATGCATCCTTTTGTAGATGGTAATGGAAGAACAGCCCGTGCATTGTTCTATTGGTATATGCTTAAAGAGAACTACAAGCTGACAGAATATATGTCGATATCAAGAGTTATCTCAAAGTCGAAGGCCAGTTACGAGAAAGCATTCCGCTATACCGAGAATGACGGCAACGATATGGGCTATTTCGTTGCCTATAATTTAAAGGCGCTAGAGATCTCTTTCCAGCAGCTTCGTGAATATATACAAAGAAAGCAGCAGGAAAAGAAAGCAGCTAATACATTTATGATGGCTGGTAATATTAATTATAGGCAGGCCATGGTCCTCCAAAGGTTAACAGAAGAGCCAGATGCCATCCTGACGGTGAGAGACGTTCAGGAACAGTTCTCTGTATCTTCGATGACTGCGAGAAAAGACCTTACCGACTTGGTGCAACAAGGCTATCTGACAGAGGTTGCTATCAACAAGGTAACACGAGGCTATATTAAAATGCAGGAGGGATAAATGGTATACAAACGTTTGAGCGACTATATCAGAGATGTGATTCGTAACAAAGATTTGAATTTGCTTTTAGCGAAAATGGAACAATAATAATATATGATGATATGGCAAAAATATTAAGAAAATGTTTTCCAGCGAATGTCTTGGAAATGATTAGTAATATTCTTGGTGACACTGATCAAGGATTAACTGGAAGTGAAATTCATCGCTTATTGTTACAGGCTAAAATTGAGGATTCAACACAAGAAGGAGCTATGCTTGCCAAAAGGAAGAACCTTTTCAATTCTTTGGCTAATAATCAAAATAAGCTAAAATGCTCAAACCATATTTTGAATTTTATAGGACATGCACTAGCTCCCTCAAGATATGTAGATAAGCCTGAAGAATTTGAGAGGTTAAGAAATGCCGTTAATCAGCAATTGGCTTTTGTCGGATACGAATTAAAAGAGGATGGACAGTATAGAGTAATTGAACCTGCCTCCACGATCTCTGATGTTCAAATTAAGGTGGATAATCTTAAGCAAGAACTGGAAAAAAGAAATGCTCATAGTGAGGTCTTTAAATACTGTAAGGCAGAATTGCTTCAAAACAATTATTTTCATGCGGTTTTAGAAGCTAATAAAGGACTATTTCAAAAGATACGTGAATTGTCAGGGCTTCAAACAGATGGCAATACTCTTATAGAACAAGTATTTAGTTCAAATCCCATCTTGATAATCAACAATTATCAGTCATCATCAGAAAAGAACGAGCATAATGGCTTTTGCAATTTACTTAAAGGCTTATGCAGTATGTTTAGAAATCCTACAGCTCATGAGCCAAAAGTTGATTGGGAGATTACAGAACAAGATGCCTTGGAGATATTAGGTATTATTTCCTATTGTTATAGAAGATTAGATAATGCGCAAAAAATAAGGTAATAACAAGTATTTATCATAGATTAATAATATGAAGAAACAGCTGCAGTTATCAGAAACGATAGAATCTCTTGAACGAGGAAAGACTAATTTCCGAGCCCAAATAGAGCTTTATGATTTGCAGGAATTATGCTATAAAATGGATAATCCTCAATTGATAGAGTATGTACCTGTTAAGATTGTAGCTTGCTTTGAGCAATTATTTAGAGATGAGTATCAGGAAATTTTGGAAAATCCTAAGGTTAAAAAGAACCTTAAGAATATAGATTTATTCAAGGACACCAAATTTAACTTTGATATTATAGGAGCCTTTGAGGAAAATACTATCTCGCTAAGTGATTATTTATCGCTTTTAATTCCATGTAGTAAATTGGGTGACATAGATAATGCCATATCAAAGCTATTAGGCATTAATTTCTTAACTGAATTAGAAAAGAAAGATGATGGGAAGGTAATACTTGAGTCTATTTCAGAAATCTTTAGGCTTAGGCATATATATTGCCATGAAGTACCTATGAAAAAGACTATTGATGTAGATAGTGCAAGAAAACTAATATCTCATGCAATTGAGTTTATTGATAATTCTGATGATATTATTAGAAACGCTTTGTATTCTGACCAAATAAGCGGTATTGAAGAAATCGAAATCGCCCAAAAGGAATACGAAAAAGCAAATAAAGAGCTTGAAGAATTAATAGATGTTCTTAAAGTAAAGCAAGATAAAGGTCCATTCCATTATAATGATTTTAGTTATATTAACAAGTGGAAAGAATATAGAGAGGAAAGGGCTTTGTGTGATTCTTCAATTAATAACAAGGAGGGTTATTTACCTCTTCACTATTATAGGAATATGGAGAGAACGACGAAGTCTCTAATAAAAGAGTTGAAAGAAGATTATAAGTATGAATTAAAGAGATAAGAGTATGTCATATTTCAATATAATAAATAGTGAACAAACCATATTACAGTCTTTGCTTTGGGCGAAGATGGGGCAATAAGTAACTTTGTAGTGCAATATGCAAGATATTAAATCAATACAAGGATTAATACTTCGTTCCAATATTGAAGTATTTCCATTTCATAACAAAAATATCATATTGTATGATGACCATAGGAGTGTTCTGAATGTGTTATTTGAATCAAAGAAATTGGGCTTGTTCTCAAAAACCCCCAATTTATTATTCTTTGATAAGCATGATGATGCATGCGATCCTCGGATTAAAGTTGAAGATTTGTTCAAGGAATGGGGAGCTAACAGAATTGAAGATGTGAATAGTCGTGATTTCTGGTCTTTTGTTGAGTTTGATTTAAGTGGCACTGACGATGATTGGCTTTTAGCAGGTATGGAACTTGATTTAATAAACGATGCGGTAGTAATTGGACAAACCGAGAATTCAAATATGAGTGATATGAACAATCATTTTGATTCTTCTGATGGGACTCGTCATGAACTATTTGACATTCCTCACATAGATTATTCCATAGGCTGTAGAGGTTGCTTAGGTGATAGTATCTTAAAAGAGCCCTACTATGAAACTATTCGTAACATTTTCGAATACAACCAATTGTTACCTAGAAACTACGAACAATTCTCTAATGAAGTTAATAATCCATTTGTATTGGATTTTGATTTGGATTGTTTTACAACAGAATGTGAAGGCAAGGCTTATGCATGGCCTGAGGTAATATTCTGGGAAAAATATTGTAAAAATGAAAAAACTTTTCATTTTATGCGTCAACTTATTGACCGCTCTTCATTTATTACAATATGCCGCGAGCCTAAATGCTGTGGCGGCATAGGAGAATCTAATAAGATATTGGGATATTTAGATAATTACTTCTTTAATGGCTGCTTAGGTACATTTCCAATTAAATAAGTTGAAAATGTTTGTGAAAGTAAAAAAGGATAGTATGGCAAAAATGAATTCGAATAGCAAAAAGAAAGAAGCGGATCACTTGTTACTAAACAAGGTGGCAAATAAGCCTTTGAATATTAGCGATAGGCTACACACGATTGTAAATGATATCGAAAACTCCCTAAAAAGTAAAGAGAATAAAATATCAAAATTGGCAAAAGAAGTTGATCGGACATTTCCACCTCAATCAATTAGTCGGGGTCTGCATGATGCGTTTTCTGCAATGAGTTTTGATACAGCCTATTCATTATATTTGCTGAGCAATAATTCTGCACTTGTTTTAGAATTACAAGGAATTTTAGAAAGATATTGTTTAAATGCACTAAATGATATGCTGCCTATAAATGATATTGCAAAATCCATCATTTCAGATGCTTTCGACAAGAAGACGTTGAAAGATATTGCATATTATTTTAAAGAATGGAAATTGTGGAATGATGACGATGTTAAATTCGCTTTGGATTTGACAAACCTGAGAAATGGTATTGCTCATAAGAATGCAGAGTTGGTTAGTCGGTCTAAATTAGTGAATTCAAATGGTCAAAACCGTCATCCAGAATCTATCCATTCCTTAATGTCAAAGGTTGACTGCTCAAAATATATAGTCAAGACAATTGGCCTTATAATTAAAGCAAGTGGATTGGCCACACCTTCTTTCATAAAGCAGCCGAGATTACATGCACGTTATCAATTATACACCTCATTAATTGGAGAATTGTATAATTTGTTTCTGACTAATCCTTATGCACAGAAGGGAAATCCTTTATTGGAAACATACATAAATGAACGTTTAGCAAAAGTCTATATCGTTGGAAGTGAGGAATTGGTTGATTATTTGCAAGATTATAGAAAGAAAGTTCTGTTATTTCATCAATCCTTGGAACAAGGAAATGAGGAAGAAAGCAAAATGTTGCATTCCGAATTTGGAATTTTACTCAATAATATATTGACTGCAATGAGAAAAGATTTAAACATAGATTTTCCTCATAAAGAGATGCTTGAAGAGCCAAGCCTCATAGATATAAAACAATATCTTAAAACAAACAAAGAGATGTGGTCATTACATAAATAATACATTTTGATATGTCACACTACAACGAACATAGCTTAGAAATGGGCATTGGTACAGACTTTAAAATAAGATTAAAAGAAAACTCAAAATAACGGAATTACAGTCTTTGCTTTTGGCAAAGATTGGACTATAATTTTATGAACTATGAATAATGAATTGTCAACATTAGAACGACGCATATTTGATGCCATTCTCCATTGTTTGGAGAGGGGAGAAACAATTATTGCTGGAACAATGTTTGAATTCTACTTGCCTAATGGCTTAAAAAAGCTGGACTGGCCCAAGAATACTTACGTTGAAATAAAATTTAGACTAATATATGATAGTATTGATAAATTAAGAAATGCATTTGAACAATCAAATATTGGGAAATTGATTGTTGTTGTTATTTCTAATGACGATATACCAAAGAAGTTGTATAATGCGAACTATCATGGTGTTGGTAGAAATATTGAATTTGTTCAATATGAAGATTTTATTCAAGAATTGGCTCTGCATACTAATATAAAGACTGTACCCCAAGAATCTATAGATTTATTCAATAGCTCCAAGGATGAAATAGTTATTGAAAAAGCAAAAGAAGCAATAAAGCATAATAGGGTAAGTCTGTTTTTAGGAGCAGGTGTAAGTGCATCGGGAGGTGTTGTTACGTGGGATTCTCTTTTGGAAAAACTTTGTGTGAAAAAGGGATTGCCTAAAATCAAGGGGAATGTGGATGGTGTTACAAAAGGAAGGTACATAATAGATGGATATAAAAAACAACTGGATGAAATTCCAGATGAATTCTATAATGACATGAGAGCGATTCTATATTCAGATATCCATTCATCAGAATTAATAGATTCGATAGCGTATTTTGTTCATAATGGAAATGTAGATAGTGTCATATCATATAATTATGATGATCTGGTAGAACAAAAGGTTAGAAGGTATACTCCCTGTTACCCTGTATATGATAAATCAAGGCCAAATGATGGAATGGGTATACATATATATCATGTGCATGGATTTATTCCAAAACAGGGGCCATGGTCGCCGATAGTGCTTGGAGAAAAGGAATACCATAAAGTATATCAAGAGGCATATAATTGGGGTAATGTTGAACAATTACATGCTCTGTGTAGAAATGTTTGTTTTTTCATTGGACTGTCGATGCGTGATCCAAATCTAAGAAGATTGATAGATATTTCAAATGATGGAGGCGAAATAGAGCGTGTTCATTATGCATTTCTCAGAAAAAGTGAGAACGATGTGCCTTTTATGGAGAAAATTATGCGTGGATTTGGAGTGAATTGTATCTGGTATGACAAACATGAAGATTTACCTCGTATGATATATGGCTTAATAAGATGATATAGAATATATTTGTATAAAATTGAATGTTATGGATAAGTTAGGCAAGATGACAAGAATTACCGATTTGAGGTCTGTATGGCATCATGAGGCTGGTGATTTTACAAAGTGGTTGGCACAAGAAGAGAACCTTGCGCTGCTTAGTGACGCTATTGATATTGAGTTGGAACTGGAAGAGCGAGAATCTTCTGTTGGTAGCTTCAGTGTGGACATCTTTGCCAAAGAAATAGGCACTAATCGTCGTGTAATCATTGAGAACCAGCTTGAAGATACTAACCACGATCATCTTGGAAAATTGATTACCTATGCTTCAGGTAAAGGAGCAGAAGTAATCATCTGGGTGGTTAAACGTGCACGCGACGAACATCGCCAGGCTATAGAATGGCTAAACCAGCATACTGATAGTAACATAGGATTCTTCCTGTTGGAAATTGAATTGTGGCAGATTGGCGATTCTTTGAAAGCACCACGTTTTAATATTGTTGAAAAGCCAAATGATTGGACTAAGACAATGAAAACGATAGAGGGTCTTTCGGATACTGATTTGCTGAAACTCGAATTCTGGACAGGCTTTAACGACGCAATGAGCAATAATGAGTTGTTTACACATAATTTCCGAACACGTAAAGCTTCACCACAGCATTGGTACGATTTGAGTATTGGCAGCTCTGCTTATCATGTATGTCTTACCATTAATACTCAAAAGCAATGTATTGGTGTGGATATTTATATTGATGACGATAAGGAGTTGTTTGCGCAATTCAAAAATCATAAGGATGAGATTGCTGCCATGCTAAATAGTGAAGTGGAATGGCGTGAAGCAAGGAAAGCTTGTCGTTTCTGCATATCAACAGATATAAACCCAAAGAAACGAGAAACATGGCCTAAAGCCTATAATTGGTTCTTGGAAAAAGCCATCATATACAAGGAGATTGCCGCTAAATATGGGAAATAAAGAACTTTAATTCCTCATATTAGTCAAAATGGGAAATTTAAACAATAATAATATGAATAAGATTTGTCAGATGTATGTGATAATTGGAGTGTAATTTGTAACTCAGTGGCACAAATGTGGTGCATTTTGTAAAGTGATCCCGTTGGGATTACATATCCCTATAGGCTGGCGCCAGCCATCCTACAAATAAAAAAGAAGCCTTAAATATTGAAAGCAGGCTTTCATATTTAATTCTCCTTTTTCCTTTGTGATCCCGTTGGGATTCAAACCCAAGACCTTCAGAACCGGAATCTGACGCTCTATTCAGCTAAGCTACGGGACCAGTGATTTTAAATGCGAATGCAAAGGTAAGGCTTTTAGATGAGAAAACAGAATAGGGCGTGGAGAATTATAATCTTTTAAGGAATATGGGCGCGGTGCAAAATGATAGTAAAAATATGCGAATTATGTCTAATTTGCAAAAATTATCGAGTTTTTGCTTGCAATTTGATATTTTATATGTACCTTTGCGGCGGCAAATGAAAATTGTAAGATCATAAACGAAGAAATGGGACAAGTAATTAAACCCGTGATGTATGAGCCGCTGCTTGATATGAAGCAGACGGAACAGGGTATCAAACTGATTAAGGAGTTCTTTCAGCAGAACCTCTCTACGGAGTTGCGTCTGCGCCGAGTGACAGCACCGCTTTTCGTGTTGAAGGGGCTGGGTATCAACGACGACCTGAACGGGGTGGAGCGCGCTGTGACGTTTCCCATCAAGGACCTGGGCGACGCCCGCGCTGAGGTGGTGCACTCGTTGGCTAAGTGGAAGAGACTCTCGCTGGCTGAGTATAAGATAGAGCCTGGCTATGGCATCTATACAGATATGAACGCGATTCGTGCGGACGAGGAGCTGGACAACCTGCACTCGCTGTATGTGGACCAGTGGGACTGGGAGGCCGTGATTCGCCGCGAGGACCGTTCGCTGGCTTTCCTGAAGAATATCGTGGAGCGCATCTATGCCGCTATCCGTCGCACGGAGTATCTGACGTGTGAGACTTACCCGCAGATAAAGCCGTTCCTGCCTGAGAAGATTCACTTCATACATGCTGAGGAGCTGCTGAAGATGTATCCCGACAAGACGCCTAAGGAGCGCGAGGATGCTATCTGTGAGGCTTACGGTGCCGTATTCGTGATTGGTATCGGTGGTAAGCTGTCGAATGGGGAGAAGCACGACGGACGTGCTCCTGACTATGACGACTGGAGCACGGTGGCTGAGAACGGGCGTGAGGGTCTGAACGGTGATATCCTGATCTGGTATCCTGTGCTGGGCCGTTCGTTCGAGCTGTCGTCGATGGGTATCCGTGTCGACAAGGAGAGCCTGTTGCGCCAGCTGAAGCTGGAGGGCAAGGAGGAGAGGGAACAGCTCTACTTCCACCAGCAGCTGCTGAACGACAAGCTGCCTCTCTCAATCGGTGGCGGTATCGGACAGAGCCGTCTCTGCATGGTGCTTCTGCACAAGGGACACATCGGTGAGATTCAGGCTTCTATCTGGCCCGACGAGATGAGAAAACAGTGTAAGGCGCTGGGCATGAACTTGATTTAAATCATCTATTTTATATATTAATAAGGTATTCAGGGGCCGATTCTTAGGAGTCGACCCCTAATTTTTGATATTCGTCTTAGATTTTTGATATTTTCAGAAAATAGTTGATTTTTGGGTGTATATGTTTCACTTATTTAACTTAACTTTGCACCACAAACTATAATCAATAAACAAATAATCATTTTACTAACTAATTAAATCTTTATGAGAAAAGATCAAGTTACAGACAGTATGTTGTCGAGTATGAACGTACTCCGACGACTGATGTTCTTGGCTCTGATGGCGCTCTGCACCAGTGGTGCTTGGGCCCAGAAACAAGTGTCGGGAACTGTAGTTGATGCTGCTGGCGAGGCCGTGATTGGCGCCAGTGTCATGGTAAAGGGAACCTCTACAGGAACTATTACCGATTTCGATGGTAAGTTTGCCCTTCAGAATGTTTCCGACAATGCAAGCCTCGTGATTTCATACGTAGGTTACCGCACTCAGACTGTGGCCACTGCTGGTAAGAACCAGTTCAATATCACGCTCGAGGAAGATAAGCAGTTGCTCGACGAGGTGGTTGTGGTAGGTTATGGTGTACAGCGCAAGAGTGATGTAACGGGTGCTCTGACTCGCGTTGGTGAGAAGGAACTGAGCACAAAGCCTGTTGGCAATGCTTTTGAGGCCTTGCAGGGTAAGGCTGCTGGTGTGGACATCACTACAAGCGAGCGTCCTGGCACAATGGGTGGCATTATGATTCGTGGTCAGCGTTCTATGGGTAAAAATCTTGGTGCAAGTACTGATCCTCTTTATGTAGTCGACGGTGTGCCCCTTCAGGCTGGCGGTATCGAGTCTATCAACCCTCGCGATATTGAGGCTATCGACATCTTGAAGGACGCCTCTTCTACCGCTATCTTTGGTAGCCGTGGTGCCAACGGTGTTGTACTTATTACTACCAAGCGTGGTCAGGAAGGAAAGGTTCAGCTTACATATAACGGCTCTATGACTTTCGAGAAGATTGTCGACAAGAGCCCTGCTATGAGTGCCAGCGACTATATCACATGGCGTCGTTGGGCTTACTATAACTCTGCTCCTGATAAGTATACTCCTGGCGACCAGCCTACAATGGAGCAGGATAAGGCTTTCTTTGCTGGCGATGAGACCGCTCTGAACAACGTGATGAAGGGTTGGGCCAGCGGTACATGGGACGGCTCTAAGGTGACTGATACCGACTGGACAGACTTCGTGACTCGGACTGGTGTTACTCAGGAGCACACACTCAGCGCACGCGGCGGTTCTAAGAATATGTCTGGTTATGTATCTTTCGGCTATCTGAACAACAAGGGTACCCAGAAGGGACAGAGCTACGAGCGCTACAACCTCTCTGCTTCTGCTGACATCAATGGTACTAAGTGGTTCAAGGTTGGTGGCTCGTTCAACGCTTCTTATGGCGTTCAGAAGTATGGCTACTCTGTTCCTTACGGCACATCTACTGGCGCCAAGGAACTCTACAGCGCTGCCAAGAGCATTCTGCGCTATACACTTCCTTATGATGAGAATGGTGAGATTATCACCCAGCCTGGTGGTTCTACAACCAATACTTATTCTGTAATCGATGAGTGGAAGAAGTCAAAGGATAACCGTGAGACCTTCCGCGCTCTGGGTAGCTTCTATGCTCAGATCGACTTCGGACAGATCTTCGAGCCTCTGCAGGGTCTGCAGTGGAAGACTCAGTTCGGTCCCGACTTCCGTTACTATCGTCGTGGTAACTTCCTCGACAGTAGCTCTATCAGCCGCGCTGGCGGTAACAACTCAGCCAGCCGTTCAGACGAGCGCCACTTCGCATGGACACTCGACAACATGCTGCTCTACAACAAGAGTATCAAGGAGCACACCTTCGGACTGACACTGTTGCAGAGTGCCTCTAAGGTGAACAACGAGAGCAGCTCGATGAGCGAGCAGAAGGTGACTATCCCTTCATTCCTCTGGAACAACATGGGTGCTATCGATATTACAGATACACAGTATCAGGCTTCTATGGGTACTGGTCTCTCAGAGAATGCTCTGAGCTCTTATATGGCCCGTATCAACTACTCGTTCATGGATCGCTACCTCCTCACTGCTTCTGCACGTTGGGATGGTTCTTCTGTTCTCGCTGAGGGCAACAAGTGGGATTTCTTCCCATCAATGGCTCTGGGTTGGCGTATGGAACAGGAAAGCTGGCTGAAGGACGTTACATGGCTTGACCAGTTGAAGCTCCGTCTTGGTGTCGGTGTGACTGGTAACTCTGCTGTTGCTCCTTACGGAACACTCGGTGTGATCAGCTCGTTCTGGATGCCGTTCAGCACTGGTAACTCTCAGATCTTCGTAACCAATGAGCCTTACTATACCAACGGCTCTAACGCTATGCCTAACAAGAAGCTGGGTTGGGAGAAGACCACTCAGTGGAACTTCGGTGTTGACTTCAGCTTCCTGAAGGGCCGCATCGGTGGTACCATCGACCTCTATACTTCTAAGACCAAGGATCTGCTGCTCTCAATGAGCGTGCCTTCACTCTCTGGTTATCCTTCAATGATGGCCAACATCGGACAGACCAAGAACAAGGGTGTCGAGGTGACTATCAACGCTATCCCCGTGATGACAAAGGACTTCGTATGGAACTCAAACCTGAACTTCGCTTGGCAGAAGGATGAGATCGTTGAACTGGCTAACGGTAAGGAAGACGATATCAACAACGCATGGTTCATCGGTGAGTCGATCGCTGTTCACTACGGCTACGAGGCTGACGGCCTCTGGCAGGAGAGCGACGCTGCTGAGATGGCTAAGTTCAACGAGAACGGCGCTAAGTTCTCTGCAGGTATGGTGAAGCCCGTCGATCAGAACGGCGACTATAAGATCGACGCTGACGACCGTGTGATTATTGGTAACAAGAATCCTCGTTTCACCGCAGGATGGACCAACAGCATCTCTTGGAAGGGTCTTGAGCTCGCTCTCGAGCTGCAGGGTCGCTTCGGCTATACCATCAGCACTGGTGGTGAGGGTCAGCTCGGTATGTACCAGCAGCGCGAAATCAGCTACTGGCGTCCAGACAACACTGGCGCAGAATGGCAGAAGCCTGTCTACAGCCAGGCTGGTGGTGACCCCTATTCTGGTCTGCTTGGTTTCAAGGATGCTTCGTTCATCAAGATCCGCAACCTCTCTCTGGGCTACAACTTCGACAAGAGCCTGTGCCAGACCGTCGGTATCAACGGTGCTAAGCTCTACGTTCAGGGTAAGAACCTCGGTATGCTCTACTCTTCAGTCGACTTCATGGACCTCGACACTGGTGCCACCTTCTTCAACCGTGGCTTCACTGTAGGTCTGCAGGTAGAATTCTAGGAGTGAATAGTGAATAATGAATAATGAAAAAAGAAAATATATTATGAGATATATCAATAAAACATTAGTTTGCGGTGCTCTCTCGATGCTGGCCCTGATGGGTACAACCTCCTGTGGCGACGACTTCCTGAAGGAAGATGCGGGTCATAAGGTAACTGATGCACTGCTTGAAGACGAGACAGGCGCCTTGAAGATGGCTGCTGGTCTCTACGGAAACATCCGCTGGCACTTCGGTTATGAGTGGGCTTACGGTATCACCCTTTATGGTTGTGATGAGTTCACCAATGGTGCCGACCTTACCGCTGAGCCGTGGAATACTTACGATAACCGTCTGAACGCACTCGACTGTACACCAGCTCTGGGTGCTGCCAATAAGAACTGTCCTGCAGTGTCGGCCCTTTGGGATGAGATGTACTATGGTATCTCTACTGCCAACCTCGTTATCGACAAGGCTGTAAACGTGCAGAACGAGGATAGCCGCAATAAGGCTCTTGGTGAGGCTTACTTCCTGCGTGGCTACAACTACTACCGTCTGTTCTGTCAGTATGGTGGCGTTGTGCTTCAGACTGAGCCTGCCAACGGCGTCGTAAGAAAATTCTATGATCGTGCTACTGAAGACGAGACGCTCGCGCAGATTATCTCAGACCTCGAGAATGCTTATCAGATGCTGCCTAAGGATAAGTGGCGTGGAAACGGTACTTGGACTAAGTATACTGCTGCACACTTCCTGGCTAAGGCACTCTTGTATCGTCAGTCGGAGCGCTGCGCTTCTTGGGCTGGCAAGTATGATAAGAATGCCGACCTGACTCGTGCCATCGCTCTTTGCGACGAGGTGATCGCTGCATGTCCTCTGGCTCCCGACTACTGGGATCTGTATGCTAAGTGGACTGGTGTGGACTGTAAGAACGAGGGACTCTCTGAGATCCTGATGGCTGCTGAGCACAACGAGGACAGCTCTACTCAGGGACGTTTCGGAAACCGTACCTATAACTACTTCGATCCTCAGTTCTCTAACTTCTCAGGAGGTTGGGTACAGCGTGGTCAGTATATCGGTGGTATGGACTTCCAGCGCTGCCGTCCTACAGAGTATGCTTATTCTGTATTCGACAACGTGAACGATGCTCGTATGTGGAAGACCTTCAAGACCGTTTATGGTCTGAACCATGCTAACAAGACCACTGAGGCCGTTGTTGCTGAGAATGGTATCAAGGCTGAACAGATGCCTGGTATCGGTGACGAGGGTATCATCTTCATCCTCAACAAGAAGGACGATCACCGCTTCGACGGTGAGCCTTACGGCACATTCGGACGTGGTGGCGTGCCACACAGCTTCGTGAATCCTCTGACTGGCAAGTGGGTGCCCAATGCATTCCCCACCTTCATGGGCGGCAAGTATGTGCTCTTTAACTATGGCGTAAGCGGCAACACTGCTACCTCTAACGTGTTCTGCGGTATCAACAAGACTGCTGACGGCTCACGTACTGGTGAGAAGGGCGACGCACACCGCGACGTTATCATGGCTCGTTCGGGTGAGACTTATCTCGTAAAGGCTGAGTGCCAGGTTCGTCAGGGCGACTATGCTGGTGCCATCAACACCATCAATATCCTCCGTGCCCGTGGTCAGTGGAAGAATGGCGAGGATCGCTCTTACTACACTGATGGCTCAATGGCATTCCTGAAGTCTGACGGTGGCGACAAGGACAACTCTACCGCTGCTGCTCAGGCTGTGAAGAAGAACAAGGACTTCACAGGTAAGGTTCTTACCAACACTGAGGCTTACTATGCTTCAATGACTCATAAGAACTCTTATTACCTCTCTACAGGTATTGCTGAGACCACTGAGGCTTCTGACCTCCAGATCAAGAGCTACACGCAGCTTCCTGCTGAGGATGAGGCTATCCTGAAGGAGATTGGTGCTACCAGCGACTACGACCGCATGCTGAACTTCGTGTTCAACGAGCGCACTCGTGAGCTCCTGGGTGAGTGGAACCGTTGGGATGAGCTGGCTCGTACAGGCTTGCTGGTTAAGCGTGCCAAGGCCTTCAACCCCGAGGCTGCTCCCAATGTTCAGGATCGTCACATGTATCGTCCTGTTCCTCAGAAGTTCATCGATACCCTCCAGAACGAGGATGGTACCAACCTGAGCGATGCCGCCAAGAAGGCATGGCAGAATCCCGGCTATTGATTTAGATTCATACATAATTGAAATTAATTAGCAAAGCCCTGCGCCTCGAGATGAGGCCGCAGGGCTTTTCGTTTTATGACCTTTTTAAGGATTTTCTTACAGCTCTTCGTCGAAGGGAGCGGCACTGACGCAGCGCAGGTTCTTTTCGAGCTGGGCGGTGCTGCTGGCACCTACCAGCACAGAGGTGACGGCTTTCTGGTTCAGAATCCAGGCCAGGGCCATCTCTGCCAGCGTCTCACCGCGACTCTCTGCCACATCGTTATACTGGTGCAGCTTTTCCAGTAGCTCGGGTGTCAGCATGTCTTCTGTCAGGAACTGTCCTTTCGACATGCGGCTATCCTTGGGAATGCCATTTAGGTAGCGGTCTGTCAGCAGGCCTTGTGCCAAGGGCGAGAACGAGATGAAGCCAATACCCTCTTCAGCGCAGAGGTCAAGGATGCCCTCTTCCTGAGGCTCACGATCGAGCAGATTAAGACGGCCCTGATAAATCAGCAGGGGCACGTCGCGCTCACGAAGATATTTGGCTGCAAAGCGTGTGGCCTCCAGTGGCCAGCGTGAGATGCCGATATAGAGCGCCTTGCCCTGGCGCACGATATCGACGAGAGCCTGCAGCGTCTCTTCCAATGGGGTCTCTGGGTCGTAGCGATGGCTGTAGAATAGGTCTACATAGTCTATCTTCATGCGCTTCAGACTCTGGTCGAGCGACGCCATGAGATACTTTCTGCTGCCCCAGTTGCCATAAGGGCCGGGCCACATGTCGTAGCCTGCCTTCGACGAGATGAAGAGCTCGTCGCGATAGGGGCGGAAGTCCTCGTCCATCAGTCGTCCCATGGTCTCCTCTGCCGAGCCGTATACTGGGCCGTAGTTGTTGGCCAGGTCGAAGTGCGTGATGCCATGGTCGAAGGCATAGTGGGTTATCTCACGGCTGCGTTCGTAGGGGTCTACGCTTCCGAAGTTATGCCAGAAGCCGAGGCTCACCTTAGGCAGTAAAACACCAGAGCGCCCGCAGCGCTTATACTCCATTCCGTTGTCGTAGCGGTTCTTGTCCGCCAAATACATTTCTTTCATTGTCTTTGTCTGGTATTGCTAAATTGCTGCAAATATAGTGGAAAATATCGATATTTGCAAGTACAATAGGAAAAAGTAAGGTATAAAAATGAAGAAACGTTAGAGAATCTGAGGAATTTTATATAAATTTGCAGGCGAAAATCGAAAACAGCTATCAGGATTTATTATTTAATGCTAAATTATGAATAAAAAGTTATTATCACTAGGATTATTATTCGTGTCTGCCCTCACCGCTATGGCGCAGACGACAAGTGTGTCATCTCCAGACGGGAAACTGCAGGTCAGCATCGACTGTAAGGACGGACAGGCCTTCTATACGGTCAGTTATGACGGTAAGGCCATGCTGACGCCTTCTGCCCTTGGACTGAAAGCCGATATCGGTGATTTCTCGCAGGGCCTGAAACTGAAAGACAGCAAGCAGGGCAGTGTAGACAAGACCTACACCATGACACGTACCAAAACAGCAACATCGCACTTTGTGGCCAACCAGCTCGACGTTCAGCTCGAGAATGCCGACGGTCTGCCACTCGAGGTTACTTTCCTCGTTTCAAACAATGATATCGCCTTCCGTTATACGCTGAAGCAGGCTAAGCGCAGGGATGTACGCACGGCTGTGGTCCAGGGCGAGACCACAGGCTTCAATTTCCCTGAGACAGCCACCAGCTTTATCTGTCCCCAGAGCAAACCCATGGTCGGCTTTGCCCAGACCAAGCCTTCATACGAAGAGGAATATACTCCCGACGCAGCCCTCAACACTCCTTCTGCCTTTGGCGAAGGATATACCTTCCCCTGTCTGTTCCATATTGGCAACGACGGCTGGGTACAGGTCAGCGAGACGGGTACTAACGGAAAATACGTAGGTTGCCACCTGAGCGACTATGAGCAGGGTAGGGGTTACACGATCGCCTTCCCCAATCCGAAGGAGATGAAGGGCATGGGTGGCGATGGTGCTGCCATCTCTCTGCCTGGCTCTACCCCTTGGCGCACCCTCACCGTGGCTTCTACGCTCGAGCCTATCGTCGAGACCACCATCTCTTATGATGTCGTAGAGCCTCTCTATGAAGCCAAGACCGACTACCGCCCTGGCCGTTATACATGGGGCTGGCTCATCTGGCAGGATAACTCTACCATCTATGAGGATCAGGTGAAGATGATCGACGTGGCTGCCCAGATGGGCTATGAGTACTGTCTGGTCGATGCCCTTTGGGACACGCAGATTGGTCGCGACCGTGTAGAGGAGCTTTCAAAGTATGCTCAGAGCAAGGGCGTCCGTCTGTTGCTGTGGTACAACTCCAACGGCACATGGAACGATGCGCCTCAGGGACCTCACGATGGTATGAACAGCGCCATCGCTCGTGAACGCGAGATGTCGTGGATGGAGAAGATTGGCGTGGCTGGTATCAAGGTCGACTTCTTCGGTAGCGACAAGCAGCCCATGATGCAGCTCTACGAGGATATTCTGGCTGACGCCAACCGTCATCAGCTGCAGGTCATCTTCCACGGATGTACCCTGCCTCGCGGTTGGGAGCGTATGTATCCTAACTTCGTGGCCAGCGAGGCCTTCCTGGCTTCAGAGAACGTGTTCTTCACAGAGTATCACGCCAAGAAAGAGGGCTTCGAACTCACCATGTACCCCTTCAGCCGTAATGCCGTGGCTGCTGCCGACTGGGGCGGTGTGATGATGAACCACCACCTGAGCCGCGACAACAAGAGCCGCCACCAGCGCTATACCAGCGATGTGTTCGAGATGGCATCGGCCATCGTCATCCAGACCAGCGTGAACTGCGTGGCTATCTATCCTAACAACCTTGAGGAGCTGCCTCAGTTCGAACTTGACTTCTTGCGTGAGATTCCTACCACCTGGGAGGAGAGCCAGTTCATCGACGGCTATCCTACTAAGTATGTTGTGATGGCCCGTCGTACAGGCGACCGCTGGTATGTGGCAGGCCTGAATGGTACTCAGGAGAAGAAGACGCTTACCCTGCAGCTCCCCATGCTGGCAGGCAAGACCGTCCGCTACTATACTGACAAGCCGCAGAAGAAGGGCGAGATTCTTCCTGCTTCAGAGCTCAAGACCCTGAAGGTTAATGCCAACGGTGAGGCCAAGGTAACCATCCAGCCCATGGGCGGCATCATCCTCGCAGAATAATAGTTTTTCTATATCAGTCTATATAAGACTGTATGGCTTCTCGTTTTGTAGAATGTCAATAAAACATACCTGAAAAAGTGCCTCTCAGCTGGCTCATTCTAGAGCAGCGGGAGGCGCTTTTTGGGTTTCGTTCACGTTCTCAATGACTTACGGAAACGGCTCAAAACTCGCGTATTTGCGGCTGAAGGGCGGCTTGCTCGTAAAGACACAATTCTCACGAGGTTGTTTGTCTTATTGTTTTACCAAAGCAGAAGCCGACATTTCTAAAAGTCTCCTAATTATTTGGTATTCTCGTTGATTTGCACTACCTTTGCAAGCAAATCGAAACAAACAGATCAAAAAACAAATGAGGAAGATGTTAGTGAGTGTGGCGCTGTTGGCTGCCACATGTGTTCAGGCACAGACGGTGGTTGACACGGTGCTCAACAGGGCGGGCAGCGCTCCCTTCAGCTATGCTGTGGCTGTGCCAGACGGTAACTATCGCGTCACCGTGACGCTGGGTTCGAAGAAAAGGGCTGCCCAGACGGTGGTGCGTGCTGAGTCGCGACGCCACTATACGGATGTGGTGACAACGAGGAAAGGCAGGTTTCAGGAGGTGACCTTCGTGGTGAACAAGCACCAGCCGCTCATCGAGGGCGACAGGGTGGTGAAGCTGAAGCCTCGCGAACTGACATATAAGAATTGGGACGACTCGCTCAGCCTGTCGTTCTGCGGTCCTGCTCCTGCTGTGCAGCGCATCAGGATAGAGCCTGCCAACGATGTGACCACGGTGTTTCTCTGTGGCAACTCGACGGTGGTGGATCAGGAGAACGAGCCTTGGGCTTCGTGGGGACAGATGATTACCCGCTGGTTTACCCCCGAGGTGGCCGTGGCCAACTATGCCGAGAGCGGACTGTCGTGTACCACCTTCCTGGCTCAGTTGCGCCTCGATAAGATTCTGTCGCAGCTGAAGCAGGGCGACTACGTTATCGTGGAGTTCGGCCATAACGACGAGAAGGAGAAGAAGCCCGGCGACGGCGCCTGGTATTCCTATTCCCGTAACCTGAAGATATTCGCCGATCGCGTGAGGGCTGCTGGCGGACATATCATCTTCTGTACGCCAACGGCGCGAAGATTCTTCAATCCTGACCACAAGACGATACAGAACACCCACGGCGATTATCCGGAGGCCATGAAGACGGTGGCTGGGCGCGAGGCTGTGCCTGTGATAGACCTGACCCGTATGTCGACGGCCTTCTATGAGGCGCTGGGCGAGGAGGGCTCGAAACGCTCGCTGGTACACTATCCTGCCAACACGTTCCCAGACCAGAACCAGCCTTTGGCCGATAATACCCACTTCAACCCCTTCGGTGCCTGGGAGGTGGCCAAGATGGTGGTGATGGGGCTGAAACAGATAGGTTGCCCCTTGGCGGCGTGCCTGCGTAGCGACTGGCAGGACTTCGATCCTCAGCAGCCCGACGATGCTGACGCCTTTGTGTGGCACATGTCTACAGGCAGCAGCCTGACGAAACCAGACGGAAATTAGGAAAGATATTATCAATAATAGAAAACTTATGAAAAGATTTGCATTTAAGATGTACCTGAAACCAGGTTGTGAGAAAGAGTACGAGAAGCGCCATGCCGCTATCTGGCCCGAGTTGGTGAAGATGATCAAGGACGGAGGCGTAAGTAACTACAGCATTTATTGGGATAAGGATACGAACATCCTGTTCGGCTATCAGGAGTGCGAAGGCGAGGGAAACTCGCAGGACACGGAGAACGTGGACCCCATCACCCAGAAATGGTGGGACATGATGGCCGACATCATGGAGGTGAATCCCGATAATTCGCCCGTCACAGTACCCATACAAGAGGTGTTCCATCTGGACTAGGGATTGACATTTCTTACTTTTAACACGGATTAATCGCATTTTCTTTGGGAAAAAAGAGATTAATCCGTTTTCTTTTTGTACCTTTGTGCCCGAATTAGAATTTTATAACGTTATAAATAATAGAAATGGCTGAAACTAAGAAAATTAAGACCGCTTTGGTGTCTGTATTCCACAAAGACGGGCTCGACGAACTCCTCAAGAAGTTGAATGATGAAGGTGTGAAATTCCTCTCTACTGGCGGTACCCAGCAGTTTATCGAATCACTGGGCTATGAGTGCCAGAAGGTAGAGGACGTGACCACATATCCCTCAATCCTCGGCGGACGCGTGAAGACGCTCCATCCAAAGGTGTTCGGCGGTATCCTGGCTCGTCGTGAGAACGAGGGCGATATTGCTCAGATGAAGCAGTATGAGATTCCTGAGATTGACCTGGTGATCGTTGACCTCTATCCTTTCGAGCAGACGGTGGCCAGCGGCGCTTCTGAGGCTGACATCATCGAGAAGATCGATATCGGCGGTATCTCTCTGATTCGTGCCGGTGCCAAGAACTTCAAGGATGTAGTCATCGTGCCTAGCAAGGCTGAATATGGCGTGCTGCTCGACATCCTGAACAAGAAGGGCGCTCAGACTGATATTGAAGACCGCCGTATGTTCGCTGCCCGTGCCTTCGGCGTAAGCTCTCACTACGATACTGCTATCCACAGCTGGTTTGTGAAATAATAAAGAAAGAATATAATGGGATTTTTTAGTTTTGTGCAAGAGATTGCAATGGACCTGGGTACTGCCAATACAATCATTATCAGTGATGATAAGATTGTGGTAGATGAGCCCTCTGTCGTTGCACTGGATCGCCGGACCGACAAGATGATTGCTGTCGGTAACGAGGCGAAGATGATGTATGAGAAGACACACGAGAACATCCGTACCATCCGTCCGTTGCGCGATGGCGTGATTGCCGACTTCTCTGCCTGTGAGCAGATGATGCGCGGACTCATTAAGATGGTGCATACAGGCAGTCGCCTGTTCTCGCCCTCGCTGCGCATGGTGATTGGTGTGCCCTCAGGATCTACTGAGGTGGAACTGCGTGCCGTTCGTGACTCTGCAGAGCATGCCGATGGTCGTGACGTATATCTGATTTTCGAGCCGATGGCCGCAGCTATTGGTATTGGTATCGACGTCGAGGCTCCTGAAGGAAACATGATTGTGGATATCGGTGGCGGTTCTACCGAGATTGCCGTGATTTCTCTGGGAGGTATCGTTTCGAATAACTCTATCCGTACTGCTGGCGACGATCTGACTGCTGATATCCAGGAGTATATGTATCGCCAGCATAACGTCAAGGTCAGCGAGCGTATGGCCGAGCGTATCAAGATTGCCGTAGGTTCGGCACTTACCGATCTCGGCGAGGATGCACCTGAGGACTTCGTCGTACACGGACCTAACCGCATCACGGCCCTGCCTATGGAGGTGCCTGTATGCTATCAGGAGATTGCACACTGTCTCGACAAGACCATCTCGCGCATCGAGACTGCTGTATTGTCGGCCCTTGAGAGCACTCCTCCTGAGCTGTATGCCGATATCGTTCAGAATGGTATCTACCTGACTGGTGGCGGCGCTCTGCTGCGTGGCCTCGACAAGCGTCTTACCGACAAGATGCACATTGAGTTCCATGTGCCTGAGGATCCCCTCCACAGTGTTGCTAAGGGTGCGGGTATCGCTCTGAAGAATGTAGACCGCTTCTCGTTCTTGATGAGATAATAGAAAGAGGAAATGCGCAACCTGCTGGATTTCCTGAGAAACTATCATCACTGGTTCGTTTTCATTTTGTTGGAAGTGGCCAGTGGTGTTCTGTTGTTTCAGTACAACAGCTATCAGGGCAGTGTGTGGCTTTCGTCGGCCAATGTGGTGGTAGGCAAGGTGAACCAGTGGGAGAGTGGAGTGCTTCATCATTTCTCGCTTTCAAGAGTAAACGAAGAGCTTGCCACGCGCAATTTCTATCTGGAACGCCAGGTGAGCCAGTTACGCCGCCTGTATACCGACCTCACCAAAGACACTACGGTGATGGAACGTCAGGAACTCCAGTTCCTCAGTCAGTATCAGCTCATTCCTGCCAAGGTGGTTGATAATACCGTTCATAAGGCTGAAAACCTGATGACCATCGATAAGGGAAGTGCCGACGGGGTAGAGGTTGATATGGGCGTGGCCTGTGGTAGTGGCATCGTTGGCGTGGTCTACCTCGTCTCCGATCATTACTCTGTGGTGATTCCTGCGCTTAACGCCTCTTCTTCACGTATCAGCTGTGCCATCCGTGGCCGAGGCTATTTCGGCTATCTGCATTGGTATGGTGGCGACCCTTCAGTGGCTTATGTAGAGGATGTGCCTCGTCATGCCAAGTTCAAGTTGGGCGAGTGGATAGAAACCAGCGGCTTCTCATCCATCTTCCCTTCAGGTGTCCTGGTAGGGCAGATAGAGCAAGCCTATAACTCGAGCGACGGCTTGTCGTACAAGCTGAAAGTACGCCTGAGTACCGACTTCAGTTGTGTGCGTGATGTGTGTGTGATTAGTGACAAGAGCATTGCCGAGCGTGCCGCTTTGATGCAGGCAGCCCGCGACTCGATTAATATGAAACAGCGATAAAAACAGAATCAGCAGATGGCAATAGAATTACTCAACCGTTTGGTCATGTTCGGGGCTTTGTTCCTGGCTCAGGTGCTCATCCTGAACCATGTACACCTGTTTGACGTAGCCACGCCTCTGCTTTATGTTTATTACGTCATCACATTCCGCCGTGGTTTTCCCAAGTGGATTATGCTGGTGTCGAGTTTCGTTCTTGGCTTGGTTGTTGATATATTCTCCAGCACGCCTGGACTGGCCGCAGGTAGTATGACGTTGGTGGCACTTCTCCAGCCCTACATCCTGGAACGCTTGGTGCCGCGTGATTCCGCTGACGACCTGAAGACTTCCGCCAAGACACTCTCTTATGGCAAGTTCTCATTTCTGAGTGGCGTGATTACGGCTATATACTGTCTGGTGTTCTTCACACTCGAGGCCTTCTCCTTTTTCGACTGGCTCGTATGGATGGAGCGTATTCTGGCCAGTATCGTCCTGACTTGGATTCTGTTGATGGCTATTGAAACTGTTCGTTCGAAGTGAAAGACTACGATCTTGAGTACCGGCGCTATGTGATTGGTGGGGTGGCTATCCTGATAGTGGTCATCTATATCATCCGTCTGTTCATGCTCCAGATAACGAGCGATGACTATAAGAAGAGTGCCGACTCTAACGCCTTTCTGAAAAAGATAGAGTATCCCTCGCGTGGAGCCATCCTTGACAGAAACGGCAAACTGATGGTCTACAATCAGCCTTCTTATGATATCATGGTGGTGATGAACGAGGCCAAGGGGCGTCTTGATACCCTTGACTTCTGCCAGTCGCTGGGCATTACGAAAGAAGAGTTCGACCGCCGAATGACTACCATGAAGGACCGTAATAAGAATCCCGGCTACTCGCGTTTTACGCAGCAGCTCTTCATGAGTCAGCTGAGTGATAAGGACTTCAGCGTCTTTCAGGAGAAGATGTACCGTTTCCCGGGCTTTTATGTGCAGAAACGCAGTGTGCGCCAGTACCAATATCCTGTAGCCGCTCATGTGCTGGGCGATGTGGCAGAAGTGTCGCCCGCCGATATCGAGGAGGATGAGTACTATCAGCCTGGTGACTATATCGGTAAATTAGGAATAGAGCGTTATTACGAGAAACAGCTTCGTGGCGAGAAAGGCGTGCAGATACTCCTACGCGATGCCCATGGTCGTATCCAGGGCCGTTATATGAATGGCGAATTCGATCAGCGTGCTCATCCCGGTAAGAACCTCACGTTAGGTATCGACCTTGAGCTGCAGAAACTGGGCGAGCGTCTCATGGAAGGCAAGATAGGTAGTATCGTGGCTATCGATCCCTCTACGGGCGAAGTGCTCTGTATGGTGTCGTCGCCCTCCTATGATCCGCGTATGATGGTAGGACGCCTGCGTTCTAAGAACCATCGCTTGCTTACTCAGGATGTGTGGAAGCCTCTGCTCAATCGTAGTATCATGGGACAGTATCCCCCGGGTTCTACCTTCAAGACCACGCAGGGACTGACCTTTATGACTGAAGGTATCATCACTGCGTCGACAATGTATCCCTGTGGTCATGGCTTCAACTTTAAAGGCTTGCACGTAGGTTGTCATAGCCACGCAGCTCCGCTGGCATTGGTGCCCGCCTTGAGCACCTCGTGCAATGGTTACTTCTGCTGGGGACTATACCACATGATTAATACGAACATATCTAAGTACGGCTCTGTACAGAACGCCATGAACACATGGCGTGACTATATGGTGTCGATGGGCTTTGGCTATCGTCTGGGTATCGACCTGCCTGGTGAGAAACGAGGACTGATTCCCAACGCCCAGTTCTATGATAAAGCTTATAAGGGTTCTTGGAATGGCTTGACCG
The DNA here is from genome assembly GCF_000746155.1 of Prevotella sp. FD3004. Taxonomy (NCBI): domain Bacteria; kingdom Pseudomonadati; phylum Bacteroidota; class Bacteroidia; order Bacteroidales; family Prevotellaceae; genus Prevotella; species Prevotella sp. FD3004. The sequence goes on along the minus strand of NZ_JQKR01000014.1, from coordinate 136,986 downwards.
TCATCTCTATCGCCATCGGACAGGGTGAGGTGAATGCCACCCCGCTTCAGATAGCCAATCTTGGTGCTACCATTGCCAATCGTGGCTATTACTACGTACCTCATGTTGTTCGTAAAGTGCAGGGGGAACCTCTTGATACGCTCTTTACCCGCAAACACTATACAAAGGCTTCACGTCAGGCTTACGACTATGTGGTTCAGGGTATGCGCTCGTCTGTGCTCGGTGGTACCTGTCACGAACTGGGCAAGTACGACTTTATGGCCTGTGGTAAGACGGGTACGGCTCAGAACCGAGGTCACGACCACTCTGTGTTTATGGGATTTGCGCCGATGGATAACCCCAAGATCGCTGTAGCCGTATATGTGGAGAATGGCGGATGGGGTGCCACCTATGGTGTGCCCATCGGAGGTCTCATCATGGAACAATATATAAAAGGTAAACTCTCTGAAGCCTCTGAGGCCAGAGCAAAGAATATTCAGGAACGTCGCATCGCTTATGGTACAACCGACAGATAAAAATCAGAAAGGTGTCATCCGCTCACTCGACTACTGGACGATAATCATCTATATTGCCCTGCTGACCTTTGGGTGGTTCAGCGTATGTGGAGCCAGTTATACTTATGGTGAGACCGACCTCTTCAGTCTGGATTCACGCTCCGGCATGCAGATTGTGTGGATAGGAACCTCTATTGTTTTGGGCTTCGTCATCTTGATGCTTGACGACCGCTATCTTGACATGTTTGCCTATATCATCTTTGGCGGTATGCTGCTTCTGCTTTTTGCCACCATCTTCAATCCGCATAGCATTAAGGGATCGCGCTCTTGGCTGGTGTTAGGTCCCTTGCGCCTGCAACCCGCAGAGTTTGCTAAGTTTGCCACGGCCTTGGCCTTGGCTAAGTTTATGAGCACTTATGGCTATTCCATCCAAAAATGGAAATATTTTGCACCTACGCTGGCCATCGTGTTGTTGCCCATGCTATTTATCGTCTTGCAGCGTGAAACGGGTTCTGCCCTGGTCTATCTGTCGTTCTTCCTGATGTTCTACCGTGAGGGCATGCCAGGTAGTATCCTGTTTACCGGTGTGGCTATGGTGGTCTATTTCGTGGTGGGCATCCGTTTTGCCGATACCATGTTCTTCTATACTCCCACGTCGGTGGGTAAGTTTGTGGTGCTGCTCATGATTCAGCTTTTCTCATGTGGACTGCTCTATGTTTATCACAACGATCGTCGTGAGGCTGTCCGATTGGCACTTATAAGTATCGGTATCACTGCCTTGATTGTTCTTTTCACCCTTGTCATCATTCCCTTCGATATCTCTTATATAGAACTGGGCTTGTGTATTATACTCATAGGCTATCTGCTTTGGCGCTTCCTGATTACACGTGTGCGTAATTACCTTTGGATTTCGCTATTCGCCTTAGGGTCGCTCTTGTTCTATAATCTGGCTGACTATGGCCTGAACCATGTACTTGAGCCCCACCAGCGTGTTCGTATCAATGTGCTGCTTGGTTTGGAGGAAGACCTGAAGGGCGCTGGTTATAACGTACATCAGAGTGAGATAGCCATTGGTTCAGGCGGCTTGGAGGGTAAAGGCTTCCTGAATGGCACACAGACAAAGCTCAAGTACGTGCCTGAGCAGGATACCGACTTCATATTCTGTACCGTTGGTGAGGAAGAAGGTTTCGTGGGTTCTGCAGGTGTGTTGTTGCTTTTCCTGGCATTGATACTAAGACTTATTCATCTGGCAGAGCGTCAGCCCCGTCGTTTCGGACGTGTCTATGGCTATTGTGTAGTTAGCATCTTTTTGTTCCATGTGTTCATCAATGTCGGTATGGTACTGGGGCTTACTCCTGTAATCGGTATTCCTTTACCGTTCTTCAGTTATGGTGGCTCGTCGTTGTGGGGCTTCACATTCTTGCTGTTCATCTTCCTTCGTATCGATTCCAGCCGGAATATGGCGTATCGCTAACCTTATTATTTCCTACGCAGGCGCAAGCCGACATCGGAAATACCCGGAATCAACTCGCGTTTCATATTGTGAACAATGTAGACTACCAATGAGTCGCCTTTGTTCAGGTTAAGTTCGTTCATGTCGAAACGATATTGGTAGTAGCTTACGCCTTCACCTAGCGGTGTGCCGTATTTGTCCATCAGCTCGCAGGTGTAGGCATAGCGGTGAGAGCCTCCCAATGGCAGTATATGCTCGTCGACCAACATGGTCAGACTCAGGAAGGGGTAATCGCCGTTGATGCGCATTTCCAGTTGCTCCTGATAGGTGCCTTCTTCAGCCACAGGCGGTATGGAGAATGTCAGCGTGTCGTTCTTCTCCCATACATAGCCTGGTACATGCTCATAGTGATGATATACCGTCTTATCATCACACGAGACCATCCCCAGTGTGATGATAAGCAGTAATAGTGTGGCTATTTTATTCCGCATGCTGTTTCTTGGCATTGTTAGGCTTGTTATTGCCACCATTGCCACCACGGTTGGCGGGTTTCTTCTTTTTCTTTTTCTTAGCCTTGTCAAAGCGGCTGATGTCGCCTCCTGCCAAGTCGATGTTGGGTTTCTCTTCTACTGACTTCTTGCCGTTCTCGTTCAGTGATTCGGGCTTCTCACCGTTGCGATTCATCTCGATAACCTCTTTGGCCCTCTCGGCACTGATGGTCTCGAGATTTGCTGCTATGTTCTTATCGGTAGAGTAGGTGACGAGTCCTGCCAGGATGTCGCTCTTAAACAAATGGTATTCGGCATCCATTGTGTGCAGGGTAATCTCTTTACCAGGTAATCTCTTGCCTGCCTCTACGTAGTCGTCTACTTCGTAGTTAAGACAGCATTTCAGTTTGGCGCACATACCTGCCAGCTTCTGAGGGTTCAGCGAGATGTCTTGGAATCGGGCTGCGTTAGTGCTTACCGTAGTAAAGTTCTTCATCCATGTGGCGCAACATAGCTCACGTCCGCAAGGACCGGTACCGCCAATACGTCCAGCTTCCTGACGGGCACCAATCTGTTTCATCTCAATGCGAACATGGAATGCTGCTGCCAAATCCTTGATTAGTTGGCGGAAGTCAACGCGCTCATCGGCTATATAGTAGAATATGGCCTTGTTACCATCGCCCTGATACTCCACGTCGCCAATCTTCATATCGAGTCCCAGACCTTTGGCTATCTTGCGGCTCTCTATCATCGTTGAGTGCTCGCGGGCTTTCGCCTCTTGGAACTTCTGCATGTCGGTCTCACGGGCTATACGGTATACGCGCTTAATGTCGTCGGGCGACTTGATGTTGGCCTTTTTTAACTGAAGTTTTACCAGACGTCCAGTGAGCGTAACTACGCCTATATCGTGTCCAGGACTTGCTTCTACTGCCACCACATCACCCTTCTTCAGGTCCAGGTTGTTCACGTTGTGGTAGTATCCCTTGCGGGTGTGCTTGAACTGCACTTCTACCAGATCGGTGGTGTCCACGTTGCCTGGTACGTCAGCCAGCCAGTCGTATGTGTTCAACTGCCTGTCCTGTCGTCCAACAGCCTGATGGCACAAGCCTCGGTCGCATCCTATCATGATGGTATGTTCCTTTGTATTGTCAGTCATATCTTTATTGTTTATTATCTTGTCTTTTCTTACTTTTGCAAAAGCAGGACTATCATCTGTAGTGCAAGGTCGAAGAATACAATCTTCGCGTTTGCGTTCTGCCCGATGTCGCGAATAGCCAGATTAGCCAGGTCGCTGATAGGCAGGATATTCTTTTCGTTAACGAATCGAGCGAAGTTGCGTGCGAAGTCCTCTTCTTTTTGCGTCATGTAGTTCAGTTCCTCTTGCTGGAAGTTGTACATGAAGTTCTCTCGCGTCATTGTCAGAAAGTAGGTCAACCAGCGTTTCTGTTTCTCTCGTCCCATATTGGCCAGCTGCTCGCTCCATCTCCTCAACTCCTTTATCTTGCGCTGGTAAGCCAGTCTCATAAGCATGATATAGAGGTCGAGGAACAGTTCGTTTTCCGAATTCACCTGCAACTCCTCCAATGCCTTCAGCCAGTTTCCGTTGGCTCTGCGACTGATGCGATGAGCCTCTTCTTCGCTCACCCCTCTGCGCTCTATCAGTGCATTTCTGATATCAGCCTCATTGGTACGCTTGATGTCAATGCGCTGCACACGGCTACGTATGGTCTCCAGCAGTTTGTCGGGTTCCTCGCTCACCATGATGAACACCGTCTGCTGTGGTGGCTCCTCTATCAGCTTCAGCAATTTGTTGGCGCACTCTATGTTCATACGCTCGGGCAGCCAGATAACGCTGACTTTGTAGCCTCCCTGACTCGACTTCAGACTCAGTTTCTTCACCAGGTTGTCACTCTCGCCTGCGGTAATGATGGCCTGCTGGTTCTCGCCTTCCATCATCTTCATCCACTCGTCCATGGTGAAGTAGGGTGTCTGAGATATCATCTCGTGCCACTCTTTAGCAAAGTCGTCGCTTACGGGCTTGTGGTCAGTACTCATCGAGGGCAATTTGATGGTGGGGTAGGTGAAATGTAGGTCAGGATGTTCCAGCTTCTGCAACATGGCCTTGGCTGATGGCGTGCCGTTGTCGAGCAGCTGACATGCGAAGGCTGTTGCCAGCGCCATCTTTCCGCTACCCATGGGCCCGCAGAGCATCAGTGCATGAGGCAGACGGTCTTCTTTCACCATCTGCATCAGCCGTTCCTTGGCTTCCTGTTGTCCTATCACCTCATCAAATGTCATAGTCTCTTTGCTACTTCAATAACAGAATCTACAGCCGATACGGTGTAGAAGTGAATATTGTTCACCCCGTGGCCATACAGTTCCTTGCACTGAGCTGTGGTCCATTCTATGCCTAGTTGACGGGCATCTTCATCAGTCTTGCACTTCACCACCTCCTTGGCCAGTGCCTCAGGAATGTCACAATGGAAGGTCTTTGGTACAACCGTCAGCTGAGCAAGTTTGGCAAAGGGCTTGATGCCAGGGATAATGGGAATGGTGATACCCATCTGTCGTGCTTTCTCGACAAAGGCGAAGTATTTCTCGTTGTCGTAGAACAACTGTGTCACTGCATATTGTGCACCCAGCTCTTGCTTCTCTTTCAGATACTGCATGTCCATCTCCAGGTTGGGCGCCTCCTCGTGCTTCTCGGGATAGCAGGCCACGCCATAGGCAAAGGGTTTGCCTGGGCGTTTGATGGGTGTGCCGTCGGCAAAAAAGCCCTCGTTGAACCGCTTCACCTGCTTCATCAGTTCTGTGGTGTGGGCATGCCCGCCTGGTGTGGGCACAAAGCGACTGTCTTCCTTCGCTTTGTCGCCACGCAGCAGCAGCACGTCGCTGATGCCAAGGAACTGCAGGTCGAGTAATTCGTATTCTATCTCCTCAATCGTAGAGCCGCTGCATATCACGTGGGGCTGAACGGGGATGTTGTATCGCTGTTGTATGGCAGCGGCAATGGCCACCGTTCCAGGGCGTCGGCGGATGCGCTGACGTTCAAACTGCCCGTTGTCCAACTCTTTGTATACATATTCCGAGTGGTGGGTCGTAATGTTGATATAGGCAGGATTCAGCTCCAGCATCTTGTCGATATCGGCAAACAGCTTTTCCGTACCCGTCCCCTTCAGCGGCGGCAGTACCTCTATAGAGAACCGCCTGCAGCTCTTATCTTGGTGAATAAACTCAGTAACACTCATAATTGGCTGCAAAGATAATAAAAAATATAGAGGTAAATTTACTTTTTTACTTTTTTTTCTTACCTTTGCAGCGAAAATGATGAGTATTAAGCAATTTCTTAAGGATTGGACCCTTCCCTGCGCCATAGCCATTGGTACGGTGGTTTATCTTACTTTCTATTTCGTGCCACAACTCGATGGGCTTGGCGACTCCTTGGGTGAGGTGGTCGATGCTGTTTTTCCGTTGATGGTGTTCTCAACGCTGTTCTCCACATATTGTCGTGTCGATTTCCATCAGATGCGTCCCCATCGTTGGCACTTGGGGGTGTTGCTGGCTCAGGTGGCGTTGGTTGCTCTTAACGTGTGGATTATCTTCGGCGTTGAAGCCGATCCCGAGCAAAAGCTGCTGTGGGAGAGTGTGCTTACCTGTATCATTGGTCCTACGGCCACAGCCGCTCCTGTGGTTACTGCCAAGATTGGCGGTAACATCAATACTATGACCGCCTTTGTGGTCATCTCTGCCTTTGCTTCGGCCCTCATGATTCCCGCTGCGTTTCCTCTCATCGAGCGCGGCAGCCAGCTCGACTTCTGGACCGTCTTCTTCATCATCCTCCAAAAACTTGCCCTTGTGCTTGTGTCGCCGTTGGTGCTGGGATGGCTCGTTCAGCACTATGCCAAGCGTTTCTGTGCTTGGCTCGTGTCTATCCCTGATCTCTCGTTCTATCTTTGGTCTGTTCAGCTGAGCGTCACCTCGGGGGTCACCGTTCGTAACATCGTGCATAGCGATGCAGCCTTGCGCACCCTCCTGATGATAGCCGTCATGAGTCTGATTCTCTGCTTCATTCTTTTCCTTGTGGGGCGTTCTATCGGGCGCCATCTGGGCGACGAGATCGATGGCGGACAGGGCTCGTTCCAGAAGAATACGGCCCTCTCTATCTGGGTGGCTTACACCTATCTTAACCCCGTGGCCTCTGTCGGCGCTGGCTGCTATGTCTTATGGCAGAATATCATCAACTCTCTTGAACTCTGGGAGTACCGTCGCAAACATTCGGCGACCTGATTTGTTATGAGTCGGATTGTAAGAAAAATTAAATCCCCCGTCAATTGTCGGGGGATTTAATTATTGTCTATTTCTTAACCTTGTAGATTCGGAAGGTCTTGGCAGGGATGTCGTCTAAGAGGAGTGAACTCTTCTTGCCAGCATCGACCTGGCAACTGCCTTCTATAGGAATGATCTTCTCAGGATTGTCGAGCGTGTTCTCGTCGTCGTCGCCATCGTGTGTGAGGGTGATAATCTGGGCGGTACGGGTGCCCTTCATGCCCTGCAGCTGGATGCTGAGTGGCTGGGCTTTATCGCTGGTGTTCACCACCTTGATGATGACCTCGCCTGTCGCCTTGTCGAATACACTGCTGGCGAAGAGACCATCCTGCCCCTCCTGACCTGCTACAGGCTTGCCCTGCATGGTGAGTGGGAGCACGTTGGTACCCTTGTTGACAGCATAAAGTTGCTGAACGTAGTAACTTACCGACTTGAACATGCGGAGATTGTCGAACCAAATGGCATCTGGTCGCCACTGCCAGCCCTCAACATGGGCGAAGAGGGGAGCGTAGGTCGCCATGTGTACGATGTCGGCATTGCGCTCGATGCCTGTCATGTGGGCAGCCTCTAAAAGTGAGGTGTAGTAGTGATTCCACTTGTGATTGTTGGCACCATGGCAGGCATATTCGCCAGCAAACACACGGGGACCCTTACGGTCGTAGGAGTCGTAGCGCAGACCGTGGCTGAGGAACCACTTTTCGTTGCGGTAGTAATGCTCGTCATAAAGGTCGACTTTGAGCTCTTTCATGCGAGGCTGTAGTAAGTCGAAGTCCCAGCCCTCAGAGTTAGGACCAGTAGTGCCGATGAGCTTGATGTTGGGATATTTGGCACGGATGGCGTCGGAGAATTTCTTAAGTCTGGCAGTGAACACAGGACCGAAACCTCCATGCTGTTCGTCGTAGTCCCACTGTTCGTTGCCCACGCCGAGATATTTCAGGTTGAAGGGCTCGGGATGGCCCATCTCAGCGCGTACCTTACCCCACTGAGAGTCGACGGGACCGTTGGCAAACTCGATGAGGTCGAGCGCATCTTGGATATAGCTGTCGAGGCTGTCGAGGGCTACATGAACACCAGGCTTGGTAGGGTCTGGATTCTGGAACTGACATGAGAGACCGCACGAGATGACGGGCAGAGCCTCAGAACCGAAATCCTCACAGAGCTGGAAGAACTCGAAGAAACCGAGACCATAGCTCTGAAAGTAGTCGGGATAGAAACGATGGCCAAAAGTATAGTGCCAACGGTTCTCGTTGAGTGGACGGTTCTCTACAGGACCAACGCTGTTCTTCCACTGATAGCGGCTTTCGAGGTTTACACCTTCAACAATGCAACCGCCAGGGAAACGGAACACGCCAGGACGCATGTCGTAGAGCGCCTGAGCCAGATCTTTGCGCATGCCGTTCTCGCGTCCTTTCCATGTGTCAACGGGGAAAAGGGAGATATGTTCTACGTCAGTCGTAACCTTCTTGCCTGTGAGGAAAATGCGAAGAGCGCCCTTGGCCTCGGTGCGGGGCGACTTAATCTCAGCAGTGTATTTCTTCCACTCCTTACCTTCGATATTAATATTGACACGGGCGAAACGCTGATCCTCGCCCATAGTGTCGTTGTCGACAAAACTCACCTCGAGGGTAGACTTTCCGCCCTCAGGGCAGCGGGCCCAAAGCGAGAAACGGTAAGTGGCATCTTTCTTGGTGGCGATGCCGAAGAAACCTTCGTTCTCTAGACCTGTGAACTTGTCGTTGTGGCCAGCATAGCCGAGACGTACGTAGTGGGGATTGCGCTCAAAGGGGCCGTCAGAGCGAACCTCGAAATTTCCGTATGCACGCCAACCCATCAGACTTTGGGGGAACTCGAAAGAGCGGTTTTTCACCATTTCAGCATACAAACCGCCATCGGCTGCGTAGTTGATATCCTCGAAAAAGATGCCGTACATCGTAGGCTGTACGGGAGCCCCTAACTTCTTGGTGTTCACGTCGAGGACGTGGGTCTGAGCAGCGACCGACAGGCCGATGGTCAGTAGACTGATTGTTGCAAATTTCCTCATTTTTTTAGTAGTTGTTAGTAACATGACGGGCACAAAAGTACATAAAAAAAACGATATAGATGATACATTATAGAAAAAATAACATTTTTATGACGGAAAATGTTTGGCAGTTTCAGTGGAAAGCAGTAACTTTGCAGAGATTTTCTAAGAACCTAAGGGTATGATGATTAACCATTATCTACGGATATTGTATGTCGGTGCGGCTTTTCTGACAGCGTCGGAGACGTCGGCTCAAACTTTACAGTGCTCAGATACAATAGTTCATCGGCAGTTGCAGGAAGCGATGTGGAAAGCTTCTGGAGGCAACTCGAGAGATGAACTATACGATGCCTGTGTGGCTTTTCATAGGCATGCCAAGGAAGAGGGCGACATCGTTGCGGCTAATAATGCGTGGGTGTGTGGCATCATGTACAACTTAGGTAAGATGGATATCAAGGAAGCCTATTATGTGACTCAAGCGATGAAAACCGACATTATGACCAGCAGGTATCCTGAAGCTGGGGATTTTTATGTGGCGAACATGCTGGGTCATATATATAATACCTGTGGTAATATTCCCGGTGCGCAGGAAGAACTGTTGAAGTCGGCCGAGTTGATTAAGGGTACCATGTTTGAGCGCGAAGGACTGGCTTTTATCTATCTCGCGCTTGCCCATGCACATCTTAATAATGATTTGAAGGAGAGCCTTCATTGGATTGACGTGACGCTGGAGGAGGCGGGGAAGTTTAAAGGTTCGTGGAACTATTACAGGGCTCTGATTGATGCCTATGCCATCAAGGCAATTGTGAGGTTCAAACAAAGAAACTATGATGCATTCAACAAGTGTTTCAGTATGATGGAGGATGTTGAAAGAACAAGTAAGATATCCTCTGGCGACCTCTTTGCACCCTATGCCCGTATTTACAAGACCTTGATTGACGGCGATACGGAAAAGGCTTTGGCCGAGGCAGACGCGCTATCGAACCTGAAGGAACAGTATCTCGTAAAATGTGACATATTCCGTTATATTGGCGATAACGACAAGGCTTTCCTGACCCAGAGAGAACTGATGCACAAACGTGACTCTATCACGGGAGTGATGATCGCGGAGAATATGCGGCAGCATGAAGCAGAGATAGGACTTGTCGTTAAGCAGAAGAAAACGGCCAGGGTGATGAACTTTGTATTGCTCGGCGCCGTTGCGTTGGCATTTCTCGTTATCGTGCTGTTGGTGCGCATCCTCCTTATACGTAGGAATTTCTCAAAGCGACTTATGGTTAAGAACGAGGAACTGAGAGCTGCTTATAAGAAAGTTACGGCTGCCGATGAGATGAAAACGGAGTTTATCAGGAATGTGAGTCATGAGATACGTACGCCGTTGAATATCATCAATGGTTTCTCCCAAGTGCTTACAGACGAGGATTGCACTTTTACGCCAGAAGAACGTCATGAGATAGCCACCACCATCGGTGAGAATACACGACAGATTACTTCGTTGGTGAACAAAATGCTGGCGTTGGCTAACGAAAGTACTAAAGATTTGATGGTTGATGCTGTGGAGACGGACGTTGCTGATGTATGCCGAAGAGCTATAGAAGCAATGCCGATAATAGATACAGAGAAGATAAAAGTGGAGTTCATAGACACGACAGATGGCGAAACAACCATTGAGACGAATGGCGACAGTTTACTACAGATATTAGAGAATCTGCTGGAGAATGCGGCAAAATTTACCGAACAAGGGCACATATACTTGAAACTCGACAGGGACGATGAAAACTTCTATTTCACTGTAGAGGATACGGGTTGCGGTATCCCTGATGACAAGAAAAGTACGATATTCGAGTATTTTGTGAAGGCTGATGAATTTAAACAGGGCTTGGGATTAGGACTGGCCTATTGCCACAAGATTGCGAAGAAACTAAACGGAAAACTTTTGCTTGTTAAAACGTCGGACGAAGGAACAACGTTTACGCTAAACTTACCGATTAAACTTAAAAAACATAAAACATTATGAATCAACAAACTCTACAACAGGGTAGCAAAGCCTACCTGATTTCAATCGTGATGGTTGCCGTACTTGGTGGCCTTCTGTTCGGCTATGACACTGCCGTTATTTCTGGTGCAGAGAAAGGTCTGCAAGCTTTCTTTATGGAAGCAAAGGATTTTGCCTATACTGACGGATGGCATGGATTTACTTCTGCTTCCGCTCTGATAGGCTGTATCATTGGTTCTGCCCTGTCGGGCTATCTGGCCACCAATTTAGGCCGTAAGAAGTCGCTCATTATCGCAGGTATTCTGTTCTTCATCTCAGCCTTAGGCTCGATGGATCCGGAATTCATGTTCTTCGAATATGGTACGCCAACTTATTCACTGCTGATCATGTTTAATATCTACCGCGTAATCGGTGGTATTGGCGTAGGTCTGGCTTCTGCCATCTGCCCAATGTACATCGGCGAGGTGGCTCCTTCTAATATCAGAGGTATGCTGGTGAGCTGGAACCAGTTTGCTATTATCTTCGGTCAGTTGGTAGTTTATTTTGTGAACTTCTTTATCTTGGGAGACCACATCCAACCGCTCGTAGAGGAGATGGGTAAGGGCTTGGCTGCAATTACCCCCGCTGCACAATGGACCGTGACAACAGGTTGGCGCTATATGTTCGGAAGTGAGGCTGTGCCCGCAGGACTCTTTGCATTGCTGATTTGCTTTGTACCTGAAACACCGCGTTATCTTGTAAGTATAGGTCAGGATCAGAAAGCTGAAGGTATTCTGGCTAAGATTAATGGTACTGCAAAAGCTGCTCAGATTTTGCAGGACATCAAGGATACGATGGTGGTGAAGACCGAGAAACTGATGACCTATGGCGCACTCTGTATCTTCGTGGGTATTATGCTGTCTGTATTCCAGCAGGCTGTTGGTATTAATGCCGTGCTCTACTATGCACCGCGTATCTTCGGCGATATGGGTATGGAGAATCCTATGGTGATCACCGTATTCATGGGCGTAATTAATATTCTGTTCACATTGGTTGCCATCTTTACTGTAGAAAAACTTGGACGTAAGCCGCTGTTGATCTGTGGCTCGCTTGGTATGGCTTTGGGCGCCTTTGGCGTTGCTCTGACTTTCGGACACGCAGGTCTGGAGATGCTCACAGCCGCCTCGTTGCTGGTTTATTCGGCTTCGTTCATGTTCTCATGGGGACCCATTACTTGGGTGCTCATTGCTGAGATATTCCCCAACACCATTCGTGGTGGTGCGGTTGCTATAGCGGTAGCCTTCCAGTGGATATTCAACTTCATCGTCAGCTCTACCTTCGTACCGATGTTTAATATGCATTTGACAGAGGGTGATGATTTCGGACACTGGTTTACATATGGCCTGTATGGCATCATCTGTGTGATTGCGGCTCTCTTCGTTTGGCGACTGGTTCCTGAAACAAAGGGGAAGACCTTGGAGGATATGACCAAATTATGGAAGAAGAAATAAAAGAGATAAATAGGTTATTAATCGATTAAATAATGCCATTATGAAGAAAATTTTAGTAGCAGAAGACAACGACAGCAATTATATTCTGATGTCGTACATTTTGAGAAAGTATTATGCGTATGATCGTGCCAAAAATGGTCAGGAAGCTGTTGAGAAAGTAAAGAGCGGTGACTTTGATATGGTACTGATGGATATTAAAATGCCTGTCATGGATGGTCTGGAAGCCACCACGGCAATCAGGGAATTCAATCAGGAAATTCCCATTGTGGCGCTTACGGCTAATGCTTTCGATAGTGACCGCGAATTGGCTCAAGAGGCCGGATGTAATGAGTTTATGGCAAAGCCAGTAAACAGCGATGAGTGTCTGGCTACAATACGTAAAATCATAGGAGTCTGAAAATAGCCTGACACATCAGGCTAACTCTAAACCGAATGCCTGCCGTAGAGCCTCTACGGCAGGATTTTTTTGTAACATTAGTTCAAATTGCTCACGACGGGTGAGTATCTTCTCGTGCTTATATTCGGCTACGCTGATGTCGAGAGTGATATTGCTGTTTTGCAGGCTACTTCTCAGAGTGCTGAGTATGCGCCCCTTGAAGTTTTCAATATCCTGCTTGATAAGCATGTTATCAACAATCAACTTGATATGAGGAATCTCTTCGATGGTGGGATTCATGTTTTTCATGCGAGTAGCGATACCCTTGTATTCTTGAGGCATACGGATACACATGGACATCCACTGAAGATCAAGTTCTTCTTGTGTGAAGTTGGCATTGGTCTGCTGATCTGGAGAGGCTGTAACGGTGCCAGGGATGATGTTCATCTTGGTAGCTTTCCCCTGGTCACGAAGATTGTTCCAGGAGAAGCCAATCTTCTTCAATTGTACAGTTGGCTTTGCGGGTGCAACTTTGGATGTAGACGAGTCGCTGCTTTTGATGCTATTTGTAGCGCTGGTGGGAATGCTTGCTACAGGCTTTGGTGCAACAGGATTAGCTGCGGCTACCTGTGGGGCCGCTTTTCTGGGCTGAGACTGTTGCATCAGTTTCTTAAACAGGGATTTTAATCTTCTGGGGCTACGCCCCGCGCTGGCCCCGTCATCATCAGGCTGAGTAATCTGTGCCACTTCAATCAGCGTGAGTTCCACAAGCAGGCGCTTGTTGCTTGACTGACGGTAGTTGATGTCGCACCGATTCATTATTTTAAGAGCCTGGTAAAGGAATCTTGTTTCTGCTCGTTTGGCCTGCTCTGCATAGCGCTCACGTTGCTGATCGCTCACCTCAAGTAGAGGCAGAGTGGTTTCGTCTTTAGCCATAAGGACATTGCGAACGTGTTTGGCCAAACCTTGAATGAGTAAGCCACCGTCGAATCCTTTATTGATGATATTGTTTAGCAATACCATGATATCGCTCACCTTATTCTGCAGACTGAGATCGATCATCTGAAAATAATTCTCGGAATCGAGCACGTTCAAATCTTCAATCACTTTTTCATAAGTGATGTTCCCCTGACAGAACGACGCAGCCTGATCGAAGATGGAGAGGGCATCTCGCATGCCGCCATCAGCCTTTTCGGCAATAACTGCTAGTGCCTGCTCTTCGTAGGTGATACCTTCTTGCTGAGCCACATGCTTCAGATGGTCTACAGTGTTACGAACGGTCATACGTTCGAAGTCGTAAATCTGACATCGGCTTAAGATTGTTGGCAAAATTTTATGCTTTTCAGTTGTAGCGAGGATGAAAATGACATGCGCTGGCGGCTCTTCGAGAGTCTTGAGGAATGCGTTGAAAGCTGCCGTTGAGAGCATGTGTACCTCGTCGATGATAAAAACCTTATAACGGCCCAATTGCGGTGGTATACGTGTTTGCTCCATGAGCGTTTTGATGTGCTCTACGCTGTTGTTTGAAGCTGCGTCGAGCTCAAAGATGTTAAGTGAACGTTGCTCGTTGAACGACTGGCACGACTCGCATTCGTTGCAAGCTTCACCATCAGCAGTGGGATTCTGACAATTGATGGCTTTGGCGAAAATGCGCGCACAGGTGGTCTTACCCACACCTCGTGGACCGCAGAAAAGGTAGGCATGCGCAAGTTTACCACTCTTTACAGCGTTCTTCAGCGTGGTGGTAAGAGCCGCCTGACCTACGACAGTATCGAAGGTTAGCGGACGGTATTTCCTGGCTGAAACAATGTATTCCATTATTCTAAATGTTGATTTCGTGCTGCAAAGATAACGATTTTTGGCCACAGATTACACAGATTAACACTGATTAATTAAAAAAATCAATTAAATCAGCGTAATCTGTGGCTTTTTTCATAACTTTGCAAGCGATATGAAACTTTTGGTAAATATAAAGGCTTATGTACTACGCGTGTGGCACTCGGTATTTTTCAAATATGCCGTGGTGACTATTGCTGGCGTATTGCTTGTTGGCTTTCTCGACGAGAACAGTCTGTGGAGCCACATCAAGAACTTGCAGCGTATCAATGACTTGACGGAAGAGAAAGAAAAGTATAATGCAGACTTCGAGCGTGACCAGGCTCAGATTAAGGAACTTGACAAGAATCCGAAGGCTATTGAGAAGATTGCACGCGAACGTTATTTTATGAAAAGTGATGATGAGGATATTTTCGTACTCAGCGATGATGAGCGCGAAGCAAAACCACTGGAAAGCAGCAATGAAACAATTGAATAAAACACAGACGATGATTTATCTGTTGGGTGCCATACTGATGACCGTTGGCGCTGGTATATCACTATTGACATGGGAGAGTGCTCCTTACATCTATAGTATAGGTGCACTGGGCTTTGCCTCTATGCAGATGTTGCAGCGTTATGAGGGACAGAACTTTAACATCAAGAGACTGCGCAGGATGATGCTTGTCAGCGATGTGTTGTTTTTGTTAGCAGGTGTACTCATGTTCGCGAATAAGAGCAATTTGCTAGGACTCGACCATATTATATATATAGAGTATGTATATAATAAGTGGGTTCTCGTGCTTTTGATTGCAGCCATCTTACAACTCTATTCTATGCATAGGATTGGTTGTGAACTCGAGAAAGAGGCAAAAAAACTATAAAAGATTGCGCATTTGTTTTAAAATGCGCAAATTTATTTTTCTACTTCAATAATTCATTATATTTTTGCGCCACGAAACTAATTATATATGAATAAGGTATTATACGCTTTTCTAATTGCTACTACGCTAATATCGTGCGCTGAGTCATATTCGATTCAGGGATCATCTTCAGTATCGCAGCTCGATGGGAGCAAGCTCTACTTGAAAGCAATCAAGGATCAAGAGCTAAAGAATATAGACTCTTGTGATGTGATACATGGAAAGTTCCGCTTTGCAGGACTTCTTGATACAGTTAAACTGGCTAACCTCTATATGGACGATGAACCTCTGATGATGCCAGTTGTTATCGAAAAGGGTGAGATTGAGATTCATATCGACAATACGAGCCGTACCGTTAGTGGTTCGCCGCTTAACGATAAGCTATATGAGTTTATTCGACTCCATGATCAGATTGACAATGAGATGAATGAACTGAGTCACCGCCAGAGTCAGATGCTGCTAGAAGGTATCGACGAAGGTGTGATAAATCGTCAGCTTACTGCTGAGGCTGCCCGTTTGGCTCAGCAGGAAGATAGTTTGGTGACGAACTTTATAGTAGAGAACTTTGATAATGTTTTGGGACCAGGTGTGTTCATGATGATGACAGGCAGCTATCAGTATCCTGTATTGACCCCCCAGATTGAAGATATTATGAGTAAAGCTACCAAGAAGTTTAAGGAAGATTCTTACGTGAAGCAGTATTACCAGACGGCTTTGGATATTCAGGCTCGTCAGAATGGACTGGTAGATGACAATGTGAAGTATGAGAACACTGATTCAGTCGGGAACGCTCGTTAACGAAGGGTGTACGTTTGATGGCTCTATCGTCATCGAAAACGGCAAAATCTCGAAAGTAATACAAGGTTATAATACTCCCGAGGCATCCTATGATGAAGTCATAGATGCTTCGGGATGTTTTATTCTACCAGGTGTGATTGATGATCATGTGCATTTTCGTGAGCCAGGTTTGACTGAGAAGGCCGATATAGAGATTGAGAGTAGGGCTGCGGCTGCTGGAGGCGTGACAACCTATTTTGATATGCCCAACACAGTGCCTCAGACTACTACCCTCGAAGCCTTGAAGGACAAGTTTGCCTTGGCTGCTGGTAAGAGCCACGTTAATTACAGCTTCTTCTTTGGCGCTACTAATGATAATGCCGATCTGTTCTCTCAACTCGATGTACACCAGATTCCTGGTATTAAACTTTTTATGGGCAGCTCTACGGGCAATATGTTAGTTGATCGTCGTGAGGCTTTGGAGAAGATCTTCGAATTGACGCCACTTCCCCTGATGGCTCATTGCGAAGATACGGATATCATCAACCGCAATATGGCAGAGGCAAAGCAGAAGTATGGCGATGATCCTAGGGTGCAGCATCATCCTGAGATACGCAGCGAGGAAGCATGCTACGAAAGCACGCGTCTGGCTGTGGAGTTGGCCAAGAAACACATGGCTCGTCTGCATGTGGCCCATCTGACCACCGCTCGTGAATTGGATTTGTTTGAACCCTCATTTCACACTCAGATGATTACTGCCGAGGCTACTGTCTCGCATCTTTATTTCTGCGACAGAGATTATTCCCAGTTGGGGACTCGCATCAAGTGCAACCCTGCCATAAAGACCCAACGTGACAGAGACGCCTTGCGTGATGCTTTAAACGATGGACGCATTACTGTGATAGGTACTGACCACGCTCCCCATCTGTTGGCTCAGAAAGAAGGCGGATGTGCCTGTGCTGCCAGTGGTATGCCGATGATACAGTTCTCGCTTGTTACCATGTTGGAACTTGTGGATCAGGGCGTTCTTTCAATAGAGCGTCTTGTAGAACTGATGTGTCATAATCCTGCAAAACTATTTGAGGTCAGAAATAGGGGGTTCCTTCGTGAAGGCTATCAGGCCGACATTGTATTGGTGCGCCCTAATACCGCATGGATTGCCTCGAAAGAAAATATCTTGAGCCGTTGTGGCTGGAGTCCTATGGAGGGACACATGTATCTCTGGCGTGTAGAACGAACTCTTTGCAATGGTCACACTGTATTCCTGCAGGGTAAGGTTGATACTTCTTATATTGGACAACCTGTGGCTTTCAGATGAAAATAGTCTTCGATATTCCGTCGTTGATTCCTTATGTCAACTGGCCCTACTTCTACTATGCTTGGCAAGTGAAGGAGGAACAGGAGAAGATACGCTTACGTACGGAGGCGGAAGTTTTTTTAATGAAGATAGAAAATCGATATCAAGCCTACGCACTTTTCGAGCTTTTCGCTGCTAATGCCGATGGCGATGATATCGTGCTTGACGAACATCGCATACCTTTACTTCGTCAACAACAAGGCAAACCGCCTTATCTGTGTCTCTCCGATTTTCTGCGTCCTATTACTTCTGGTATAAAAGATAGGGTAGGAGTGTTTGCTACTTCTGTGGATCTGGGTTTGGAGACTGATTTCGATTTTGACCCATATCAGAAGATGATGGCACAACTTTTGGCAGACCGTCTGGCTGAGGCTGCAGCAGAGTGTATGCACGAACAAGTAAGAAAAAAATATTGGGGTTATGCAAAAGATGAGCAATTGTCGATACCCGATATGCTGATTGAGAAGTTTCAGGGTATCCGTCCTGCCATAGGCTATCCTTCATTGCCCGATACTAGTTTGAATTTTGTACTTAATGACTTGCTGGATTTGCGTCAGATAGGTATTCGTTTGACAGAGAGCGGAGCAATGAAACCCCATGCCAGCGTGAGCGGACTGATGCTGGCCCATCCTAAGGCGTGTTATTTTAACTTGGGAAAAATTGGGGAAGACCAATTGCGAGACTATGCCCGTCGTCGTGGTCTTCCCATAGAAGTTGTTCGTAAGTTCTTGGCCTCTAACCTCTGATTATTTCTCAAGAGATTTCCCTGACATCAGAAGTTCTACCAGCGGACGATCCTTATAGGTGTGGTGTTGTTGATCCCAGAAGCCGAAGTCGGCATCGTAGCACCATGTGGTCCATGCGATGTTGAACTCGTCAAACACCGTCAGCATGTCACGTGTCCAGTTGTAAGCCAACTCGCGATCTACAGGCTCGTAGACACCCCATTCGCCACAGAACAGCTGAAGACCATACTTCTTGGCGGCCTCGATGGCATCCTTAAACTGTGCGCGGATGGTATTGATGTCCCATATTTGCTCTGTATATTGCTTCAACTCTGGCTTGATGGCATCGGGAGCTGCGTCGTAGTCTTCTTTCGAAACAAGTACGCCAGGATAGTTCACCTTGCCTGTATATTTGCCAATAGGAGTCCACCATGCTCCATAATGTGTCAGAATCATTGGGTTGTAATAGTGGAAGCTGAGGATGATATTTTTGTCACCCTCGGGCACTTTCAGAAACTTCATCGTTTCGTGTCCCTGCCAGCGGTTTGAACCAATGACGAGAGTGCGCTGAGGCTCTATTTTACGTAGTGCCTTGTGTACTTTAGCTACCAATTGGTTCCACTGCTCGTGCTCATCAGCCACAGGCTCGTTCATGAATTCATAAGCCACCCAGTCGCAACTGCGATCTTTTAAGAATGCAGAAAGCTGATACCACAGGTTGATCAGGTCTTGTTGTGCCTTGTCTGACGTGAAGAGCGTATTAGCAGCCTGGTTCCCCTCATTTACGGCATTGAAATAGTGCGAACGGATGATGTGCAGGTCAACGATGGCGCGCAGGTTGTGCTTACGAGCCAAGTCGAGAGCATTCTTCAGCAAGTCCCATGCTTCTGGTAGCTTATTCCCCTGTTCATCCCAGAACTGAACCTCGTCAATAGGGATACGTACGAAGTCGAACCCGAGTTCTTCCAGACGCGCGAAGTCGTCTTCCTGGATGTGTAGTCTACGTGCTTCGCCACGCTGTTCTGATTGCGACAGCCAGTGGCTGACGTTTGTGCCACGTTTAATGCGGAAATTGTTGACTTTGTCAGTTTGTGCAAAGCATGACATTGATATAAACATTACCATTACAATCATGGCCAGCTTGAAAAAAAACTTTCTCATAATCTCAATAGTTTTAAGTTATTATTGTGCTTTAAGAGTGATTACTACAATCTCGCCTATAGCGCCGAATCGGAAAGGAATCAATCCGCCGAGGCCTGCTGTGACGAAAAGCGCCTGCCCTCCTTCCCGATACCAACCGCTATACTCCTTGCCCGTTAGCGACATGGGACACCATCCGAAGATAGAGAACTGCATCTTATGAGTATGTCCACTCAACGTCAGTTGACTTCGTCCGTCAGGGATGATCTTGCGCCGCCACGCTGAAGGGTCGTGCTCCAGCATCATTACGAACTCTTTGTCGGTTGTGTTTTTTAGAGTCTTATTTATGTCCCCTTTCTGGGGGAACTTCTTACCATCACCATCGTTTTCCATACCAGCTATGATGATGTGCTCCTTGCCGCGTTCGATGGATTGGCTCTCATTGCGAAGTAGCGTCCATCCTAACTGTCGTTCAAGACTAACCGTCTCTCTGCAGTTAGCCGTCTTCATGGCGTCGTCGCATCCGAGATAGTATGCGTAATCGTGATTGCCTAGTACAGAGAAAACGCCATCCTTAGCCTTTAGTTTGTTCAGTATGTCCATGTGTGGATAGAGGTCTTGTGGCTGTATGTTTTGAAGATCACCAGCAAATACAATTATGTCGGCCTTCTGTGAATTAATACTGTCTATAGCCTTTTGTAATATCCATTGGTCCTTGACGGTGTAGGAGCCCACGTGTGCATCAGAGAAGAGTACGATCTTATAACCGTTGAAAGCCTTTGGCAGTGCCTCAGATGTGTATGTCTGATGGTTCACCTCCAGCTTCTTGAATCCCACGAAACTACCATATAATACTATATACCAGATAACGGGCACAATCAGTAATCCCAGCAGGTTGCCGTAGTTTTTCTTCCGGTGAAACAACTTGCAAACGCTCAGTCCCAGTACCGACAGTACCATATACATTGCCTTGGGTACAGCTATTAGTCCCAGCAATAGCAGGTAGATATATAATATGGTGGGATTGTCGGGAATAAAATTCGCCTCGTATGTCAGCATTAGTGTATAGGCTACCAGCAGGATAGAGGGAATCCAACGTACCACACGTCTTCCTACTGGTAACTTGTGGCGCCAATAGTGCAAATCCAGATACACGTCGGGTATCAAAATCAGCAGTAAGAAAAGATAAGGAGCTCTTGCAATCATTGATCAGGATTCTCTACATAGCCTTGATATCTTGGCGAGAGTGACGACATTACCGAGTCGTATGCCTGACGCATGGTGGCATCTACGTTGTCTGGTCCTTGCCCGATGGGGTAGATGGGCTGATGAATGGTAAGCGTCAGCGGATGCCAGTTGACGAAGTTGAATCCCTTCATGCGAGGCAGGATGTCGAAACTTCCATTAATGGTAAGTGGCACTACGGGCAGCTGCAATTCGTCGGCCAGTGCGAAAGCACCTTTCTTGAAAGTACCCATATGACCTGTAAATGTGCGTGCTCCTTCAGGAAATACTGTCACGCTGTAGCCCTCTTTCAGTATTTCTCGCGCATCCTCGTATGTCTTGCGTATCTTGCTGGGACCGCGTTTGTCAACGAATATCTGATGTGACTTTGCACAGGCATAACCTACAAACGGAATCTTTCTCAACTGTTGCTTCATCATCCACTTGAAATTACGCCCCAAATGGCCGTATATCAAGAAGATGTCGAACGAGCCCTGATGATTAGCCACAAACACATAGCTCTGGTCTTTCTCCAAATGTTCGCGCCCCTCTACCTTGACAGGAATGAGAAATGTCTTCAACACCAGTTTACCCCACATATGGCCAGGGTAATATCCCCAGAAGTGCCCGTTGCCTATGGTTGTACCTATGCCCACTTCAAGGGCGGTGATAATAGTTAGGATTACAAGTAAGGGTAATCCGATGAAGAGTTGGTAGATAATATAGAGTAATTTCACAGTCTTATGTTTCTTGTTGTTCTATTGCTTAGGAATTTCTCGGGTATTTCCTTGTCCACCCATCCCAGCGTAGTCTCATCACACCGAAGAATGCTTCGCCGAATATGCCGCCCGACATCTTACTGGTGCCCTCACGCCGATTCACGAATATCACGCTCACCTCTTTGATCTTAAAACCAATCTTGTAGGCAGTGTATTTCATTTCAATTTGGAAGGCGTAGCCCTTGAAACGTATTTTGTCGAGCTCGATGGTCTCCAGTACCTTGCGTTTGTAACACACAAAACCAGCGGTAGTGTCATGAACCAGAAATCCCGTCACCACGCGTACGTATTTCGACGCAAAGTAGCTCATCAGCACCCTGCCTATAGGCCAGTTCACGACGTTTACGCCACTCACATAGCGACTTCCCACGGCCACGTCATAGCCATCGCTTTGACAAGTCTTGTAGAGCCTTGGCAAATCGTTAGGGTCGTGACTAAAGTCGGCATCCATCTCGAAGATGTAGTCGTAATGATGCTCCAATGCCCATTTGAAACCAGCAATGTAGGCAGTGCCGAGTCCTAGTTTGCCTTTACGTTCCAGCATGTATAGGCGGTTGCCGAACTCCATAGCCATCAAACCGCGTACAATAGCAGCTGTCCCATCAGGCGATCCGTCGTCGATCACAAGAATATGGAAGCACTTCTCAAGGGTGAATATCGCACGGATGATTTTCTCGATATTCTCCTTTTCGTTGTAAGTAGGTATGATGACTATACTGTCACTTTCGTACATAACTTTCTACGCTTTTGATGGTGCAAAGTTAAGAAAAAGAAGTGAAAAATGAAAAGTGAAAAGTGAAAAGTATGCTCTATTTGTGTTTTTTTTGTATTTTTGCACCTGAATTTGCAATGAATATACAGGAATTAGAGAATCTTTACGCCAAGTTGCCACAAGTGTCGGCACTGGCTGCTGAGTTGGGGAAATCCTCGTTTACAACGGTTTTCCTTGAGGGTCTGTTGGGCTCTAGTGCACCAATGCTCTTTGGTAGTTTGGCCCTGAAGTGTCAGAAACGTCTGCTTTTTGTTCTTCAGGATGCCGAGGAGGCTGGCTATTTCTATCACGACCTCACCCAGTTGATGGGCGAGGAGCGGGTGTTGTTCTTCCCCTCCAGCTATCGCCGTGCCATCAAATATGCCCAGCGTGATGCAGCCTCTGAGATCCTGCGTACCGAGGTCCTTGCCAGACTGACAGGTGGATGGGTTGGTTATATCATTACCTATCCTGAAGCATTGGCCGAGATGGTGGTGTCGAAGCGGAGTCTCGATGACCGTACATTAGTGCTTGAGAAAGACCAGGCTATTGCTGTTGGCGATATTGAGAGAACGCTCCACGAGTTTGGTTTCCGCGAGGTCGACTATGTCTATGAGCCAGGCCAGTATGCCCTGCGCGGCTCAATTCTCGATGTCTATTCTTACAGTTGTGAGTATCCCTATCGTATCGACTTCTTTGGCGATGATATCGACTCTATCCGTACATTCGAGGTAGAAGACCAATTGTCTAAAGACCATCGCGACCGCATCGAGGTAGTGCCCGAACTCTCTGGCGTTTCCGAAGAGAAAGTGTCCTTCCTTTCGTTTGTGCCTCGCGACATGGTGCTGGTCACCAAAGACTATCTTTATGTGCGCGATGCCATAGACCGTGCCTATCAGGAAGGCTTCTCGGCTCAGGCACGTACAGAGCAGATGGAGGGAGCTACTGAGATAGAGCGCCGTGAGATAGAACGCCGGTTGCAGCGCGAGAACCAACTCGTCACAGGAGCTCAGTTCATGAGCGATGCCAATGAGCTCCGTCGCATAGAGTTCGGTCATCGTCCTTCATCTCTAAATTCTACATTCTTAACTCTTAAATTCTCCGTCTCCGTCCAGCCTCTTTTTCACAAGAACTTCGACATGCTCATTAAGACCTTTGAGGATTACCTCCTTCAAGGTTATCATATATATATATGTGCCGACAGTCAGAAGCAGAACGAGCGTCTGAAAGATATCTTCGCTGAGAAGTCGACCATTGCCTTTACGCCTGTTCAGAACACCATTCACGAGGGCTTTACCGACGATGATCTGCGCATCTGCGTATTTACCGACCACCAGATATTCGACCGCTTCCATAAGTATAACCTCAAGAGCGACAAGGCCCGTAGCGGAAAGATGGCCCTTACGCTGAAGGAGATTCAGCAGTTCGAAATCGGCGACTACGTGGTGCATGTAGATCATGGTGTGGGTAAGTTCGGCGGTCTCATCCGCATGCCTCAAGGTGACAGCTATCAGGAGATGATAAAGATTCTCTACCAGCATGGCGACAGTATCTATGTGTCTATCCACTCGCTCTACAAGGTGTCGAAATACAAGTCGCAGGACAACGGCGAGCCTCCACGCCTCTCCAACTTGGGTACAGGCCAGTGGGAACGCCTCAAGGAACGTACTAAAAATCACATCAAGGATATGGCGCGTGACCTGATAAAACTCTATGCCAAGCGCCGTCGTGAGAAGGGTTTTGCCTTCAGTCGTGATACCTATCTGCAACAGGAGCTCGAAGCAAGTTTCCTCTACGAGGACACACCCGACCAGCTCAAAGCTACGCAGGAGGTGAAGGCTGATATGGAGCAGGAAAAGCCTATGGATCGTCTGGTCTGTGGCGATGTGGGCTTTGGAAAGACCGAGGTGGCTGTGCGCGCCGCTTTTAAGGCCGCTACCGATGGCAAACAGGTGGCTGTTCTGGTGCCCACCACTGTATTGGCTTACCAGCATTACCGCACGTTTATGGGGCGCCTCAAGAATATGCCCGTCCGTGTCGACTATCTTACTCGTGCCCGCACTGCGAAACAGACCACTCAGGTGCTCAAGGATCTTGCTGATGGCAAAATAGATATCATTATAGGAACGCATAAGCTAATCGGCAAGACCGTCAAATTCAAGGACCTTGGCCTGCTCATCATCGACGAGGAGCAGAAGTTCGGCGTCTCTACTAAGGAGAAATTGCGCCAGATGAAGTCGAGCGTTGATACCCTTACCATGTCGGCTACGCCTATTCCCCGTACCCTCCAATTCTCGCTCGTTGGTGCCCGCGATTTCAGTGTCATCCAGACACCGCCGCCTAACCGCTATCCCATTCAGACCGAGATCCATACCTTTGGAGTCGAGATCATCACCGATGCTATCAATTTCGAGATGTCGCGCAATGGTCAGGTATATTTTGTCAACAACCGTATTAGCGAACTCCAGCATATTGAGGAACTCATCCATAAATACATCCCCGATGCCCGTGTGGCCATTGGTCATGGACAGATGAAGCCTGAGCAACTCGAACAAATCATTCTCGATTTCTCTAACTACGACTATGATGTGCTACTCTCTACGACTATTGTCGAGAACGGTATCGACATCCCTAATGCCAACACCATCATCATCAATGGTGCCCACAACTTCGGGCTTTCCGACCTTCATCAGATGCGTGGTCGCGTGGGACGAGGCAATCGTAAGGCTTTCTGTTATTTATTAGCACCTCCTCTTGCTGCACTTCCTGCCGATAGCCGTCGTCGCCTTGAGGCCTTAGAGAACTTCTCCGACCTGGGTTCAGGTATTAACATTGCCATGCAAGACCTCGATATCCGTGGTGCAGGCAACTTGCTGGGCGCCGAACAAAGCGGTTTTATCTCAGATTTGGGCTATGAGACCTACCAGAAGATTCTGAATCAGGCGATGACAGAACTGCGCAATTCAGAAGCCCTTCAAGAGATGGGGGACTGGCAGGTTCTTGGGGGGGAAGAGGGGGATGCCTCCTTC
Source organism: Prevotella sp. FD3004 (assembly GCF_000746155.1). Taxonomy (NCBI): domain Bacteria; kingdom Pseudomonadati; phylum Bacteroidota; class Bacteroidia; order Bacteroidales; family Prevotellaceae; genus Prevotella; species Prevotella sp. FD3004. Next base: position 111,823 of record NZ_JQKR01000014.1, on the reverse strand, counting down.
TTTGTAGACGACTGTGCCCTCGAATCCGATATTGAGATGTATTTCCCCGATTCTTATGTACCTAGTGACTCAGAACGCATGTTGCTCTATCGCGAATTAGATAATCTGGCGGGCAGTTCCCGTCTTGAATCCGATTTGGAGGCTTATCGCAAACGTCTTGTCGATCGCTTCGGCGCAATTCCCCCCGTGGCCGAAGAACTCATCGAAGTAGTGCCCCTCAGAGCCGCAGGAAAGCAACTGGGTATTGAGAAGATTATGCTCAAACAGCAACATATGTACCTCTACTTTGTGAGCCATAATGATAGTCCCTACTATCAGAGCGAGGCCTTCGGACGCGTACTCAGCTATGTAGCTGCCCACCCCCGTCAGTGCAATTTCCGTGAGGTCAAAGGTAAGCGTTCCGTCGTTATCACCAGCGTACCTACTGTAGTCTCTGCTCTGTCAATCTGTCGTCAGATTCTGTCAGATTGACACATAAGGGCTTCTGGCATTTCCCTTGCATGTTGTTGAGTGAAAGCCGAAAGGCAATCATAAAAAATAACATGTATAATCGTTAAAATAGAATTAGGAGGTAAAGATTATGATGCCAGTAATGAGAAGCAACAGTTGGATTCCAAGTGTGTTCAATGATTTGTTTGATACCGATTTTATGCCGAAGTGCAATGCTACGGCTCCTGCTATTAATGTGAAAGAAAGCGACAAGGCATACACCGTAGAACTCGCCGCTCCGGGCATGAAAAAGGAGGATTTCAATGTGCATATCAACGATGAAGGTAACCTCATCATTAAGATGGAGAGTAAGAGTGAGAAAAAGGATGAGGACAAGAACACTCGCTATCTGCGACGTGAGTTCTCATACTCAAAGTTTGAGCAGACTTTGATTCTGCCTGACGATGTAAAAAAGGAGGATATTCATGCTCGTGTAGACAATGGTGTACTCACTATTGAACTCCCCAAGGTGATAGTGGAGAAGGCTAAACTTTCTCGTCAGATAGATATTGTATAAGTTTTTTAGTTGTTGTTTTTAGTTTTTGAGCCGTCAGACGTTGGTCTGGCGGCTTTTTTGTTAAAATCCTCATTTATAGGGATTGTACAATATACCGAATAGCAGTACCTTTGCACCGCAATTTTAACACAAGGACGAATATATAGTTATGTGTAGCAACCCATTTATAGCTGTTATTAATCACCAACCTGCTCTGCGCCCTCCCATGTGGATGATGCGTCAAGCAGGTCGTGTACTTCCCCGTTATCGCTGCCTCACCCAGAAACAGCCTTTCCATTCTATCTTGGCCGATGCTAAGATGGCCGCCGAAGTCACACTTATGCCTATCAACGATATGGGTATGGATGCCGCCATCTTATTCAGTGATATCCTCGTTGTTCCTGAGGCATTGGGTGTTCAAGTCGAATGGACTACTGATGGCCCCGTATTCCCTCATCCGCTGATGGACTTAGATTCCCCCGCATCTTTGCTCTATTTCAATCCCTCCAATCTGATGCATGTGGCCGATACCCTTGATGAGATACAGTGCCAGAATACGGATGATACTCCTGTAATAGGCTTCTGTGGCGGTCCGCTTACCTGTCTGTGCTATATGCTTGGCGGGCGCGACAAGAGCATGCAGTTTACCGATGTGGTGCGTTATTTCTACACCCACCGCTCAGAAACAGAACAGTTGCTCGAAGCCCTCACAAGTGCATCAGAATACTATGTGCGTCTTCAGGCGGCTCATAAAATTTCTGCTTTCCAAATATTCGAGTCGTTTGCCAGTGTGATACCCGTCGAGCTCTATACTTCGTTGATCCTGCCTTTTGTGCGTCGTATCACAGCGGCGGCCCGCGATTGTGGCCTGCCGGTCATTTTCTTTCCAAAAGGTTTTGGCACAGGGCTTTCGGTGTTGACAAAAGATGATTGCGACTTCGTGAGTATCGACTGGCATACGCCACTCTCAACAGCTCGCGCCATAGTTTCACCCGCTTTAGGTCTTCAAGGTAATATGGATCCCCGTTTGTTGTTTGCCCCTCAAGCTGTCATCGCCCAACATCTGCAGACTTATATGGACTTTTTCAACACTTACCCCGACTATATATTTAATCTGGGGCATGGTCTGCATAAAGACACACCGCTTAAGAACGTGCGTTTCGTTACCTCATGGTTTAAACAGAAATAATAATAACTAATAAATTAGAATATGTTTTTAGGATTACTCTTAACATCACTGTTGGCCGTCGAAAGCCCCGAGTTGATACCCTCTGACACCACTACAGCCCGTTCTTACGATCTTGACGAGGTGGTGGTAAGCGCATTCAAAACGAACAAGTATAATCTCATGCCAGTATCGTGTACTGCCTTGTCGGCCCGCCAGCTCAGCAATTTGCAGATTACAGGCATAAAGGAGCTCACTGCCGTTATTCCCAACTTTTACATGCCCGATTACGGTTCGAGAGCCAGTTGCCCTGTATTTGTACGCGGTGTAGGTAATAAGTCGGATGGTACGGGAATCGGCTTCTATGTAGACGGTATGCCCTTCTACGAGCCCCTCTCGTTCGATTGCGATTTGGGAGATGTGGCTTCTGTTGAGGTATTGCGTGGTCCTCAGGGCACGCTGTATGGTCGTAATGCCATTGGCGGCATCGTGAATATCAGCACCCGCAATCCATTGGAATATCAGAATACCCGTGTACGCTTGGGATATGGTCGCTATAACGACCTGCGTACGCAGATTTCTAATTACACTAAGCTCTCCGACAAGTTTGGTTTCACCTTTGGTGCTCTCTATCATCACAATGATGGTGCTTTCCGCAACAGCTATCTCGATGAGAAGGTGGACAAGATGAATGAGACCGAGGAACGTATCGGTCTCTACTATAAGCCTGCCGACAATTGGCTGATTCGACTGAACAGCCAATTTACCTACAGCGATCAGGGTGGTTATCCCTATGCTCCTGTGGATGTTGCTACCAACACATTGCAAGATATCAAATACAACCGCTACAGTTCATTCCGTCGCTTGGTCAGCACCAACGGATTGGGCATCACCTATACAGGTCCTGTTGTCAGCTTCAATAGTCAGACTTCGTTCCAGTATATCAACTCTAAACAGGCTATTGATCAGGACTTTACTATCAACGACAAATCGTTTGTAGAAAATGCCCGCCATCAAAACATGGTGTCACAGGAGTTCACCCTCAAGTCGAGCAATGATAGCCGATATCAGTGGGTGATTGGTGCTTTTGGTATGATGGAGCACGTAGATCGTACAGTCGATAACTACTCGCCTTCGGCTTATTCGCTCAGTCATACAAACTATTGTGTACCTACCAGTTCGCTGGCCTTGTATCATCAGAGTACCTATAAAATCTGGCGTGGTCTCTCAGCTACTGCTGGTATCCGTCTCGATTACGAGCATGCAAAGACCAAGTATGACAACCTGAAGGTAACGGCTTCTCCATTGCCAGGCGATGGTTATACTTTAGTTAATCTCAGTCAGATGTCATCGGCAACAGGTGAATCTTTCGAGAGTAGTAAGGACTTTACACAGGTAACACCTAAGTTCACCCTGCAGTACCAGACAACAGAGGATAATCTCTACTATGCATCAATAACACGTGGTTACAAGCCAGGTGGCTTCAACAAATCGTTCTCTACGGCCGATCAGCGTTCATATGAGCCCGAGTATAGCTGGAACTACGAGGTAGGTGCCAGTATCAACCTGTTGAACAACCTGGTCACCGTGAGTGCTGACCTCTTCTATATCGATTGGCGTCACATGCAGATTACCTCTACCATTGCTGGTGTAGGCAATATCACAACCAACGCTGGTCATACTGATAGCAAGGGCGCTGAGCTGAACATTGTAGCGCGTCCTGCAAAGGGCTTACAGTTCACTGCTAACTATGGTTATACTTACGCCCGCTTCCTTTCTTATGAAAAGAGTGCTACGGTAAGCTATACCAACAATCGCTTACCTATGGTGCCCAACCACACGCTGAGCGTTGATGCGAACTATACCATCAATCCAACAGGTTGGCTGGATCGCGTGATGTTCAATGTTGGTCTTCGAGGTCTGGGTCGTATCTACTGGGCAGAGGATAACCTCGTCAGTCAGGACTTCTATACAACCCTCAACGCTAAGGTTGCCTTTACCAAAGGTATTGTTACTTGGGAGTTGTGGGGCAAGAACCTGACAGATACCAACTATATGGCTTATGGCTTCAAGTCATCATCAGGCAACTACGCCCAGGCAGGCAAGCCATTGACATTTGGAACCACAATCGAGTTAAATTTCTAATCCACAAATAATTACATGGCAACAACCACCAGCGTAGATAATGTAAGGAGATTGAATCTCGCCACGTTTTTCTGTCTATACATAGCGCAGTTCATTCCCTCTACCTTCATCACTACAGCCATGCAGGTAACTATGCGCCAGGCCAACTACGGCCTGGCTACTATTGGCTTGCTGCATTTGGTACATATCCCCTGGCTTGTTAAGTTCCTTTGGGCACCAATGGTCGACCGTCAATGTTCGCATTTGGCTAGCTACCGTCGATTCATTTTGCTCATGGAGTCCATCTATGCTCTGTCTATCATGTGCATCGGATTCCTTGACATCTCAGCCGATATTTATTTTATCTTCGTACTAGTATTTATCTCAATGTTCGCATCAGCCACGCAGGATATTGCTACCGATGGGTTAGCAGTACGTGCTTTTAGCAAGGGCGACCATAGTGCTGTAAACAGTATGCAGTCGATGGGCCGTTATGCTGGTGCGTTCTTAGGTAGTGGCATCTTCATCGTGATGCTTGACCACTTTGGCTGGAGCGTGGTGTTCCCGTTGTTGGGTCTGGTGGCTTGGCTGATGGTTGTGCCTTTGCAGTTTAATAAGAAGATTCGGATAGAGCCTCGCTTGCCCAAGCAGCGTGCTAAGCTCATGGATTTTATGTGGTTTTTCTCGCGTCGCGAAATCATTCCCCATGTCATTTTTCTGCTACTCTATTTCATGGGTATCATCGGTATTATTGCCAACGTACGCCCATATATGGTCGACTTGGGCTATAATATGAAGGAAATTGGTGTGTGGTTTGGTATGGTGGGCACAGCCACCTCGTTTGTGATGGCCTGGGTGGCCCATTTGCTCATCCGTCGCATCAGCATGTATCGAGCTCGTTTGCTGGTGGCATTCATGATTGTCACCGCACCGCTATATTTCATTTTACTCACGTTTATCACACCCACGCTACCGATGATCGTTGGTGGCTTGCTGCTGGTTAAGACATGCCATGCTTTTGCTTCGATAGTGGTTTATACTACGGCGATGGATTGTGTACGCGAAGGTCGTGAGGGAACCGATTTCACCATCCAGGTGGTTGTGGTTCATCTCAGTTCTTCGCTCATCTCAATTATCTCAGGTGGCGTTGGTGAGTGGCTCGACTATCGTGGACTATATCTCATCGAATTGGGCATAGCACTCATCAGCCTGTTCTACGTTATTCGTGTGTTCAAACCCAATCAGATGCTGGCCAAATGGTAAAACGCATACTATTCACAGCTCCAGTTTCCTATCACAACCGTCTTCGCGAAGCCATCAGCATGTCGCCAGTAAGCTTCAGCCCCCTATTCGTACCCCTTATCCGTACCTCTGTGTTGCCCCCAGATGGCGCCTTTCTAGAGTTCTGTAGGTGTCTGACCAGCTTTGACTATATTGTCTGTCCAAGTCTCACGGCTGTGCGAGCGCTTGCCTCGTCAGACCTGTCTCGGACTAACTTTGAAGGGCGTGTTGTCGCCATCGGTCGCGATCAGCTTTCTGTTACTCGGTTGCTTGGTGTAGAGCCCGTCCTGCGTTATGCCAAACCTAGCATGATGGGAATCGTAGAGGCCTTACAGCTTCAGTCCTCGCCCTCGGCTAAGCATGTAGCTGTGTTGTTGCCTCAGTTCAGCGGGCTACCCGTTCCCACCACCACCATTACAGACTTTCTCAGTGCCCTTCGCCTCATGGGAGTTGCTGTTACTCCCGTTTATTGTTATCGCACCTCGACTATTGACCAGGAACGCTGTGCCAATCTGGCTGATGCTCTTTGTCGTGGCATTGTGAATGCCATTGCAATCACAAGTGGCGGCGAAGCCTATGTTCTCTCCCGGATTCTCTCACTTGCCGCTGCTCAAGGTCAACCAGTTGAGGTGCCTATTTACTCCTTTGGACCTTACACCACCCGTTGCGCCCAAGAGGTCGCTCTTGATGTGGCAGGCACATCGCCCTGTCATCACAGCTTTACTGACTATGTCGAATACCTTGCCAGCGTGGTATGACTCTTTAACGTATACTGGTGAATATATCAAATATCTGTGCTTTTCGTTTAGTGGTCTTGGTGCTTTTTTTCGCCTTCTCGTCACTCTGACTTTTTTTTCGGCACAGAGTGGAACTTCATTCGAATAAGAAAACGAAACAGGGGTGCACATCACTGTGGACCCCTGCTTTGATACTAAATTATCAACCATAAAAACCTAAACCATTAAAACTATGTTTTATCTCATTTCTTTCGAATGAAGACAAAAAAAAGCGGGACTCCGCCGAGCCCCTGTTGTTAACCTTAAATCTAATACTATGAAAAACATGGTGCAAAGGTATGCTTTTTTTTTGAAGTGTGCAAGCTTTTTGCATTATTTTTGCAAAAAGAAGCGCTTTTTTATAGATTATTCGGCAAAAAACGCTAACTTTGTCTCCTGATATGGAAGATATAAAATTTATTAGGGATACATTTCTGCTGGCGATTTTGGCAGGAATATGCATTTCAATAGGATGCGTTGTGAACCTTCGTGTGGGAGGAGTGGCTGGTGCCGTGTTGTTCGCGTTTGGCCTGACAACTGTGGTGTATTATAGACTGAAACTCTATACGGGCACGGCTGGTTTCATAAGGCGCCAAGGCGATTGGACGATGCTTTTTACCGTGTTGGTGGGTAACATCGTTGGCTGTCTGTTGTCTGCGTCGATGATTGCCTATGCGCAGCCTGACTGCGTGGAGCCCGCAGCAAAGATTCTAGCAGGGCGACTGGTCAAGGGACCCTGGGCGTGCTTTCTACTAGCCATTGGTTGTGGATTTATCATGACCACAGCGGTGGAGTTTGCTAGAAAGGGCAAAATGCTGCCGCTAGTGTTAGGCGTGCCTGTCTTCATTTTGTGTGGATTTGCACACTCTATAGCCGATGCGTTCTATTTTCTTGTTTCACCAGCTGAACAGGTGATGAATACGAGCGTACTCATGGTATATATTTCAGAGGTAATGGGTAACTTTGTGGGGTGTAACTTATATAGATGGACCACGATATGCGTCCCAAAGAACTAAAGTGTGAATGAAACCGAAGAAAAGAATGAGCCCTGTTAGGAATGATCCTGACGGGGCTCTCTCTAATAAACTAACTAAAATAATAACATATAATGTGAATCGATAATTTTAGGGGCTGCATTAGTAGCCAGGATTCTGGTCGGCATCGGTGATGGCGTTGTTCGAGTTGATCTCGAGCGTGGGGAAGGGTAGCAGCATGGCACGCTTGGCCATTTCCGGGGTGCACACGAAGTAGTCCTCCTTATACTTGGTGGATGAAGGGTTAGGACAGTTGGCTGGGTGTGCATTATGTGCCTTCCAGTATTCGAGCATGAACTCTGGGCCACGGCGACGCATGTCGAAATATTCTGTCTCTTCGCCCAACAGCTCAAAGAAACGCTCATACATGATGCGATGACGGAACTCCTCCTTGGTCATGCCACTCCAGTCGGCTGGCTCGGCTGAGGCAGGCGTGGCGCTGTTGCGTGCACGTGCCAGCACCTCGTTCACATACTGATAGGCCTTGTCGGGGCCGCTCACCTCGTTGGTGGCTTCGGCCAGCATCAGCAACACGTCGGCATAACGCAGATAGATGAAGTTCTGTGGAGCATACTGTGCCACATAGCGAGAGTCGAGGAACTTCTTAAGGTAGGGCCACATGCGACTGCTCCCCTTATCGCTGGTATAGGCAGGATAGATCGTAACGGTATCCACACCACCATTCTTGGTATAGTAGTCGTAGATGATGCCCTGTTCGATGCGTGGGTCGCCAGGATACTGCTCGCGCCAGGTGTCGAAGATATACTTTGAGGGGCGATAGCGTCCGTAGGGATTGCTCTGCGAGTTGGGGGTGTAGTCGCTCACATCGGGGGCGATGCCCTGTGTCCAGGTGTTACCATTGATATCCGAGAACTGTATCTCGATAATCGATTCGGCGGTGTTGCGGTTCTGGGCATTGTAGAGTACCTGCAGAGGCACCAACTGATAGTGTCCATATACCTTCATGCACTCGTCGATGCACTTCTGCCAGTAGGGTGAGCCCTCTTCGCCGTTGGCCAGCGTCAGATATACTTTTCCCAATAAGGCGTGAGCGGCATATTTGCTGGGGCGTCCCTCGGTAGGGTTCTCCTCAGGTAGCAGTTGGGCAGCCTCTTCCAGATCGGCCATCACCTGCTGATAGGTCTCCTCCACTGTGGAGCGTGGTATGTCGAGGTTTTTGCTGTTGATAGGTTCCAGACGCATGGGCAGACCGCCGAAGGCGCGCACCAAGTTAAAGTAAATCATACCTCTCAGGAAGTGAGCCTCGCCCTTGGCGCGTGTCTTCAGCTGCTCTGATGCACCGCTGGCGTCGATTTTGCTCAGCAGGTCGTTGCAGTCAGATATCACGGTGTAGCAGGTCTTGAAGTGGCGGCCTACATATTTATTATCGGGCTCGGTGCGCTGGGCCTTCGAGTCATTGTACGACGAACTGGTATTGTTCATCGTGCCGCCGGCAGTACAGAAAATGGTGTGATAGTCCGACTGGAACACGTTGTAGCTGGTTAGTCCGTGGTAGCATCCTGTCAAGGCGGCTTCTACGCCCTTGTCGTCAGCATAGATAACGTTAGCAGATGGAAAAGAGTCGGTATCCTCTTCCAACAGGGAGTTGCAGGATGTAAACGCCATGGCGCTTAGCAATCCCCATGCATATATGATAGTCTTTTTCATTTTTCTTTCGTATTGTTATATTGGTGATTGATGTTGTTAGAATGTCACATTCAGCGTACAGCTGTATGAGCGGTTGATAGGTGCGCTACCGTAGTCGATGCCGATACGCTTAGGGTCGTTAGAGAAACTATTGATATCGGGGTTGTAACCTGAGTAGTTGGTGATAGTGAAAAGGTTGCGTCCGGTCAGTGTTACCTGCAGCGCCTTAATCAGCTTAGAGCGCTTCAATGGCACATCGTAGGAGAGACTCAGACTACCCATACGCAGGAAACTGCCATCCTCTATCAATCGGTCGGTAAGCTCGCTCAGAGGCACGCCGATGCGTGGGTAGGTGGTGCTGGGCTTTTCTGGGCGCCAGGCATTGTGGTAGGCCTCTGATAGGATGTTGTAATCATAATAGGTGTTGGTGTTGTCGAGCTTGTTGGCGTTCACCACCTCGTTGCCTACCGAACCATGGAACTGAGCACTCAGCGTGAAGGCCTTATAGCTAATTGAAGTGTTGAAACCGAAGGTGAAGTCGGGGTTAGGATCGCCCAGAATCACACGGTCTTCGGTATTGATGATGCCATCTTCGTTGGTGTCGATATAGGCGATATCACCAGCTTTCAATTCGTTGCCGTTATACACCAGTCCGTTGGCTGCCTCGTCGCTCTGCAGGATACCGTTGGTCTTGTAACCCCAGAACAGTCCGATGGGTTTGCCTTTGATGAATATGTTAACAGGGAAGGCGGCTGATGCATAGTACGACAGGTTGGTGCCGTAGTAAGCCTCGTAGTAGTGAGTGCCATATTTGGTGACTGGCAGTCCGAGGTCGGTGATGCGGTTCTTGTTATGTGAGATGTTGGCACCGATGGTCCAGGTGAAGTCCTTGGTGCTCACGGGCACAGCGTTGAGAGCCACCTCGACACCATTGTTCTGGATAGAGCCGCAGTTCACGTAGATAGAACTATAACCCGTAGAAACGGCGGTGTTCATCGACTGCAGGATGTCGTTAGTCTCCTTGTGATAGACATCAACGCTTAGGGTGAGTCGGTTCTTCAGAATACCGAAGTCGATACCTGCGTTATACTGTGTGGTTGCCTCCCATTTCAGGTCGGGGTTGGCAATCTTACTGGGGTGCAGCCCTACTGTGTTCTGACCGCCTCCAGTGGCATACTCCACGTTACCATAGGTGTTCTGTGTGGCATAGGCTGAAATACTCTGGTTACCAGTCATACCCCAACCCAGACGCAGCTTCAGGTTGCTCAGCCACTTGCTGTCCTTCAGGAAGTTCTCCTGGTTCACACGCCAGGCCAATGCCACTGAAGGAAAGAAACTGTAGCGGTTGCCTTTCTGGAACTTGCTCGAACCATCCACGCGCCCTGTGAGTGTCACCAGATAGCGGTCCATATAATTATAGTTCATGCGCAAGAGCGATGAGGCAGTGGTCTCGTTGGTCAGCGAGTGACTGTTGGTATAGGTTTTGTTGGCATAGGCGATACCATCGATTCCCAGCGACATGATTGAGAAGTCCTCGCCCAGCATGCCATAGCGGTTGGCATCGCGGCGCTCGTAGGTCACACCGGCAGTACCCGACAGGTGGTGCACACGGTTCAGCGTATAGTCATAGTAGAACAGAGCCTCCAACGCTTTCTTCAGGCTGCGCAGTTCGCTGTAGCCCAACTGCCCGTTCACCTTCATTCCTGTATATACACCAGTGCTGTACCAGCGCGAACGACTCTTGTCGCGGGTGTCGTACGAGCCCATCAGGTGGAAGGTCAAACCTTTGATAAGCTTATAGTCGAAGGCAATCGAGGCCATGGTGCGATTCTCCTCCGAGTGGTCCTTGTAGTCGGTGAGCCAGTTGGTAGGTGTCAGCTGCAGGTCGTTGTCATTGTCGTTATTATCCTCGGGGTCGAGTTCGGCAAAAGGCTTTGCCAGGATGGCATGACGGGTGAGACTGGTGCGCTGTGCACCCTGTCCGTCGGTTCCGGCTGTCATGTCGTTCACACGACGTGTCATACTGAATGTGCCCTTGAGCGACATGTTCTGGTTGAGCTTGTACTTATAGTTCACGCGCAGATCGGCCTGGGTCAGTCCGGTGTTGCGGATGATGCCTTTGTTGTCTAAATAGCCACCTGCCACGTAGTAGTTGGCCTTGTCGTTACCACCGTTTACTGACAAACGGTATGACTGGGTGATAGAGGTGTGGAAGAGCTCCTTCTGCCAGTCGCGGGTCACGGGGTGAAAGTCGGCGCTGTAGAAGCTTTCCTCGTTTTCCGAGTCTTTCTCGTTGCGGTAGGCGATATACTCCTCGGCATTGAGCACATTGATGTGCTTGCTGGCCTGATCGAACGAGAGACCTGCCGAGAGGTTGATCTTAGCCTTGCCGCTCTTACCTTCTTTGGTGGTGATGAGCACCACGCCGTTAGAGGCGCGTGAACCATAGATGGCTGTGGCAGAGGCATCTTTGAGAACCTCGATACTTTGGATATCCTGCGGGTTGATACCTGTGAGTCCGCTCTGGGTGGTCTGTACGGGGTCACTACCCGTACCACCGCCACTATTGGGGTTGCCCACGTCCTCGGTGGCGTCATTCATGATGATGCCGTCGATAACATAAAGGGGTTCCTTGTTTCCATTCAGCGTAGAGGTACCACGAATGCGCACGTTGATGACACCACCCAGCTGTGAGTCGCCACCATTGACGTATACACCAGGAGCGTTTCCCTGTAGCAGATGATCGATGCCGCTATTAAACACGGCTTTGTCGCGATCGACGGCTACAGAGGTTACCGCACCTGTGAGGTCGCTCTTCTTCATCTGGCCGTAGCCTACCACAACCACTTCGTCGAGGCTATGGGAATCTTCAACTAATTTAATGTTGATCTGGCTGTTGCTGCCAACTTTCACATTCTGAGAAAGGTAGCCTATGTAGCTGATCTGAATGGTGCTGCCTTTGGGAACGGTCAGTTCGTAGTGACCATTCACATCGGTAACGGTGCCGTTGGTGGTGCCCTTCTCAGAGACACTGGCGCCAATCACGCTTTCACCGTTCTCATCGAGCACAAAACCTGTAATCTTCTGCTTGCTAGTGCTCTTCTCTGATTTTTTCTGATTCTTCGGAACGATGATAATCTGATTACCCTTCATATCGAAGGTGTAGTCGGTGTCCTTGAGTAGTTCTTCAATGATTTGAGGCACCGGTTTGTTCTTCTGGTTAAGAAGCACTTTCTTGTTGACGTTAAGCTTCGAGGCGTTGTATGCAATCTTGTAGTTGCTTACAGACTCGATTTTCTCGAAAGCTTTTTTCAAGGTTAAGAGCTCATTGTTGAACGATACGTTCTGAGCCTGAAGAGAAAGGCTTCCTGCTAACCACATGATAGCAGCAATCCTAAGTACACATTTTACTCTCTTTTTCATCTTAGGTTTTAAATTAGAATGATTAAAAAAATTTTAGTTGAATGTAATCTAAGGACAATAAATGTAATCGTTACACCCAATCTCTTTTTGTTAAAAAGCCTAAAAATGATTATTTGATAAAGATATCGTTGCCGTTGATTTCATAGTTTAACGACGGAATCAGCATCTTGATAACAGCCATGATGCCCTCGATGGTCTCGTCGGAATTGAAATGAGCCCTGATGGTCTGATTATTATAATGGCTGTTCTGGACATGAATATTGACGTTATAGGTACGCTCTATCTGCTGGAGGGCATAGATAAGCTTGGTCTCTTCGAAATACAAGGCTGGGATGCGCCATACGGAGAAATCGGCGGCGTTGACTTGGCGAACTTCTACTTCGCCTGTCTTGGAGTCAAGAACCAACTGGTTGTTGGGTAATAGTACATAGGATTTCCTCTGGTTGTCAACGTTGATCTGTAGCTTACCTGTTTCGAGGGTGGCTACAATCTGTGGGTTGTCGGGATAAGAGAATACGTTGAAGGTGGTACCCAGTACTTTCAGCTTCATCTGGTTGATATCCACTGTAAATGGTCGATGGCTGTCTTTCCTAACTTCGAAATATCCCTCACCAGAGAGGCAGACATTGCGCTCGGCTGACGTGAATTGTGACGGATAGACCAGCGAACTGCCGCCATTGAGCCACACCTTGGAGCCATCGGGTAGAATGACCATACTACGCTCGCCGTAAGGAGTGAACTTGTGCATGAAGATAACATCGGAATAGAGCTTGGTCTGTCTGAGTGCAGAGGCATAGTAAAAGGCTGCGGCACCCAGCATCAGTAGAGGTAGTACCCAAATGACTGCTATCTTCAGCCAAGAAAGGTGCTTGATGGTGAATGGACTCCCTCCAGGCAATGCCGATGTTAACTTCTGATAGGCATCATCGAGGGATGTATCGTCGGCTGATGCTTCTGCGCATTCGTTCCACAACTCGCGGAAGGCGTTGTCGGCATCGTTGGGAGTGAGTGCCATACGATTATGCACTCTCAATGTGATTTCATCCGATACTTCGTGATGGAAGAAATACTTGACGATATGATGGAAATACCTGTTCACTCTTTACCTTATTTATATATATGACAAATAAAAAACCTTTTACCCCCAACCTAATAATAGTAAAATAAAGAATTTTAGCACTTTACGGATGTCTCCTAATGCCAGATTGAGGTGATTCTCGATTGTTTTCTTCTGGAGTCCCAATGTCTCGGCAATCTGGTCGTTGCTAAGACCGTCTTCTCTGCTCATTCTGTAGACGGTTTGTCGCTGAGGGGGCATGTTCCCTACCACCATGTCTATGAGAAGCTGCATGTCGCAGGCCTCAATCTGATCTAAAGGTGAGGCATTATCGGTAGAGACATTTGGTATGTCCGTAATGTCTATCATCAGTGCTTTGCGAGAGGCTATGTGGTTGAGAATCGTATTCTTAGTGATGGTGTAAAGATAGGTGTCGAAGTTCTTGACCTGGGCCAACATGGCGCGCTTGGTCCATAACTTGATAAATACGAGCTGGGCTATGTCATCAGCATCGGCATCATTCTTCAGCAAACCCAAGGAAAAGGCCCGCACTTGGGGATAGGCGGCTTTGAAGATGATGCGAAAAGCCTCCTGGTTACCTTCTGTTAGTTCTTCAATGATGTCTTGGCTAATCATATTAGTAGTTCTAGGAATAATCCCCCAGCGCATCTTTGCGCTGGGGACTATTAGTTTACTGCTTGTCGAGTTCGGCAAGGTTCTCGGCAATCATCTCGTCGGTAACAGTGTAGTTCTGAAGATCGCCCTTAATGTAAGCCTCGTATGACGGCATGTCGATGAGTCCGTGACCAGAGAGGTTGAAAAGAATAACCTTCTCTTCGCCAGTCTCAATGCATTTCTTAGCCTCGCGGATGGTTGCTGCGATGGCGTGGGTGCTCTCAGGAGCAGGAATAATACCCTCGGTACGGGCAAAAAGCATACCTGCCTCGAAAGTCTCGAGTTGTGGGATGTCGACACCCTTCATCAGACCATCCTTAATCAACTGTGACACAATCATACCTGCACCATGATAGCGAAGGCCACCCGCGTGGATGTTAGAGGGCTTGAAGTTGTGGCCCAGAGTGTACATGGGCAGCAGAGGGGTGTAGCCTGCCTCGTCACCAAAGTCATAGCGGAACTGACCGCGTGTGAGTTTCGGACAGCTGTCTGGCTCAGCGGCGATGAACTCTGTCTTTTTGCCGTCTTTCAGGTTATGACGCATAAAGGGGAAGGCGATACCGCCGAAGTTGGAACCACCGCCGAAACAGCCAATTACGATGTCGGGATATTCGCCAGCCATCGCCATCTGCTTCTCTGCTTCCAGACCGATAATACTCTGGTGGATGGCTACATGATTGAGTACGGAGCCCAGCGTATACTTACAGTTTGGAGTGGTAGTGGCGAGTTCGACAGCCTCGGAGATGGCTGTGCCCAGAGAACCAGAGTGGTTGGGGTCTTTGGTGAGTATGTCCTTACCAGCGCGGGTTGACATGGATGGAGAACCCTCAACAACGGCACCGAAAGTACGCATGATGCTAGAACGATAGGGCTTCTGCTGCATGGTGATCTTTACTTGATAGACAGCGCAGTCGAGACCGTATATCTTTGCGGCATAAGAGAGTGCTGCACCCCACTGGCCTGCACCAGTCTCGGTGGTGACGTTGGTCGTGCCTTCCTGCTTGGCATAGTAGCACTGAGGAAGGGCTGAGTTGATCTTATGTGATCCCAGAGGATTGGTACTCTCGTTTTTGAAATATATATGAGCAGGAGTGCCGAGTGCCTCTTCAAGGGCATAGGCGCGGACTAGTGGTGTCGAACGGTAATACTTGTATTTCTCGAGCACATCCTCAGGGATGTCAATCCATGCATGTTCTGTATCGAGTTCCTGTACACAGCATTCACGTGGAAAAATGTGTGCCAAGTCGTCAACGCCTAAAGGCTGTTTGGTTGCTGGATGGATGGGCGGCATGGGTTTATTGGGCATGTCGGCCTGAATGTTGTACCATTGTGTAGGAATCTCACTCTCTTGGAGGATGAATTTCTTTTGTTTAGCCATAATGATTGATTTTAGAATTAGGAATTCCGCCTGCAAAGATAACACTTTTTTGGCACGGATTATACGGATTATGCCGTTTTTTTTTAATTTTGTACCCGATTATGTGGATTATTGTAACAATATTGGTTTATTTTGCAGTGTTGCTGCTCATCAGCAGACTGACTGGGCGACAGGCTACGAACGAGACTTTTTTCAGAGCAAATCGTCGTTCGCCTTGGTATATGGTAGCCTTTGGTATGGTGGGTGCTTCAATATCGGGTGTGACGTTTGTGAGTGTGCCTGGTATGGTGACGACATCGGGAATGACGTATATGCAGACGTGTCTGGGCTTTATTTTAGGCTATGTGGTGGTCGCTTTTTTACTTTTGCCGCTCTATTATAGGTTAAATCTGACAACTATCTATTCGTATTTGGGACAGCGATTGGGACCAAGGGCATATAAGACAGGAGCCTCGTTTTTTCTGCTGTCGAAGATGACGGGGGCGGTGGTGAGATTCTATGTGGTATGTATTATCTTACAACGATTCGTGTTTGATGCATGGGGCGTACCTTTTGCTTTGACAGTGACGGGGATGGTGGCACTGATATGGCTCTATACCCGACGTGGGGGCATACGTACGCTGGTGTGGACGGACTCATTTCAGACCGTGTGCTTGTTTTCGGCTCTGTTACTTATTATATATAAGGTCGTTGGAGAATTGGGCATGACGATGCCTGAGGCCGTGAAGGCTATTGCAGCAGACAGCCACAGTACGATGTTCGTGATAGATGACTGGGTGACGAAACAAAATTTCTGGAAGCAGTTTCTGAGTGGTGTGTTTATCGTCATAGTGATGACAGGGCTGGATCAGGATATGATGCAGAAGAATCTGACGTGCAAATCGTTGCGTGAGGCGCAAAAGGATATGTGTTCTTATGGCGTGGCCTTTGTACCAGCCAATTTGCTCTTTCTGTCATTGGGTGTTTTGCTGGTGATGTTGGGAAGAAAGGAAACGGGTGATGCGCTGTTGCCTACTTTTGTGGCTGAAAACGGCCTCTCGGTCGTGCTGCCTTTCACAATTGGTATAGTGGCGGCATCGTTCTCGAGTGCAGACTCTGCATTGACATCGCTCACCACGAGTTATTGCGTTGATATCAGAGGAAGAGCGGGTGATGAACAGTTAAGAAAGCAGGTTCATTTAGCTATCAGTGGGTTATTTGTAATAATGATACTGTTGTTCAGACTACTGAACTCAACAAGTGTGATTGATGCGATATACGTGATGTGTGGCTATACCTATGGACCATTGTTAGGGCTCTTTGCCTTTGGATTACTGACAAAACGCACGCCGAAGGACAGGTGGGTGCCTTATGTTTGTATAGCTTCGCCATTGATTTGTTATGCGATAGACGTACTGACTTTCGAACAAACAGGCTACAAGTTTGGATATGAACTACTGATGATGAATGGTATGTTTACCTTTCTGGCTCTGCTTGCTGTAAGCTCTCGAGGAATTCCTTCGGCTGAATGCCAAACTGCTTCTTGAAACAGGTAGCGAAATAACGGGGATCGTGAAAGCCGACGCTATAAGCCAAATCGCTGACACGTAGTTTCGGATCTTGTTCAGCCAACTTCTTGGCTTCTTTCATACGTACATCGCGGATGAAAGCAGATACATTCATACCTGTGATGGATCGCAGTTTGTTGTATAGGGTGGAGGCACTGGTTCCCATGTCGGAAGCTAGTGAGTTGCGATCGTATTCTTCGTCTTCAAGGTGGATGTGAATATATTCCAGAACACGGCTGAGAAACAATTCTTCAGGTGAACTCTTGGGGAATGTCTTGAGAGTCTCTTCTTCTGTTTTCTGGATAATATCTTGTTGCCTGCGACGTCTGTTTTCTATAATATTATCGATGCGTAACTTGAGATCGCGCAGGTGGAATGGTTTAGTGATATATTCGTCGGCTCCAATCTCGAGGGCTTTCTGTATGTCTTCCTCTTGCGTCTTGGCTGTGAGTAGGATGATAGGTAGGTGGTAATAGTTGGAATCGCCCTTGATGGCCTGTGTGAGCTGGATACCATCCATTTGGGGCATCATCACATCGGAGATAATGAGGTCAAGTTCTTTTTCGTGGACTATCTTCAGTGCTTCGATACCATTGGGTGCGATATATATGCGATAGTAGGGACGGAGTAACTGTTGCATGAGCATGAGTAGCTCAGCATTATCTTCAACGATAAGAATTTTATATGTATCTTCGTCAATAAGATCGTCAATTTCAGGGGCGGCATTGAAATCAGGAATGAGGGCGTCAAAATTCTTAATGGTGTTTTTGGGAAGGATGAAGTCGCTATTGGAACTATCGTAAATTTCTTCGGGAGAAAATGCTTCCTTGGAGATGGGGAGATCGACGATGAAGGTCGTCAGTTTGTCTGCTTCGCTTTCGCAAGTTATGGTACCATGGTGCAGATGGACCATATCTTGTGTTAAGGCAAGCCCAAGGCCTGTTCCAGTGGTGTGATATTGTCGATAGTCACCATCGTGGAAGCGGTGGAAAAGTTGCTTCATCATCTTGGGCGATATGCCTTTCCCTGTATTACTCACCTCGATGCGAATTCTGTCATAATGCTCGCTCGTACGTACATGTAGTGAGATGGTGCCCATTTCGTTTGTGTATTTAGCAGCATTAGAGAGAAGGTTGTATATGATTTTGTCGAGTTTATCTGTATCTATCCATCCCATCATACTCTCGGGAATGCATGAGATATTAAATTGCATGTTCTTGCGAGCCAGCAAGGGTTCGATGCAGTTCGCTGCTTCTTGAATGTATCGCATTACGTCGCCTTGGGCTACTAAGAGTTTGAGTTCGCCTGCCTCAGACTTATTGGTTTCTAGAATTTGTTGCAGTAGTCGTACCATACGCTGGATATTAAGCTGCATCATGTCGTAATCGTGGCTGAATTGAGGCACTTGTTCGCGCAGTTTATCAACAGAAGCAGAAATGACGGTAAGGGGGGTAAGCAGTTCGTGGGTGATGTTGGTGAAGATGTAACTCATTTGCAAACGTCTGCGCACTTGCATATTGCGCAGGTATAGTCGACGTCCTGCGAAAAAGATTATGACCACCATGGTCACAATTAAAGTGGTTAATAGTATGCGACCGTCCATGATTGATAATTTTATGTTTCCGTGTGCAAATATAGATAATTTCGACGAATTACAATATTTTTTTCGACAAAAAGAGCTTTTTTATGGTCGAAAACGTTTAAAAATCGTGATTTTTAGTAGAAAATACGTTAAATAACGCATTTTAAACATCAAAAATCGCAAATTAAACATGTTTTTCTAAATCTTGTATTATCTTTGCATCAAGATTTTAATGGTTAAGGTTTATGGTTGATTAATTTAGTTTTTTAAGTATGGAAAAGGTTCGTTGTGAAACGAGCCTTTTCCCTGTTAATGGGGGATCCTTTTTATTTATTTAATAGATAACGTTCTGCCTCGATGGCTGCCTGACATCCAGAACCGGCAGCAGAGATGGCCTGACGGTATACAGGGTCTGCACAATCGCCAGCGACAAACACACCAGGAATCTTTGTACGGGGGGTTCCGTCAATCTTCTTCAGATACCCTATCTCATCCATGTCCAGCCAGTCACTGAAAATTTCGGTGTTGGGCTTGTGTCCTATGGCAAGGAAAAAGCCATCTATGGCTATGTCAACCAACTCTTCATCGGGTTCGCCCTTGCGTTTTACAAGATGAGCCCCTTCAACACCATTCTCACCAAAGAGGCCAAGTGTGTTGTGCTCAAAGAGTATTTCGATGTTCTCACGCTCTTTAACACGCTGTTGCATGACTTGTGAGGCGCGCAGGAAGGGCTTGCGCACAATCAGATAAACTTTTTTGGCCAGCCCAGCAAGGTATAGAGCATCTTCGCAGGCAGTGTCGCCACCTCCAACTACAGCAACAGTTTTCTTCCGATAGAAGAAACCATCGCAGGTAGCACAGGCAGAAACACCCTGTCCATTATATTTGCGTTCGTCGTCAAGTCCAAGATACTTGGCTGAGGCTCCTGTGGCTATAATCACAGTGTCGGCTTCAATCTGTGTACCATCATCGGCAGTACAGACATAAGGGGCCTTTGAGAAGTCTACTTTCACAATGGTTCCCATGCGCACATCTGTACCGAAACGCTGTGCCTGTTCAAGCAGATCCATCATCATCTGATTGCCATCGATCCCTTGAGGATAACCTGGAAAATTTTCTACTTCGGTGGTCTGTGTAAGTTGACCGCCAGGCTGCATGCCACTATACTCAATTGGATTAAGATTAGCACGTGAAGCATAAATGGCTGCGGTATATCCTGCAGGGCCGCTGCCTATAATCAGACACTTTGTCTTTTCCATATTATTTAAGCAGTTCTTCGATTTTTGCTTTAATTTTTGAGAAATCTTCAGTGGACTCATAGCGGGCTACTACCTGACCTTTCTTATTGATGAGGAATTTGGTGAAGTTCCACTTAATACCGGGTTTTGATTTATAGTCAGGGTCTTCTTTTGTGAGTAGATCGTCGATAATGGCAGTGATGGGATGACTTTCATTCCATCCGGCAAAATCTTTTTGCTCTGCCAAAAACTTGAAGAGTGGATCTGCATCTTCACCTTTCACCTTGATTTTCTTGAAACGGGGAAATTCTGTGCCAAAATTGGATTTGCAAAATTCATGGATTGATTCATCGGTGCCAGGAGCTTGCTGACCGAACTGATTGCAGGGGAAGTCGAGAATCTCGAATCCCTTAGAGTGATACTTTTCGTAGATCTTCTCCAGTTCTTCATATTGCGGGGTAAGTCCACACTTGGTTGCTGTATTGACAATCAGCAACACCTCATTAGCGTACTCCTTTAGAGAGACGTCTTTGCCTTTTCTGTCTTTGACAGTGAAGTCATAAATGGTTTTCATTCCTATTCTTGATAGATTAATTTATCTTTGCGACTATAATACTGCGCAAAGATACAAAAAAGAAGTGAAAAGTGAAAAGTGAAAAGTTATGGGGTCTTGTTTTTTTTTAACTTTTAACTATTCACTATTCTCTTTTCACTATTTACTATCTAAGCCCCCAGCTGGACTTGACATCTTCTTGTGATACACTTTCTATCTGGTTTTCAATGTCGTCTGGCAGATTGCAGAAGAAATCGATACCAGTTAACTCTTCCAGTTTGTCGATGTTGACAACGTAGTCACCAAGATTATCATTTGAGTGGTCTTCATTTAAGTGCTCTACCCAGAATCCAAGTGCTTTGTATGTGTCGCCCTTCTTGTGAAGTAGAGCTACAAAGAAAAACTTTGGTACAATGTGATTGTTAATTGTCTTACCTAGAATCTGTTCGCTCTTGTCAATAGTACCACCTTTGCACACATACAACTCATCGGCGCCATTAGCCCAGTTGCGGGTACGAGCTTCCATCATACTCCAAATACCTCCATTGAACTTAGCAACCATAGGTAGAATGTTGGTCATAAAGAAGGTCTGTTCGTTTACGTCCTTGCTGTAAAGTCTATCGGCTGAGGGGCATATGTGGCCTTTCTCGTAGTATGCGCTGGTACCAGGGAAATAGCTTTTACTTAATTCATTATACGTAGCCTGCTGTTGGGCAGTTGCTATGTCTGGATCGTAATTCCAAGGGTCTCCCTCAGGCCACAGGCTTTTACGGGTGTTACCATTAGAGGCCATGTTTTTTTTGTTAAGCGTATAGCATGTCCAGCGTTGTGCTCTCAGACTGCTATCCCACTCGAAAGAGTAGTTTACACCATAGCCTTCGACGGTATGGGTAACAACAATACTACCGCTTTTGGTCTTGGGCATTTCCAAAAGGGCTAAATACTCATTCTGCGAAGCATCGTTCTTGTTGATGTTAGTAGATTCAACAGGGCCTGGTGTTGGCGTTGGCTCTGGGCCGTCTTCGCTACTGCCTCCGCAAGAGGCAAGCATGAATAGAGGAATCAGGTAGAATAGTCGTTTCATAAAGAGTCGATTTAAAAAGAAAAGGTGCAACCAAGGCATATGCAACTACCGTGGACGCACCTTTTAAAATTTTGCGGTTTTATCTTACTTCTTCGCAGCCTTACCGTAGCGGCTCATGAACTTATCAACACGACCTGCGGTGTCAACGAGCTTGCTCTTACCTGTATAGAAGGGGTGAGAGGTGCTTGAAATTTCGACTTTTACCACTGGGTAAGTTTCGCCTTCGAATTCTACAGTGTCATTTGTCTTTGCAGTAGACTTCGTAAGGAACATATCGCCGTTGGACATATCCTTGAATACGACGGGGCGATAGTTTTCTGGATGAATACCTTTTTTCATTTTAAATTTGAATATTAATGTTTAAAAACTAAATCTCGAACTTTTGGGCTGCAAAGGTACGAAGATTTTTTTGAACCAACAAACTTTATCGACTTAATTTTACTCTGAGTGATGTTTTTTGTGTTTTTTTCTTTGTTGACTCAGTTTTTTGTGGTATTTTTGCAAACAAATACACTATAATATGCGAAGAATTGGATTTTTGACGCTGACCCTATTGCTTTTCTTCGGGGTATGCATGGCGAAAGGCCCGAAGAAAAAGATTGCTTATGGTATTGGTTTCTATAATCTTGAGAATTTATTCGATACTTGTCATGATGCAGGGAAGAACGACTATGAATTTCTACCTGAGGGTTCTTATCACTGGACAAGTGATAAGTATGTCAATAAGTTGAGGAATCTCTCGCGGGTGCTTTCTGATATGGGTACTGATGTCTTGCCCAATGTGGGTTGTGCAGCTATAGGTGTGGCTGAGGTCGAAAATGCTAAATGTTTGGAAGACCTCTGTAACGAAGGCCCATTGAAAGAACGTAATTTCAAATTTGTACATATCGAAGGCCCTGACCAGCGTGGCATAGACTGTGCCTTGCTTTATAATCCGCAAATTTTCGCAGTAAGAAATGTGAAACTTGTACCTTACGTGTATACGCGACCTGAAGATGCTGGTCGGGCTACCCGTGGCTTCTTGGTAGTGAGTGGCACCTTGGCAGATGAACACCTGACAATTATCGTGAATCACCTGCCATCACGTGGTGCACCTTCTATTGCTAGAGAGGATGGCGGTTTACAGCTCAGAGCGGTGAAAGACTCGTTATTAAGAGATGACCCTGGCGTGAAAATGTTGATTATGGGAGATATGAACGACGATCCTCAAGATCTCTCAATGGCAAAATGTCTAGGTGCCCATCGGGAGATAAGTGAAGTAGAGAATGGAGGATTATATAATCCCTGGTGGAACACGCTGGCAGCAGGCGATGGTACGCTGATGTATGAGGGAGCCTGGAATCTGTTCGATCAGATTATCCTGTCTAAGTCTCTTCTAGTGCAGAAGGGCCTTACTTTTGAGGGGCATCAGGTGTTCCGTCGTGACTATATGTTGCAGGGGCCTGGTGACTATTGGGGCAGTCCTCTGCGAACCACAGCTGGTGGTAAGTGGCTTAATGGCTTTAGCGACCATCTTCCTACAGTGGTCTATTTGAGTAAATAAAAACAAATCAGAATCATATATGACTATTATCGGAATTGCGGGCGGAACGGGTTCAGGCAAGACCACCGTCGTAAAACGAATTGCCAAGGCGCTGCCACCTCACTGTGCAGCAGTAGTACCACTGGATTCGTATTATAATGATACGACGAATCTCACACCAGAGGAACGTGCGGCTATCAACTTTGATCATCCTGACGCTTTCGACTGGAAACTGCTAACAGAACATATAAAGAAACTAAAAGCTGGTGAGGCTATCGAGCAGCCCACCTACTCTTATATTGAGAGTAACCGTCTGAAGGAAACTATCCACGTAGAACCCAAGCCTGTCATCATTATTGAGGGTATCATGGCGCTCCACTATAAGAAATTGCGCGATATGATGGATTTAAAGATTTTCGTGGATACAGACGATGACGTTCGACTGATTCGAAACATTCGTCGCGACGTGGTGGAACGTGGACGTACTGTCGATATGGTACTCGATCGTTATGAGAAAGTTCTGAAACCTATGCACGAACAATTTATCGAGCCCACAAAGAAATTTGCCGATCTTATTATCCCTTGGGGAGGTGACAACAAGACCGGCATTCATATCCTTCGCTCTTATATTGAAGGAATCGT
Organism: Prevotella sp. FD3004; assembly: GCF_000746155.1. NCBI lineage: Bacteria > Pseudomonadati > Bacteroidota > Bacteroidia > Bacteroidales > Prevotellaceae > Prevotella > Prevotella sp. FD3004. The sequence goes on along the minus strand of NZ_JQKR01000014.1, from coordinate 88,110 downwards.
TACTGGGGTCTGAAAAGTTATTGTATAGTTGGAACACTATCATCAGAAGGGAGTGCTTCTTCTGCACCCTCTTCTGCTGAAATAGTCTCAGCAGTCTTTTCTTCCACAACTTCTTCTGCTACAGGAATCTCCTGTATTTGGGCTGCCTTGCGCTTATCTGCATGGAACTTCAGCGAATTAATCATTTCCGTCACACCATAGAGCAGTGAGCACCAGCCAAGAATCAGCATCGCAGTACTGGCTGGAGCCATAGGGCGAATGATGACGTAGAGTCCGGTAAGCAGAACCAGTGAGGGGAATACCCAGTAGCCAAAACCGATCTTACCGTATTTACGTCCGTTAATAAGGTTCATATACTGATTGATGGCGCCAAGAATTAAGATGCCCCCGATAATATACATCAGGGCAGTGATGAATATATTTGGAGTAAGTGCCAGCAGTGCTCCAAGAATAAGGCTGCCCACACCCACGATGGGAAATGTAGGCTGCTCGCCAGCAATCACTTTGCCATCAGTATCGGTTATTTTGTATTCTGAAACATTCTTTCGTGCATTTACGTACACTATCAGCGAGATAACACCTGAAAGCAGGAAAAGGATACCAATGGCAACTGTAATCCATGTAACGGTATTGTCGGGATATTTTATCAATAAAATACCAATTGCGATGGCGCAAATGGAACGGAAAATAGAGCTTTGTAGTATCTTCATAATTGTCTTTTTTCAAAATTCACGGTGCAAATATACGAAAATAAGGTGGAATCAGCAAATATTTGTGTATTTTTGCAGCAAATTTTAAAGATGATATGACTATTCTTTATTTAGCACGACACGGAGAAACGGTAGATAATGCCAACCAGATAATGCAGGGACAGACCCAGGGAGAACTCAATGAGAATGGCATTCTTCAGGCTCGGCAGTTGAGTATGGAATGGCAGGACCGCCCGTTGGATGTTATCATCGCCAGCGATTTGAAACGCTCTATTGATACAGCCCGTATTATTGCAACTCCCCATCATATCGAGGTGGTTACAACACATCTTCTGCGAGAACGTGACTGGGGGGGATTCACCGGACGCTTCATCCCTGACCTGAAAGGCGAAATATGGCCAGACGACATTGAGACATTAGAAAACCTTCTTTCCAGGGCTGGCGAATTTATCGCTTATGTCAAGAAGACTTTCCCTGGAAAGAAGGTGCTGGCTGTAGGCCATGGAATTATTAATAAGGCTGTACAGGCAGTATATTATAATAAACCTATGAGCGAGATTCAGCGCATGTCGAATGCTGAAGTCCGTACGCTCGAACTCTGATTGCTCTTATCTGCGACCTCCAAAGTGTCCTCCGCCAGAGCGTGAAGAGTTAGAACTGCTGTGTGAGCTGTGGGAACTATGCGAGCTGGAACTGCTGCGAGTTGAACTCCTGTGGCTGAAAGAACCTGAGTCGTGGTTCACGCTTCTCGAAGGACTGCTTCCGCGGTGTCCTCCAAAGTTCCCGCTATTAGAGCGGTTCTCTGGGCGATTCTCTATTTGGCGATTGGGACGGCTCTCGTTTTGGCGATTGTTGTGGTTCTCCATCTGACGATTGTCTGGACGACGATTATCGTAACCAACTCTGTTGCTGCGATTATCATGATGGCGACCAGTTACGCGTGTAGAACTGTTGTGTGGCGGCGTACGGAAATCTCCGCGATTCCAGCGATCATGCATTCCTACGTGCTCTCTGTGGCTAGGACGATAGTGGCTCTTGTGATGATAGTAGTAACCATGAGTGCCATGTGCGTGCCAAGCATGCCCTCCGCGATAAGTGGCATAGAAGTGAGGACGTCCGAAATAGAAGTAGTCGCGGTGCGGATAGCGCAGATAGATGCCAAAGTGCCAATAACCGGCCTCCCAGTAAAGTGGACGATAGAAATAGCTGGCAGCAATGTAGGCATTCCACTGCCAGTCGAACAGTATATAGCTCAGGTCCAGATTCCTACGCTCCCAGTATGTGCCAAACACATCTGAACGCCCTGTAACACCCATCAGGTAGTCGAGGTTTATTTCGTAAGCTGCCTCGTACTGCTCATCTGTCAAGTTCAGCTCGTAAGCCATCTTGTCAGTCAGGAACAATGCCTCGTTGCGGGCCTGCTCATAGCTCATTGCACTTGCTGCCATCGTGGTGGTCAACATCATCATCAGTGCGAAAAACATCTTCTTCATAATCGTATCATTTAGATGGTGAGACATTCATTTTATTATTCACACTGCAAAGGAACAACAAAATTGTCATCCATGCAAGGGATTTTCCCTAAACTCAAAGGGGAAAAACCCTATAAAAAACAACCCGCACTTCCCGCACTCCCCACACCCGATTTAGGTGTAGGAAGTGCGGGATAAAAAGTGAGTATTACAATTATAACATATACGTGTGTATACGCGTGAAGGTGGTGTAGTCGTAGTAAAACAAGTTGTTTTACTTTCTAAAGTGCCGTCTTTTACATAGAAAGAGATAGTCTTTTCAAAGGTAAAACAAGTTGTTTTACTTTTGTGTATGACGCCTGCTATTTGTAAAATCCTTATTTCCAGACGTTTAAAAATATACAATAAGAGCATAAAGATTAGTGATAGATGATAAGAATCTATCACTTGTATTAAACATCAGTATATCAGTCTGTTACGACGAAAAGTGATGGATTCGAAAAAAAACACCGAATCAAAAAAGGAAAACATGGGGCGGGGGTAGTTTAACTGATTCCTACTTACTCGTAAGGAAACTATGAGTTTCATTACGACTAACTCATAGTTTCCTTACGAGTAAGTAGGAGTAAGTTCGAAAAGTCTCTAAATTATTTGGTATTGTACTTACTTATTCGTACCTTTGTCCCGAATATGGGACGATTATTGCCAATCATAATATGCCTGTGTGGTGTCTCTGTAGCCTCTGGACAAGAGAGACTTTCGCTTACTGACAGTTTGCAGTATCGAGTGGGATTCCAGACTACATTATCTGCAGGCGACAATACCCCTTTGTGGCTCAATGCCAATAAATACGGACTCAGTAGCCTGAAAACAACTAATGGTTATGTGCGTGGAGCCGTGGAGCGTCCTCTTTCTGCTGACGATGGCCGCTGCTGGGGCTTGGGATATGGCGTGGATGTGGCTGTGGCAACGGGCTTTACAAGTACGTTGGTGGTGCAACAGGCTTATGTAGAAGGGCGCTGGCAGAAAGGGGTCCTTACCGTTGGTGCCAAGGAGTATCCTATGGAGTTGAAGAATCAGGAACTCAGCACAGGCTCTCAGACCTTGGGTATCAACGCTCGTCCGATACCTCAGGTTAGGATAGCCCTACCTGATTATTGGACAATTCCAATCACTGGGAACTGGTTGGCATTGAAGGGGCATGTCGCATTTGGTAAGACTACTGACGACAACTGGCAGAAGGAGTTCGTTGCTCCCCGACAGCGATATACCGATGGTACGCTCTACCACAGCAAGGCGGGTTATCTGAAGGTAGGCCCCAAGAACGTTACATTGGAGTTGGGGCTGGAGTTGGCAACTCAGTTTGGTGGCACATCCTATCTTTATGAAAACGGTGTGGAGAAAGTTTATAAGAATGATGGTGGTCTGAAAGCTTTTAAAAATGCACTATTCATGAGTGGCTCTGATGCGACCGATGGCGATTTTAAGAATGCTGAGGGTAATCATCTTGGCTCCTGGGTGGCTCGTCTGAATTTCGACCAGCCTGCATGGAATCTTGGACTCTATGCTGATCAGTTCTTTGAGGACCATTCTATGTTGACGCATTTCAATAAGAGTGGTGACAAGTATATGCGTTATGACTTTAAAGACTGGATGTCGGGTGCTGAACTCAAGTTGAAACATAATCCTTGGTTACAAAACATCGTGATTGAATATCTTTATACAAAATATCAGGCAGGACCTGTTTATCATGATGAAACCTCAAACATACATCACCAAATCAGCGGGCGTGACAACTACTACAATCATCATTTATTCACAGGTTGGCAGCATTGGGGACAAGTGATGGGAAATCCACTTTATCTCTCACCTCTATATAACTGTGATGGCAATATTGAGGTCTGTCATAATCGCTTTGTGGCATGGCATTTAGGACTTAGTGGTACTCCATTGTCAAATCTTCACTATCGTATTTTGGCTACTTGGCAGAAAAGCTATGGCTCTTACTACTATCTTCCTCCTAATCCAGAGGAGAACACGAGTCTATTGGCAGAGGTGAGTTATTGCATGAGGCAAGGCTGGAGCCTGAATGGCGCCTTCGCAATGGATTCCGGTAAGCTTCGTGGTGATAATTACGGCATTCAGCTTTCGATTGTAAAAACAATAAAATAATGAAACGTTTCTTCATATATATAATAGGTGTAGCATTGGTTTTGACGGCCTGCGACGTGGATGGTTCTGATAATGGCAACCTGGACGGCTTTTGGCAGATGACGTCAAGGGAGGATGTTTTCTGTGGTACCATGGGAAAGGTTGATATGCGTAATAGCGGTATCACGTGGTCGTTCCAGGGAAGTATCCTCGAATTGCGCGATGTGAAAAAAGTTAATCAGGATATCATTGCCAGTTTTGAGCGCAATGGCGATGTGTTGAAACTAAACAAATTCTATTTTGTCGATCGTGACAACGGAGATCGTATGATAGAGAATACAGATACGACTGTGTCTGCCTATCTTATGCCTTATGGCATCAATAATGCTAATGGACAGTTGTTCCAGATTGAGGAACTGACGTCTAGCAGAATGGTGCTCGTCAGTAGGGATCCGTATTCAGGTAGGATGGAATTCCGCAAATACTAGATCTTTCTGCCAAATATGATTTTCAGAAACGTCAATCCCAATATTTTAGCGTCAAGCCACCATGAGCGATGTTCCAGATAGTCTAAATCCATCTCCAGACGCTTCAGCATCTTCTCCATCGTATCTGTATAGCCGTTATAAAGCGTTGCCATCGATGTGATGCCTGGTCGGATTTGGTACAGATACGTGTATCGTGGATCGTGCTGCATAATCTTGTCTATGTAGAATTTGCGTTCTGGTCGCGGACCGATAAAAGCCATATCACCCACGAATATGTTCCAAAGTTGAGGCAGTTCATCAAGATGGTGGTTACGTAGGAACTTTCCCGCCTTAGTCAGGCGTTTGTCTTTTCTTTGCTTGCTTAACTGCGGACCTTCAGATTCCGCATCGACAGTCATACTGCGGAATTTGTAGATATAAAAAGGTCTGCCAAAGCGTCCAATGCGTTCCTGCTTGAAAATCACGGGCCCGTCTTTGCCACGTTTTACTGCAATATAGCATGCAAGGAATAGGGGAGAGAAGATGATAAGACATAATGTTGCCAAGAAGAAGTCAAGCCAACGCTTCACCTCTTTCTCAAACGCGTTCATACCATCATATATATACGGGTAATTATGCTCCATTCAGTAATCTTTAGTTCTACATTAATTTATAATATAACGTCTTCTTCTCTGTTTTATTATCTCCTGAGGAAAAATAAATAACCAAATTTTCGCCAGCCATTGGGTATGAGTCTGAGCAATGTTCTCACGATACAGTTTACTATCAGTCGGCTCAGTGTAATGTGTCCCATATGGTACATCTTCCGTTGAAAATTCAACTCCTGTCTGATATACATTCTTCCGCCTCTTCGATCAAACAATTGTGTGGTTAGTCTGAATAATAGTAGCGATTCCTGTAGATTATGGAATTTTGCTCCATGTTGCATCATCCTGACCCATAAGTCATAATCTTCAAATAGTGGACAGTGACGATAGCTTCCAGCCTCCAGTACCGCCTTTTTCCTGAACATCACTGTAGGATGGTTCATTGGGTTGCGGTAACGACTGAATCTGAGCAGTTCGCTGTGCGTCTCAGGCAATCTTCTGGTTGAGATGATTTTCGATGAATCATCCGAAAACTCATCTACCCACGATCCTATGACATCAGTCTCAGGGTGCAACTCCATCCAGGCTGCTTGCTTGCTGAAGCGCTCTGGGCGCGACAGGTCGTCAGAATCCATTCTCGCCACGATGTCATAGCTACAGTGCTTCAGTCCTTCTGACAATGCCAGTCCCAGTCCGACGTTGTGTTCCAGTTTCACTACCTTCAGTTCTGGATACATGATGGTGTAGTCCATTACAACCTGCTCCAAAGCCTGTGTTATGGGTCCGTCTTCCACCAGCACTATCTCATTGGGAGGCATCTCCTGGTTGAAGATACTGTCAAGGCTCTGTCTCAGGTTCGAGGGTAGCTCCTTGTCGTAAACGGCTATCAATACAGAGAATTTCACGATCAGTCTCTTTATAATTTAATCCAATCTTTTACTGCTGGCGACACCACGTTTTTTCTGTTCATCCACTCATGAGGCGCCACTACAGTCTCGTCCTCTCTCTGACATAGCCAGGCGCCCCACCATGAGAAAGTGGAGTTGGCTATGATGTGATTCTTGCATAGACTCATCAAGTGCATGTCGTTGATGCTTCTGATACCTTGGTTCCAGTCTACGTAGCAGGTTCTCTCTTCTGGCAAAACGGCTTTCAGGCATTCCCTGGCTAATGGCATATCATCAGAGAATACCAGCCATTGCTCAGGAGCTTTGTTCTCTTTCATCCATTTAATGGCTCTAAGGGGGAAATCCAGTGAGGTCGTACCTTGTCGCAGAGGATCTGTCAGGTAGTCTCCTCGCCTGATGTGTATGGCACAACTGTTTGTCTCTAATGCCATTTTGCCCACAAGTTGATTCTTATCGTTTTCAAAATCAGGAAAGTGATACAGTCTCACAATATCGCCGCTGATTCTGTCGAAGTATTCCTCGTGCTGCCAGTAACCATCGTAGTAGGTGTCCCCGGGACGAGTTAACGCTTCTGGTTCCAGACTGAAATCGGGCTTCTCTTTCAGCATGGTTTTTCTGCATGGTAGCACTCTGCTCAGAATGCGCCACGACTGATAGTTGGGGTAGGGGTAGGCCACCTTCGCAATCTCTCCAAGTGTTGCTTCTTCGTAGGCCACATGAAACACCTTGGGCAGTTCGAAGCCCCGATGCTTCTTATAGCCAATGAAGCCGTGCAGGTCTACCAGCATCTCCTCTTCGGGATGCTGCCTGCGCAATGCCTCGTAGAGCGCAAACTGGAACATCTGGTTGCCCAGCCCTCCTGAAATCCTCACAATCTTCATATCTTGCAAAATATTTTTTTTGTTCTCATAATCAGACATCCGTAAAGGATTGTCATATATCTCACGCAGGGCTCGCTGCTGTGGGTCTTATTAATCGTGGCCTGATCGTGCTTAAAGGCTTCCAGCGCGTTCATCTCTAAACTCAGTTGCCCTTGATGACCGTGATACGATCGTATGGAAATATTTCCCAGAAACAGGGTCGTAGCGCCTTTCAGCATTCTGTAATACCACTCTGCATCCACTAACCACGATAGCTGGCTGTTGAAAGGCTGTTTCCGCTCTTGTCTGAAAGCCATGCAGGCCGTGGGCCCGATAGCATTGCAAAGCAACAATAACGATGGGTTTCTTAGAGCCAGCTTTTTCAGCCATCGAGGTCTTCCTTTTGATGTTTTTCCGTCTTTCTCTATTTCTATATTCGATACCACCACCTGAACTCCCGTTTCAAATGCTTGGGCGATACACTGAAGTTGTGTAGACACTGTAAAAGCCTCGTCATGATGCATCAATATCATATAATCGCCTTTGGCAGCTTGCATCCCGAAGTTCCAGTTCTCAGCTGCTGTTACGCCTTTGTTGTGCTTCAAGTAACTGATGCGTTCATCTCGCAAGCTCTCTACATAGTCCTTTACGTCATTGCTTATAGAGTCATCACTGATAATGACCTCCCAATCCACAAGATTCTGCGTTATCACGGATTGCAGTGCTCTTTCTAGAAGCTCTGTATGCTCGTAGGTGGGTATGATAATGCTAAATTTGGGCATGGTGATTTGATTTGATTGTGAATAGATAGCCTCCTATACACACCATCTTAATGGTATATGCTACCAATATGGCCAGCGCAATTCCTGCCGCACCTTGTCCTCTTTGTAGGAAAAGGCATGTCAATAATATGGTGGTGGCGCCCCAGAGTATATTGAAGGTAAGGCTTAACCACATCTTGTCTTTGCTGTAAAGCGTCATCTCCAGAATTTGTGAAATGGCAGTCGGAATGGTGGATATGGCGAGATAAGCCAGAGGTGTCGGATTGTCAAATGTCTTACCATAGAAAGGCATGACGACAGGTGCTGACACCCACGCCAGCAAGGCGAGAGTTGTGGATATGCCTCCAATCAGTAAGAGGTTTCCCAACAGAGCCTTTTTGAATTGTCGTGAGTCTGTGATGCTCGACAGGATAGGCAGGACAATCTGACACACAGCCCCAGGAACAAATAGCAGGATGACTTTCCACTGGTCGGCAGCCTCGAAGATACCAAGTTCTCCATAACCTCCTGTGTTGATAAGCATTGACCGTATAAGCCAGAATACAGGAGTCACCATCAATGCCGATAGTGTAGCGGGCAGACTGTATTTGTATATTAATTGCCAGTCATTTTTCCTTATACTTGCCCCTTTTACATGGATGCCAGCCTCCTTAAAACAAGTGATTGCAGACCGTTTATTCGTTAGGTATAGTACAAACACGCCTAAGCCAAATCCTAATATGGCACCGTTCAGTTGGAAATAGTATGCTCCGACAATCATGCCGACAGCTTCCGCTATACTTGCAATAAGGGTATTGACGGCTATTGATCTGAAATCCTCAAATCCTGCTAATGTACCGCTCTCAGAACTGTTCAGAATAGACATTATGAGCACGGTAGTACCTATTATCAGAGTGAAGGTCAACTTTTCCGAGTTCAGTATGTTCTCTGCCAGTAGGCTAGACAATACTATGAGCAGCAACGTAGTGACAATTCCTAACGTAGTGGCAAATATATTCGACAGGCGGTAGATGGCAGCGGCGTGCTCTTTGTCGTTTTCCCTGTAGGCCGCAATAAACCTCGTGGCAGTTACTCCTATTCCTCCAGAACCAAGAATGATGAACATGCCAAGTGTCGACCTTACGATCCCAAGTTCTCCGAATCCCTCTTTTCCCAGTATACGGGCACAGATGACGCCTGTCAGCAAAACGAAGAACTTCCCGAGAGCCGTTCCTGTAAAAGACCAGAGAGCTCCTCTTGTCATTCTTAAGGCAATGTCTGAGGCTTTTAATTTGTTAATGAGAGATTCTTTCATGGTTATTCTTGAGGATAAAGGTTATATGTGTGGACTGGCTTCTCGAAGTCGTAGAATTTATATTCATCTACATGTAACCACTCGGGACGGAAGGTGTTTACGCCTATCATCTTGCTTACAAAGACGATAATTACTATTAATCTTAACAGATTCTGGGCACCTTCTGTTCTACATGGATATTGTTTTCTCAGTACTGTGGGGTCAATGTATCTCAAGAGCAGGAGCATCAGAAATGGCCACAAATACTCGTTCACACGGGCAATGGGATAAAATACGAGAGAAATGATACTCACACACAGCATCGTTATCCCTATCCATAAATAAGTATTTTCAATCTGTTCGTATCGCTTTTTTCTGTGAATGTAGACGCATGTGCCCAGTATGAACAGCAGAATGACCAAGTCTGCGAGTCCTACTATGGATATTGACTCCCTCTGTATGGCTGCCTTGTAATATGGATGATCGTGCATGCCCAGAAGAGCAAGTATCTCGAAAACGGTAAATGCGAATATCACTGACGCGCCAACGACAATCATGATTGTGCGTCGTGATGGGTGTATCTTGCGGATATAGGGCAGGGGAAACAGAAATATTGCTGAGATATGGAACAGACAGGCACAGGCTATCAGCAGATGATATTTCCTGATGCTCTTGTCCATCTGTTCGAAAGCTGCATAGAATAGCAAGATAGCTAATGCCTGACGGATGATACAGTAGTGCATGAACATCAGGTTGGCAATGAGAAAGTAGAAGCACATCTTGGCAATATGTCTGGAATGACGGTTGAAAAACCAGAGTTCACCTATAGTGATAACAAGACTTGACAGGATAATGATGGTGTAGGGGTTCTTCGACACGTATTTTATCAATATGTGGCATAGTACTTGGAATCCATATTCAAACTTATCTGTCACGTGATATGCGAAAACCGTTTCGTTCAGGTATCTTGCAACATGAGCTCGTTGATAATAGAATCCATAGTAGTGCGATGTGTCATTGAGTACCGTAATATCTCTAAATCCGAAGAATCCGAAGAGTAGGATGAAGCAAACGATGAGCTGGAAAAGCTGTGCCTTACCTGGATTGCTGAATGTCTTGGAGATATAGTGTACACCAAGAAATAGTGCGAAAAAGATAAAGATTATCGCCATTCCTTCTCTTTTGGTCTGTTATGCTTCTTCGAGTATACTTCGAATATTTCTTTTGAGGAAAAGAACTAAAATCGGTAGTATCAGTCCTATGAGTATGGCAACTATGATTGTTGTACTTTTCTTGGGGAACGCTGGCTTCCAGTCGCCGATAGGAGGTGAAATAAGTCTCATGTTGCGAGCGTTGAATACGTGGGTGATATTATTTTCCTCACGTTTCTCGAGCAGATAGATGTATAATGCCTCAATAATCTTCTGCTTGCGCTCTGCAGGCAGTATCTTCGTTATTTTTTCAGGTGCCATTGATATCTCGCCCTTCAGTTTGAGCTCTTGGTTGGTAGCACCCGCATGTTGGGCCTTTAGCTGATTAACAGCCTGATCGAGGGAGTTAATAATGGCCCCCCGCATGCCTTTCAGCTGCAAATCGAGGTCTTTTACCAACGGGTTGTTCTCGTTACTGTTTTCCACCATAGAGTTGCGTTTGGTTTGCAGCTTGTTATATTCTGCAATCTCCAGTGCCACATTCTGGTTGTCTGGTAATAGGTTAGCTGGCAATACGATGTTCTTTCCATCGATGTTTTTCACCTCATTACGCATCTGCTGCAGCATGTATAGGTAGTTGCTTGCTTTCACCTGCTGTTCATAGGCTATCGAGGCATTCTTCATATACATCTTTGCAACCTCCTCATAGTCGGGCAACAAGTTGCGACCCTTAAACTGCGCTATGTCTGAGTCAAGTCCGCTGAGTTCTGCCTCAATGCCCTTTATGCGTTCATTGATAAACAATGTCGAGGCATCAGCCACGTCTTTTTTGTCCTTTAGCCATTCTTCCTGATAGATTTCAATGAGCGTATTAATGATGAGTTCTGCGCGAGCCTCTATCTGGTTGCGACAGGATATACTGATAAGCGATGTCTGGTCGTCTGCAAGGTCTACGCTCAGTTGTTTCTGTATACGGTCGATGATGTCGTAGCGACGCTCTTTAGTGATGCGGATGGTCATCTCATCGTCCTCAGTGAAGCTCTTGTCGAAGTCTTTTGTCTTGATGACTGACACCTTGCCAAGTGGCGTCTGGCATACCTCGCCAACCTTGCCGATGGCTTCGCCAGATAGCTTCTTGCCGTTCTTGCGCAGCTTGTAGAGCGTGTAGGTGCCGTCTTTCCTCAAATCCATCTTCATGTAGGCGGCTTCGTCTTTGCCTATCTGAGGAAGGCTGACCTTTATAGGCAGCGTCTCTTGCCACAAATCACGCTTCATTAGTCCGTCGTAGGCCTGATAGCGCACCTCAAGCCCTATTCTGTCTATCACCTTGCTCAGCATGCCTGGCGACTTGATGATTTCCATCTCGTTGAGTACATTCGATGATATGTTGAGGCCTGCCATACCAGCCAGCATACCCATGTTTCCCATCATCGACGAAAGCAGTCCGCCTCCACTTGTCTCGTCTTTAATCAGTATGGTGGCCTGCCTTTCATATTTTGGAGGCACAACGAGCAGAAACATAATGGCCAGCACCAACATCGTTCCCGTCGACGCCGCAAACCAACGCCATTTACTGATGCATATCTTAATAAAGTCTTTTCCCATTTTTCTTCTTACTTGAAAATTGCTACTCCTAATGCTGTCAATACAGATGCCAGCGTGAGCCAGAAACTCAGCGTACGGCTCTCGTTGCCTGGCGTCTTCGACTGGCGAGCTTTCGTATCGTTGGCCTTCACGTAGATGACGTCGTTCTGCTGTATATAGTAAGCATCAGAACTGAAGATATCCTTGCCAGAGTTCAGGGATAGGTTGTATATTCTCTTTTCCTTGCCTATCTGACGTATCACCATCACTGAGTCGCGCTTACCGTATACATTGATGTCACCCGCCTTTCCTAATGCCTCAAACAGCGTTATGACATCTTTTTCTATCTGATAGTTGCCTGGCTCGTTCACTTCCCCCATCACGGTATAGGTCATGTTTGTTGTCTCTACCGTTACGTTGGCATCCTTTAGCAGTTCCGAATCGCGAAGTTTGTTCTGAATGGTCTCCTGTGCCTCAAAGCGTGTTTTCCCTGAAATGCTTATCTTGCCTGCTGAGGGCATGTCGATGCAGCCGTCAGGCCCTATGGTGTAGCCCATCATATAAAGACTTTGGTCGGCAAGACCGGCCTTCAGGTTGGTAATGATGCCCTTGTTGAAAAGGTTGCCCATCTCTGGATCCTTACTTCTCACAAGCACCGTTATCTGGTCGTTAGGTTGCAAGCGTATCGTACCATCTGTCGAGGTGGTTATCTTCTGCCCGTTCTGCAGGTCTTGCAGATAGTTGTAGTTTCTGGGCGTGGCGCACGATGCTATCAGCATTGCTCCTCCCGCCACCAGTATCATGTTTCTGAACTTCATTTTCTCGTTTTTTTATTTATTTAAACGCTCTTGCGCGCGTAGTTATTATAGATAACGACTGCAAAATTACTAAAAATCTGTGAAAAAACTTGCTTATTCACAAAATAATCGTATCTTTGCACGCTGAAATCGCTAGTGAGCGCTTTTTCGCTACTACTTTTCAAGACTTGGGGTTGACTGGATTTGACAGCGGGTTGAGATGGTACGTAAGCACGCGGAGGCTTCTTGGTTCCCTCCATAATCTGAGTCAGGGAAAAATTAATTGGCGAAACACGTTACGCTCTCGCTGCCTAATCGAAGTACAGTAGATTACTGGCTTTATTCTCTTACAAGGTGAGAGAACGAGACGTCGCTCCGAGGATGTTGTTCCGAATCCAAAGATTCAGCGGCGCAGGTTAAATCGGAAATAGTCTGTTTGGGCTCCGACATTCAGATGAAATTTTTGGAGCTAAGGTCGCAGTTGGTGGTCCAGGTCTTGCTGCTACTCGAAAACCGAAGGCTGGAATAAGCGTGTAGAAAGCGTATGGTTTCCCTGTTTGGACGAGGGTTCGACTCCCTCCAGCTCCACAAGAATATCGTAAAGAGAGCCTCGTGAAGGCTCTCTTTTTTTGTGTTATTAGAAAGAAATATGGCTTTTTTCTTGGATTTAGTTAGCCGCTATTCGTAGTGGCGTATCCTCACGCCAATGCCGTCGGCCTGTAGCTCTGGGGGTAGGGATGTTACGTCTGTCTGACCGTAATGGTAGGGAAATACCGTCTTGGCTTTTACCATTCTGGCAGCCTTTGCCAACTGTTCTGGTGTCATCGTGTAGGGCTGGTTACAGGGCAGGAATGCGATGTCGATGTCTTTCAGTTCCGCCATCTCTGGGATGTCTTCCGTGTCGCCTGCGATGTAGATCCGCAGACCGTCGATGGTCAGGATATAGCCGTTGTCGCGTCCTTTGGGGTGGAACTGAAGGTGCCCCTCTGTGTAGTTATAGGCAGGCACCGCCTCTACTTTCAGGTCGTCGGCCAGCGTCAGCGCGTCGCCGTTAGCCATCACCTCGCCATAGCCTATCATGTCGGCACAGCGCTTGTTGGTTATCAGTTTCGTGTTCTCTGTGGTGAGCAGGGCGATGGCCTCTTTATCGAAGTGGTCGCCATGCTCGTGAGTCACGAAAATGTAGTCGGCCTTTGGCATGGCCTGATAGTCGGTGGTGCGGTTGCCCAGCTTCGTCACCGGGTCTATCTCTATCTCCTTGCCGTCGTAAGTCATGCGGATACTTGCGTGGAGCAGGGCATATATCTTTACCTCTTTACCGCTTTTGGTATTAAAAACATCCATCTCGTACTTACTGGCTGCAACAGTCTCACGACCAGCCTCTTTCCATGCAATGATGCCTCCCAGCAGGTTGACACATTTGTAACCCTCGGCAGCCAGTCGGCCTGCTGCATTAGCCGAGCGTCGTCCGCTGCGGCAATATACGGCGATGGTCTTGTCCTTAGCCAGTGCCTGTTTGGCCTTCTCCATGAAATCGCCCTCAGCCTGGTCGATGTTCAGAGCCCCGGGAATGTGCCCCTCGTTAAATTCTTTTTCCGTTCTCACGTCGAGCAGTATTACGTCGCTGCTGCCTGTCAGCTTGGCGAATGCCTCTACGTCGGCATTTTCGAAAGTCTGTTGCCCACAGGCTGTCGTCAGCCCCATCGAGGCAAGTAATAGTGTGAAAATCTTCTTCATCATATTCAAAGCAATTCGTTTATCTTTCGTGTGGACTTAACTGTTTGCAAAGGTAAAAAAAATAATTGAATTGTGCAATAGTTCTCGTGTATATTTTATAAAAAACACATTGGGGCACCATGATTACAGACACCATGCTGGTATAACTGTTTCTGTTTCTGCTCGGAGGAAAGTGTGGGTTTGTGGCTTATAAACCTGTAGTTTGTTACGGGGAAAGTCTTTTATTACCAAGAAACGTTACTTTTTTATGGGTATTATGAAAATTTTCATTCCAAAATATTGTATAATTCAAAATTGTTTGTTACCTTTGCAAACGTAATAAGTAAAATGTAAAAAGCAAAAAAACTAAACAGACAAATGAGTATCAAAATGAAAAAAAACTTGTGTGTGCTGATTGTGCTGACGCTGCTGGTGTCAGCGTGTGAGAAGATGGTAGTTAACGATGAGGATGGCACGAATGATGCTAACGTGATGCTGCGCATCGTCAGCTATGAGCAGGCGTCGTTCCCTGCAAAAACGAAGGGGTCGATTGAGGATGTGTGTTCAAGGCTGTGTTTCCATATATATAACGATGTGGGCGAACGGGTGGCGTATGTGAATCAGAAAGTCGACGGCGATGGTTTTGGAAATGCCTATTTCACGCTAGAGAGGGGACATTATTATCTTATTGTAGTGGGGCATAGCGCCTCGAATAACCCTTCCTTCAGTAAAAACGAAAGGGTATCAATCTCAGGAAGTGATTTAGGCGACACCTTCTGGTGCGCTAGGGACTTGGAGATTGGTGACGAGGCTGTTGTGGAGGACCTGACGCTGAACAGGATTGTGTCGCGCATAAATATTATCCCAGTCGATAAGGCACCTGCGGAGATGAACCAGATGATATTCAGCTATAAAGGTAGCAAAGGAACGTTTGACGGACTGACGGGGTATGGAAGCACAAATACCAATCAGACCGTTGTGCAGGATGTGAATAGTGCTGACAAGCAATTTGGATTCTATATGATTCCAAGTGCGGAGAAAGATTCGATAGATCTTGCTATAAGGACTTATTCTGTAAATGAAAAGGGATCAGCTACCCCATTGACCGAGAAGAAAATCTCACGCCTCCCTGTCCAGCGTAACAGCGTGACGGTTTGTAAGGGTAATCTTTTCGACAATGAGAGCTCTGAGATGTTGGTTGAAATAATCGTCAGGATTGATGACGAGTGGGGGCCGGATATCGATTTTCCTTTCTGAAAATGACTCTGAAATAGAAAAAAGAACGAAATCTTTTGCGTTTTTACTCTTTTATTCGTACTTTTGCCACCGATATGGACAAAAAGAAACAGAATGAAACGCTGCGCAAGAACGTGGCACTGCTGTCGAAATACAGTGAGAATGAGGCTGGCATGATGCCTGCCACAGTGGCTCCGCTGCCCTCGGTAGAGCAGGTGAAGCTGATTGTAAAGCTGGTGAAAAGCATCATCTTCCCTGACTATTTTAACAAGCGACAGCCCGACGAGACCATACGTTCGTATTACATAGGTGTTCACATGGAGGAGCTTTTGACTCAGCTCACCAAGCAGATTGCCCACGGACTGCAGTTCTGTGAGGATTGTGAGCAGATGTACACCAAGGAACAGGTATATAACGAGGCTGAGCGATTGGCGCTGGAGTTTATCGACACGCTGCCAGAGATTAAGCGACTGTTGTATACCGATGTGCAGGCGATGTTTGACAACGACCCGGCTGTTTCGAACTATGGTGAAGTGATATTCTGCTATCCTGTCATGAATGCGATGACGCACTATCGTGTGGCCCACAGACTGCATGAGCTGAAGGTGCCCGTGATTCCAAGAATCATCACAGAGTTAGCTCATTCGAAAACGGGTATCGACATTCATCCTGGCGCGAAGATAGGCGAATATTTCTCGATAGACCATGGTACGGGTGTCGTGATAGGCGAGACGGCCATCATTGGCAACCACGTGAGTCTGTATCAGGGCGTGACGCTTGGTGCCAAGAGTTTCAAGTATGATGAGAACGGCAATATGCTGAATGTGCCGCGCCACCCGATTCTGGAGGATCATGTGACGGTTTACTCAAACGCCTCTATCCTTGGCCGCATCACCATCGGACACCACTCGGTGATTGGTGGTAACATCTGGCTGACGCATAGTGTACCGCCAAACTCGCGCATACTGCAGAGCAAGGCTGTTGACGCTGGATTCCAAGACGGTGCAGGAATATAATATGTGTAAGAATAAAGAAGGCTTCCAAAAACTGGAAGCCTTTCTTTATGCCTTTTTCTTTCCGAACTCTGGGTCTATCTTCAGTAGCGATGACACGAGGTAGGTAATGAGGCAGGAGAGTATTACGATGAGGAAGAACCCCTGATAACCTACACTCTCCTGAAGGGCTCCCGCAAAGAGCCCGGGTATCATCATCGACAGGGCCATGAAGGCGGTGCAGATAGCGTAATGGGCAGTCTTGTGCTCACCCTGACTATAATAGATAAGGTAGAGCATATAGGCTGAGAAGCCAAAGCCATAACCAAATTGCTCTAAGAAAATGCAGATGTTGATGACGATGAGATCAGTGGGCAGGGCACAGGAGAGGTAGACGTATACGATATCGGGTATCGTGATAGCCATCACCATAGGCCATAACCAGCGCTTCAGTCCGTCGCGGCTGGCGCAGATGCCGCCAAGAATGCCACCAAGTGTGAGACCAATGACGCCAACAGTGCCCTGAACAAGGCCGAACTCGCCGTCTGAGAGCCCTAAGCCGCCGTTTTTGGTGCTGTCAACCAGAAAAAGCGCACTCACTTTAGATAGCAGTCCTTCTGGCATGCGGTAGAACAGCATGAAGCAGATGCCTACCCACATTTGGGGCTTATGGAAGAAAGTGACCAGCGTGAGCCAGAACTCGCGTATGATGTCGCGGGCTGTCTTCTGTGTCTTCTCACCATCTTCGGCAGGGCGTGGTAGAGCCCAGTTGTGGTAAAGCCACAGGGCGATGAAGAGGCCCGCTACCAGGTAGAATACAAGGCTCCACGAGTACTGGATACTGCGTGTGAGCACCTGAAGGGCGCCAGCCAAACCAACCAGCAAACCAGATGAGAAGATGGTGGCTATGCGATAGAATGTGGAACGTATGCCTACGAAATAGGCCTGCTGGTGCTGGTTGAGCCCCAGCATATAAAAACCGTCGGCTGCAATGTCGTGGGTGGCGCTCGAGAAGGCCATCAGCCAGAAGAAAGCCAGTGACCCCTGCAACCAGAAAGGACCAGGAATAGTGAATGCGATGCCTGCCAGGGCGGCGGCAATCAGTATCTGCATGGTGATAATCCACCAGCGCTTGGTGCGCAACATGTCAACAAAAGGGCTCCACAGAGGTTTGATGACCCAAGGCAGATAGAGCCATGAAGTGTAGAGCGTGATGTCGGTGTTAGACAAGCCGAGGCGCTTGTAGATGATGACCGAGATGGTCATAACGGCCACGTAAGGCACGCCTTCGGCAAAATAAAGGGTGGGCACCCAAGCCCAGGGGGATTTTTGTTTACTCATATAGACGTTCTATTTGTGCATTGCGATAATAGAAAAGAAGAATCTCGTCATAGCTCTTGCCCTGTTCGCCCATCACGGCGGCACCAATCTGGCAAAGACCCACACCGTGTCCCCAGCCCTTGCCGTGAAGGATGAAACGCCCGTTCTGCTTCTCCACCTCAAAGGCAGAGCTCATAAGGTGACTCTCGCTGAGTGCGCGACGTATCTCAAGTTCCTTACCGATGGTGAAGGTTTTCTTGGTGCCAACAATCTTGAGGCGCCAGATGCGGCCGCTCTTACCGCGATCGAGGGGGACAAGGTCCTCGATAAGTCCGAAATCGTCTTTCAGCTTACGGTTCACGAGTTCTGAAAGCTGCTCCTGCGTGTATTCCACCGTCCAACGATAGAAGTCGGGCGTCTCCTGGTCGAAATCGTTGAGAACCTGCGAAAGGATATGCTTGTCGCTGGTGTTGCAATAAGGGTCGCTGAAGCTCACAAGATAAGGTTTGGGCGTGTCTTCCCAACAATATTGGAACTCTTCTGTCTCGCCACCGCAGCATTTATGGAAACGGGCATCGCAGATTTCGCCGTCGTAGGCCAATACCTGACCTCGAGTTTCGCGAATGGCCTCCTCAACATGTTTATTGCTGGCCTTGGTGATACCCTGATAGCGCTGACAATGGTCGTCGGCACATACGTCGAAGATAGTATGATCTTCGCGGTCGTACCAGCGGATAAGCTCATCGTCTTTCTTGATAAACGAGAAGAAACTGTCAGTTCCTTCCTGATGCTTCTGGCGCTTCTCCATCTGAGCCAGTAGCCATGAACGTGATATGACGGCATGAGCCTTCAGAAACTCGAGTGATGATGTTGCCGACATCTCGCTGGAGATGACGCTGGTGAGATACTTTTCTGCTGGCAACTCGTTGATTGCCACTATCTTGTCAGCCTCTACGACAATGCGCAGGGTGCCTTCGAAGGTTTGTGTCTCCTTGCGCTCCCAATGGAAGTTGACACCGATGGTGACATCTTGCAGAGAGAACGATGCATTGCCTTCCTGTGGCCTGAAGGTAAGGTTACGATAGAGTGTGCCTCGCCACAGAATGCCGCCCTCGGAGAACTTAACGGTCTGCTCGCCAGTGATGACCTCGCCTTTGGCGATATAAGGGCTGTTGAGCGAGAACGATATTTTGTCGGCAGTGATGATGCCAACGCTGACGCTAGGTTCTTTCTGAATAGAGAGTTGGGCGTTGAGCATGGGGCGCTTCTCGGGCTCACTGCTCTTCAGGTTAGCGATGACCTGCTGCAACTCGTCATGTGTCAGCGATACCTCCTTTAGGATGTCGAGCACCATTTCCGGTGTGATGCGCTCGAAATCTTCCTGACGCGGAGTGATGATAAGTCCCGCCATGTCGAGTGCTCCTGGAGATATGATGAACTGAGCGTCGCCATCAGCATAATAGCAGTCTGGTCGATGCTTGCGACGTGGGAAAACCACCGAAAGATACTCGTCATCGTGGCGCCAGCTCACAATGTTCATCATAGGTTCTGTCTCGTCTTCACGCTGCGGCAGAGCTTCGTAGAGGCGTCGGAACAGTTGTTCGTCGCCATACTGTGAACGGCTGCGGATAAGCAAAGCAGGACAGAGATATTCGTCAATCAGCGATATGCCCTCATCCTCGTTAAGACTGATAATCGGCGTAAGGTTGTGACTCAGTCGCTTCCACGACATCTGCAATGGAAGAATGCCGCTGGTACCTGCTTGGAAATGAGCATGGTCGGGGGCTGAGGCTCCACATTTCGGACCGTTGTAGAACACCATGAGTTCTGGATACTCCCCAAGTATCTTGTGAATCTTGCCGTAAGCCTCGCGAATGAGCTGTGGCTCATGCTTCACGCTGGGAATGGTGAAGTGGATGGGCAGGATGGGGAAGGGATTGACCAGCAGATCATACTGACTGTCGATAGATTTCTTGAGCTGTTCCTTGGGACGGTTGCGCTCGCAGAGGAAACAAGGGCGCTCGGCAATGGCCTTCTTGTCGATGCTGGCTCCTGTTGACACCATGCGGGCAGGATTCCACTGTACATGGATGTTCGATGCCCCCATGACGAGTTCGCGGCTCTTGGCGTTGCGCAGATCATGATAGCGGTTCCGTGCATCGTCCCACTTCTCGAGCTGGCGGTTGAAAAAGCGCAGCAGTGGTGAGTCGTTCATCAGCTCCTGCTTGCCCTGCAACATCTGTTGGCGTGCCATAATCTCGAGTGTGCGCAAACGGTCTTTGTAGAGGTTGTTGGCGTTGACCTTATCGATACTCAAGGCAGCATCGCTGTTGCCTCCCCAGCGTCGACAGAGATAGAGCTCGCTGAAAATGCGGCCTATTCGGTAGTGGCGTGAGAAGATGAGCCCCAGGGCATAGTCCTCACCATACGATGTATTGGGAAATCGTACTTGGCGCAGCAAAGGGGTGAAGAAGGCACGCGGAGCGCCCAGTCCGTTGATGCGCAAAGCGTTGTTGGGCCCATTCTCGTCAGTCCACTCGTGGTGGTCTATCAAGCCTGGCGGTAGGGTGTTCAGCTCGAAGTCGCACATGCGATAAGAGCCAATCACCATGGCAGCGTTCTGCTTATAGAAGCAGTCTACTATCTGCTGCAGTGTCTTGGGCGAAGAATAGAGGTCGTCGGAATCCAATTGAACGGCAAAGCGTCCGCAGTGGTCGTCGTTGATGGCCTGGTTCCAACAGCCGCCAATGCCCAGATCCGTGCGCTCTGGAATGATATGCACCAGTCGCTCATCGTGGAAGGAACGCAGCAGCTCCGTGGTTTTGTCCGTAGAGTGATTGTCAACGACGATGACGTTGAACTTGAAGTTGGCTTTCTGCCCCAGAGCGCTGTTCACCGCGTCGCAGATAGTTTTCTCGCGGTTGTAAACGGGGATGATGACAGAGGCCTCGAACTCGAACTCCTGTTCGTTGAAGTCTGGGCGACGATAGAAAGAAGGGTCTATCTTAGCGCCTATTTCAGCCAGATGAGCTGTGGCCGCATGTTCCATTTCAACCTGCACGTCGCGGTTGGCAGGGTTCACGTAGTCGAATTGCTTCACGCCAGAGGCTCGGGTATCCGTCTCCTCTTCTGTGTAGAGTTTCTCATTGATGTGGAACAGCTGACCGTTGCGACTCAGAAAGAGGCGCAGGGCATAGAGCCCGGCGTGGCGATAATCGTGCTCACCAGCCTGCATGGCGAAGGTGTGGAGCAGAGACGTCTTGATCAGCCACAGCGAACCGAAATCGAAATCGTCGCGTATACTGCCCTTCTGATAGTCGATGACGGGGTGATCCTGTCGCTTGGCTTCGGTGATGTCGTAGTGGTCGGCATAGACCATGGCGGCATCAGAGTCAGAGGCAATGCGCAGCATGCGGTCGAGGGCTCCGTCGCCCATCTGCAGCTGGCGAGGCTTCGTCTGTAGCAGCACATAGTCGGCCTGTGCGTTTTCGGCAATGCTGGCAATGGTATTGCTGCTGCAGAGATTGTCGACGAGAATCTGTTTGCAGTCAGAGAGGGTTCTGGCGTCCTTGTCTGAAAGCGATTCTGTGACAAGCAGATAGATATGTTGAATAGTCTTGCTGCCTCTCAGTTGCGAAACAGTGTGCTGAGTGGCCTGAATGTCGTCGCAAGGCAAAAAACAATCAATTTTTTCTCTCATGGGGTGTATTTAGTCGTTTATTTAAGGTGCAAATTTCGCATAATTTTTCGAGAATACCAAATAAATGAATGGAAAATCCAAATAAATTTGGTATTTCACTTGGTAATTCGTACCTTTGCAGCAAATTTGAAATCAATGAACATCGAAAAGAAAGTTTTGCTTGGCATGTCGCTCGAAGAACTGAAGGCTGCTGTGAAAGAGCTGGGTATGCCCCAGTTTACGGCCGCCCAGATAGCGAAGTGGCTGTATCAGCAGCACGTGAGGAGTATCGATGATATGACCAATATCTCGAAAGCCAACCGCGAGCGGCTCTCTGAGCAGTATGCTGTCGGCGCGATGGACCCCATAGACTGTCAGCGCTCCAAAGACGGCACCATCAAGTATCTTTTCCCTGTAGGCGACGCTTCGAAATTCGTAGAGACGGTATACATTCCTGATGGCGACAGAGCCACGCTCTGCGTGTCGTGTCAGGTAGGTTGTAAAATGAACTGCCTGTTCTGTCAGACGGGTAAGCAAGGTTTCGAGGGAAGTCTGACGGCTGGTGACATCCTGAACCAGATTTATGCGCTGCCAGAGCGTGAGACGCTGACCAATATCGTGTTCATGGGACAAGGAGAGCCGATGGATAACCTCGACAACGTGTTGCGTGCCACAGAGGTGCTGACGCAGGATTGGGGCTATGCATGGAGCCCTCGCCGCATCACGGTGAGCAGCGTGGGCGTAAAGGGCAAACTGAAGCGTTTCCTTGATGAGAGCGAGTGCCATGTAGCCATTTCGATGCACTCGCCGCTGCCCGAGCAGCGCCAGCGGCTGATGCCTGCCGAGCGCCAGATGTCGATCACCGAGGTTGTCGACTTGCTGAAGCAATATGATTTCACCCACCAGCGCCGCTGTTCGTTTGAATACATCTGCTTTGCCGGACTCAACGACACCACCACTCACGCCCGTGAGATCGTGAAGCTGTTGCAGGGCTTGGAATGCAGGGTGAATCTAATCCGTTTCCACGAGATACCAGACGTAGACCTGCCCGGTGCCGACGAGAAACGTATGGAGGCGCTGCGGGATTATCTGACGAAGCACGGTGTCTTTACAACCATACGCGCCAGCCGTGGTCAAGACATCTTTGCCGCGTGTGGCTTGCTGTCGACGGCCGCCAAGGGAGGGCTGAAAGAGAAATGATAAAACGATAATTGACAAATATGGAAGATAGAAGAATTCGCGTGGCCATCACGCACGGAGATACCAACGGCATAGGCTATGAGGTGATATTCAAAACGTTTGAAGACCCCATGATGCTTGAGCTCTGTACACCTATTATATATGGCTCGCCCAAGGTGGCAGCCTATCATCGTAAGGCACTGAATCTGGATATTCCGTTCAATGCCATCAACAACGCCGAGGAGGCCCGCGAGGGGCGTCTGAACGTGTTGGCTGCTTTCGACGATGACGTGAAGGTGGAGTTCGGTCAGCCCACGGACGAGTCGGCAGAGGCAGCTCGTAAAGCTGTGCAGCGCGCCAAGGAAGATATGGTGAAGCGACTCTACGATGTGCTGGTGATGGCACCCGTGAAGCCGAACCCCAATCCTTCGAAAGACGACAAGGCACTGCTGCTGATGGTGTGCGATGCCGTACGTATCGGTTTGGTAACCAGTCGCTTGCCTATCAAGGATGTACCTCAGTCGATTACTGTGGAAAGGCTGGTCGATAAGGCCGTTATCTTCCATCAGAGTCTGAAGCGCGATTTCCGCATCTCCAACCCCCGTATCGCCGTGCTGGCGCTGAATCCTCAGGAGGGCGCTGAAGAGAATGAAATCATCCGTCCCGCCATCGAGGCGATGGAGAAAGAGCATGTTCAGGCCTTTGGCCCCTACATAGCCGACGACTTCTTCGGCAATAACCTGTATGAGCAGTTCGATGGTGTTCTGGCTATGTTCGACGATCAGGCTGTGGCGGCCTTCGACACCCTTGCTCAGGAGTATGGCGTTAAACTGAAGGCGGGCATCACCGCCATCTGTGCTACCCCCGACCACGGTCCTGCTTTCGATATTGCCGGACAGGGTGTCGCTAGCGAACACTCGCTGCGTCATGCCATCTATACGGCCATCGACATGTATCGCAACCGCATCAGCTATGATGCCCCCTTCGCCCATCCGCTGCCGAAACTCTATCATGAGAAGCGCGAAGACGGCGATAAGGCCCGTTTTGCCATGCCCAAGGCCAAGGACCTGTTCAAGAAACCCCAGCCAGGAGCGCAGCCTGCTGCTCCTGCTGAAACGAAGGAATGAAGAAGAAATACCAGAACGGCTTTTTCATCTTCGGTCTGATAGTGCTGATCGTGATGGTGACACAGCTCGACTTCCACGAAGTATGGGCTGGCGTCAGGCATGCCGGCTACTGGTTTCTCGCCGTGATAGCCCTCTGGGGCGTGCTCTACATGCTCAACACCGCCTCGTGGTATATCATTATCAACAGCATCGGCAACGAGCATGGTGTGTGCCGTAAGTGCAAGGTGGGCTTCTGGTGGCTCTATAAAATCACCGTCTCGGCCTTTGCGCTCAACTATGCTACGCCAGGCGGACTGATGGGTGGCGAACCCTATCGCATCATGTCGCTCTCGCCGAAGATCGGCGGTCAGAAAGCTTCGTCGTCGGTCATCCTTTTCGTGATGACCCACATCTACAGCCATTTCTGGTTCTGGCTGCTCTCGGTGCCTCTCTATCTGTTCACACAGAAGATGACCCCCATCACCTATATTCTGCTGCCCATCATCGCAGCCGTGGCTTTGTTGGCCATCTGGTTCTTCCAGCGGGGCTATCGTAAAGGTATTGCCGTGACGGGTATGAAGCTGTTGAGCCACTTCCCGATGGTGAAGAAGTGGGCTCAGCCTTATGTGGAGCGCAACAAGGATAAGCTGGCCGAGGTCGATGCTCAGATAGCGGCGCTTCACAATCAGAATCCCCGCACGTTTGTCGCTGCCGTGCTGCTCGAACTCGGCTGCCGTCTGTTCTCCACGCTCGAGATATACTTCATCCTGCTGGTCATCATGCCTGAGGTGACGATACCTCAATGCGTGCTCATCTACGCCTTCACCACGCTTTTCGCCAACATGCTCTTTTTCATGCCTCTGCAACTGGGTGGCCGCGAGGGCGGTTTCCTCATGTCTACCGAGGGACTCAGCCTGTCGGCTCAGGCGGGCATCTTCGTGGCGCTGCTGGTGCGTGTGCGCGAACTCATCTGGACGGCCGTCGGCTTGGCGCTGATCAAGTTCGACAAGCGCGAAAAATGATATTTGTGTTAAAATTCTGCCAAAATTGCAGATAATTCAGAAATAATATGTAATTTTGTCAGCTCAATGAAGACTTCTGAACTTCAGACAATCAAACAGCGGTACAACATCGTAGGCAACTGCGAAGCGTTGAACCATGCGCTCGACGTCGCTCTGCAAGTGGCGCCGACCGACCTTAGTGTGCTCATCGTCGGCGAGAGCGGAGTGGGTAAGGAGATTATCCCCCGTGTGATACACGACAATTCTCCCCGCCGCCGCGAGAAGTATTTCGCCATCAACTGCGGTTCCATCCCCGAGGGTACCATCGACTCCGAGCTGTTCGGCCACGTTAAGGGCTCGTTTACGGGCGCTATCAACGATTCGCCAGGCTACTTCGGTGTGGCCAACAAGGGTACGCTGTTCCTCGACGAGGTGGGCGAACTGCCGCTGGCCACTCAGGCCCGCCTGCTGCGAGTGCTCGAGACGGGCGAGTATATACCCGTAGGAGCCACCGAGGTGCGCAAGACCGATGTGCGCATCGTGGCAGCCACCAATGTGAATATCCGTCAGGCCATCAGCGAGGGCCGCTTCCGCGAGGACCTCTACTATCGCCTGAACTCGATACCCATCCAGATACCGCCTCTGCGCGACCGTGGCGAGGACATCGTATTGCTGTTCCGCCTGTTTGCTATGCAGATGGCCGAGAAGTACAAGATGGACCGCGTGGTGCTCGACGAGGGCGCCAAGCAGCTGCTGATGAAGTATAAGTGGCCCGGCAACGTGCGTCAGCTGAAGAACATCACCGAGCAGATCAGCATCCTCTCGCCCGAACGCAACATCACGGCAGCCATGCTGAGCCAGTTTATTCCGCAGGACCAGGAGACCACCCAGCTGGCCACCATCCATCGCGAGGGCGACCACTCGTTTGAGAACGAACGCGAGATACTCTACAAGATACTCTTCGAACTGCGCGGAAACGTGAACGACATGCGTCGCGAGATGGGGCTGCTGAAAAAGCAGCTCGACGACGTGCAGGGCACAAGAGCAGCAGGCGCAGGCACGCAGATATCAGGAGGCAGCCAGTTGGCGCCGATACAGCCCATCAGCCATATGCAGCCCATGCAGCCGATGGCCGAGGACGCCTTTGCCGAGGAGTATGTAGAACCCGAACGGGAGCCCGAGAACCTGAACCTGAACGACGTGAGCAAGCAGATGCTCGAGAAAGCCCTGGAGCGCAACCACGGCAACCGCCGTAAAGCCGCGCAGGAGCTGGGCATCAGCGATCGCACGCTCTACCGCAGACTGAAGCAGTATGGACTCGACAGCTGAGCGGGTGGGGTGGAAAGTAAGAAGAAAAAGTAAAAAGATGAAAGATAAGATTTTCTCAATGATAAGGCAATCCGGTGTTGGCAGAAAACTGTGCCAGGTTCTACCCCTTTACCTTGTTGCCCTTTTACTTTTATCCTGCTCCGTGAGCTATAAGTTCAACGGCGCCAGCATCGATTATAACAAGACTAAAACCATCCAGATCGCCGACTTTCCCGTGCGCTCCAGCTATGTGTGGGCACCTATGGGGTCGATGTTCAACAACCGTCTGAAAGACGAGTACGCCAGCCATACCAAGCTGGAACAGGTGAAGCGCAATGGCGACCTGAAGATAGAGGGCGAAATCATCCGCTACGAGCAGCGCAACAAGGCCGTCAGCGCCGAGGGCTACTCAGCCTCTACCGAGCTCTCGATCACCGTCAACGTGAGGTTTACCAACAATACAAACCACGCTGAGGACTTCGAACAGCAGTTCACGGCTCAGGAGAGCTACGACTCAACCCTCTCGCTCAACTCCGTACAGGAGGAACTCGTAGGCAAGATGTTCGATGCCATCATCGACCAGATATTCAACGCAACCGTAGCCAACTGGTAAGAAAGAATGGAGAGAATAACCGAGCTCATCAAGCACCCCGAACGCTTAGACCGCGACACGCTCTACGAGTTGCGCTCTACGCTGGCACTCTATCCCTACTACCAGACGGCGCGCCTGCTGCTGCTACAGAATCTCTTCCTGCTCCACGACCCCACGTTCGACGAGGAACTGCGCCGTGCAGCCATCTACATCACCGACCGCCGCGTGCTGTTCGACATGATTGAAGGCCGACACTACCAGCTGCGTCCAGCCCAGAAGCCCGCCAGCGCTCCCGCCGCCGAGCCCCAGGGCACCAGCCGCACAATCTCGCTGATTGACAACTTCCTCGGCTCCATACCCAAAGACGACGAAGAGCCCAAGAAAGCCAAACGCAAGCCCACACCAGCCGATGCCGCCATCGACTATGTTGCCTATCTGATGGAGAGCGAACCCGAGGGCGAACCGATGCCTGGCGAGCTGCCTCAGATGCCTGGACAAGACCTGATAGACTCGTTCATAAATTCTGACAAGGGGCGCATCATACTCAACGAAGGTCCGCTGCTGACGCCTCAGACCGAAACAGAGCCCGATACACCCGAAGAAGAGGTTGGAGAAGAGTACTTTACCGAAACTTTGGCCCGAATTTATGTTAAACAAGGCAGATATTCGAAAGCCCTTGAAATAATTCAGCGATTAAGTTTGCAATTTCCGAAAAAAAATGCTTACTTTGCAGACCAAATACGCTTTTTAGAGAAGCTGATAATAAATAATAATAAAAAAATAAAGTAAAAAAGATGTACACATTATTTGTAATTTTCATCGTGATTGCAGCCCTGCTCATGATTGGCATCGTGCTCATTCAGGAATCAAAGGGAGGCGGACTTGCTTCTCAGTTCTCTGGTTACAACCAGATCGGCGGTGTCCGCAAGACCACCGACTTCATCGAGAAGGCCACATGGGGCCTTGCTGCCTTCATGGTAGTGATCAGCGTAGCTTGTGCTTACGTAGCTCCTCAGGCCAGCGGTAGCGGCTCTGTAATGGAGAACTACCAGGCTCCTGCCACCAATCCAAACAACCTTCCCGGTTTCGGTGCAAGCCAGCAGCCCGCTAATGCCGCCCAGCCCGCAGCTCCCGCTGCCGAGGCTCCCGCAGCTGAGGCTCCCGCAGCTGAGGCTCCCGCCCAGCCTGCAAAGTAAAATCCTGCAGTTCCTGAAATCACTGTAAGAGGTTAACAAAAAGTCCCCGGACGTTCATCGTCCGAGGACTTTTTTCTTTTCTCACCCTACACACTCATGCAGCTCGTTGTGCCGAGGGCGGTCGATACGGCAGTTGCAATGGTGGCAATCAGAAGGAATGCCCCTGTCGGCCGTTGAGGTCGGTGCAGGTGCTTTTCTTCGAATCACGGGGAGCATTGACATTGGTGGAAAAGGGAAAAAACAACTTTCACTGAAAAAAATCGGCGAAAAGTTTGGCAGTCTCGAAAAATCTGACTACCTTTGCACCCGCAAAACCAGCAAGCGTGGTTTTTCACACTGCGTAAATGGTGCCCGTAGTTCAGTTGGTTAGAGCGTCAGATTGTGGTTCTGAATGTCGTGGGTTCGAGTCCCACCGGGCACCCTCGAAAAGAGACATCGCCGAAAGGCAATGTCTTTTTTTGTGAGCAGTGCCAATCAGAAATAAAAGAAGACATCGTCGAAAGGCAATGTCTTTTTTGTTTCATCTTTCTGTGTTAAAATTCCAGAATCCCGTGCCTGTCTGTTAATGAGAAACTCATGGAAACTGTTCCATTCTCGTTCCCTAGTTCCTCAAATCCAATACGTTTATAATACCCGTACGCTACTGGCATCACAGCAGGCTTGGTCGTGAGCCTTACTTCCTGAAAGCCAAGGTTTCTTGCCCGATCCAGGGCGGCATCTACAAGAAGTCGTGAATAGCCTCTTCCACGATAATCGGGCTTTACGTATAGTCTCTTTAACTCACAGGTATTGTCATCTATCTTTCTGATAGCAAGTGTAGCAACAGGAAAATCATCCTCATAACCTATCATAAAAGCGCCACCATAATAATAGGTATCCAAATCTGCCAATTCTTTGTCGAGGGATACGAAGCATTGCTCTGCACCTTTAATCGTCGAGTACTCTCGAATCAGGCTTTTGGCAATTTCATTATCATTTTTATCACGGATTTCAAAAACAAGTCCCATACTATAAAACCAACATTTGTTAAATACGGATGCAAAGATAGCGAAATTTCCCAAATAACACGTACCTTTGCCAATGAAATTTGCATGATATACTAATAAGCAACAGAATTCCATCGAGCATATTTATAGAATATTATTATAGGAGAATTGACTATGCAAGAGATTAATTGTAAGGATTTGAAGTTTAATCCGTTCAACCTCATTGGTGGTGAATGGATGCTGATAACTGCTGGCGACGAGCACAGTTGTAACACGATGACAGCCTCTTGGGGGCATCTGGGATGCCTCTGGGGAAACAACGATCCTTCGGCTGTTGTTTACATCCGCAAGTCGCGTTACACTAAGGAGTTTGTGGACGAAGAGCCGTATTTCACGCTCTGTGTCATGGACAAGTCGTTCAAGAAGCAGATGGCCTATCTGGGCAGCACGTCAGGACGTGACGAGGATAAGATAGCCAAGGCCGGACTCACGCCCGTCTATGCCGATAACACCGTCTATTTCGAGGAGGCCAAGCTGGTGTTCATCTGCAAGAAGGTTTACGCTGCCGAAATCCAGCAGGATGGCATCATCTATCAGAAAACCATCGACCAGAGCTATCCGCAGGGCGACTACCACACCATGTACGTCGGCAAGATCGAGAAGGTGCTGGTAAGGGATGATGAATATCTGAAATCCGACAAGTAACAACTGAAGATTTAAGATGAATACGAAACTGAAATCATTGCTGCAGCAGCTACTGCAAAGCCCACGGCGCTTTCCTGTTGAGTTTGCCTTGGGAGTAGTATTCTTTATCATAGCCGTTTGGGACTCGGAAACATCAGCCTGGAATGAGGCGGCAGCACGGATGGAGGGTGCTACGATTTCCAGTTGTTCAAGAAGCAGACGATTACCGCACCATGGCATTATGTCTGTTGTGAAAAAAAGGCCCCCGAAATTAATCGGGAACCTTGAATGATAGAGAATAGGTTTTACCTGACGGTTATCCAAACAGCTTCGCCTTTGGCTTTGGCTTCGACGATTCTGTCTTTCAGGCGCTTGAGCCAGATGTTTGAGTTGAGCACCATGCCCTTCTTCAGGTTCTGGCCTACGAGGATACAGCCTTCGGTATCGGCAGCGGTGTTGCCGGCATGGATGCGGATGCCGCTGAACATTGGGACACCGAGGAGGATGGGAAGCCAGACCTTCATTTTCGGGCTCCATGAGATGACTACGGCGTAGCGTCCTTCGGGGATGGCCGAACAGCCTTTTATTTTGCGGCCTCCGTGGGCGTAGTCGCGCCAGGTGGGCTCGAGGGTGTCGCAGAAGTAAGTTTGCTTTTCTCCTGCCAGATACTCATCATCTACTTTCTCTACGATGTAGAGTTTGCCTATCGTATAGGTCTTGCGTTTTGCTATGCGTGTTAATACTAATTCCATAATTGTTGTAAGTTCAAGGGCGAATGCCCTTAATGTGGCAAAGTGGCGTTGTGGCACTTTTCAGTTCTCCACTTTCACTTTATGCCAGTGCTTGCTATCTGTCTTCTCTATCCAACCGTCCCGACGCCAGCGGGTGATGATGTTTCTCAGGGCCGACTCACCGCAGTAGCCACGCTTCAGCGCCCGAAGGTCATCCATCGTGAACGAGGCAGAGAGCTGGTCGAATATAGAGTGGTTTGCGCCGTATCGCTGACATTCGTCCTGCGCGTTGACATACTCATTGCGGAGCGCCTCGCCAAAGGTCTTTATCTGTTGTTGCAGACAATACTCGCCCATCATCAGCGCGAAGTCCAGACAAGCCTTACTTTCCCTGGCACAGCCCGACAACAGATGGAAAATCACTCCACAACGAAAGCCTATGACAGCCGCACGCTTGCGATAGGTGTCCTTCACATGGTCGATGTCCTTAGCAGCCTCCACACGTTTCTCCTCCGCCCATGCCTCGATGGCCTTACGCAGACGAGGCACATCCATGAGACCAGAAAAGCCACGCAGACGGGTGACGGCTTGCTGAATCCTCGCTTCGTCCTCAGCCGAGCGCTTGCCGAACTTCGGCATCTTCGAGAACGCGCTATCGGGCATTTCTGCCACCAATATGCGCGACGACAAACCATTCTCGATATTGTCCTGCTTGAAGCACTTCCGCAAGGCTCCGTTGGTGCCCAGCATCGTCCAGTTATAGGCCACGTTCACCACGCCACTCTCAGCCTGATCCGAGTTGTAATCCTGTCCCCACTCACCGAAGTCGAAGCTGAGACGATAGATGTCGTATTTCGACGACCACGAGCCGGCACCGTTGGTTTTCCGGAGCGTGTCCAGCTCTTCACCAAACGAGTAGATGGTGTGTCCCCGCGCATTCTTGAAACGCTTCAGCAGCGTAGAACACGAGACCGTCACCGGCACCACACGAATCTGCACATGCGGGTCTTCAGGAGCCTTTTCGTTGGCTTTGCGACCTTTCTTGCGCTCCTTCCATTCCTCTTCGCGCTTACGGGCCAGGGCATCCTCTTCATCCAGCTGACGCTTCCACAGGTCAACGGCATTCTTACAGACACTCTTGTTCGAAGCCTGCTCACCGCGGATAATCGACATCAGCCCCAGTCGGTGCACGTTGCCGTCGCAATACTCCACCTCCACCTGGTCAGCGTAGGCAGCCGCTATCGGCATCACCGAACACAGCACAGGCATGTGCATCGATGCCGGCACACCAACGAGACTCTCCTTCAGTCCGATGGGCAGCGTCCTGACATTCACCTTCACGCCAGTCTCTTCAGCCACCGCTTCAGCATCCTCTGTCTCATCCGACGAGATGCCCATTTCGAGCGCGTTCACAATCCTGTCCATCAAGCGCGAGCCCTTGGTAGGTTCCTTGCAAGCCGAATGGATGATGCTGCGCATCTCCTGAACCGTGAGTTTGTAACTGGGCATCACCTCCAGCAGCCACTCCTCCGAGTTGTCGCAGATGGCTCGCAGGTTGGCCGCCAATTGGTGCAGCCGTTTGTTGCGCTCACCTTCAGAAGGCTCACCGCCCGTTCTGCGCCAATACTCGGCAATAATCGAGGTATAAGCCACGCCCTTGAACTTCTGTGGAAACTTGGATGGAGTGTCAGGGGGCGTATCGCTCGAAACGATATTCCCGCCGTCATCGCCCGGGTCAAAGTAAGAGCCGTCCTCTGTGCGCCCGTCAATGCTCAGCCCTCTGTCGGTATACGCCTTCCTGCGCTTGGCCACCTCATCATCCGAAAGCACCTCATACCACCCGTCGGCCCGATAAATCTCATACTCCGCTGGCGTGATGTAGATAAACCTCTCAGGCGTGAAGCACGAAGTGTCGGGAGCCACGCCAAGCGCCTTGCAGTAGGCACGCTGCGCCTCAGGCACCGTCATTCCCAGCGGCAGCCGGATATCGATGTGCAGCTTCTTGCGAGCCGAGTAGTCCTTGTGCAGCATCATGCCCTGCCACTCGCCGCCAATCTCGATATCCAGTTGCTCCGCACGCATATTAGCTTCCTCCACGAGCGAGGCATCGTCAATATCTACACACGTCTGCCAGGTGAAACTCTCAGGGTCAATGTGCTCACGGTCGCGCTGGTTGTCACGGAATCGCGTGTAGTGCGGACAGCGAAACGGCAACCAGCCCTTCAGCTTCCGCTGCTGCTCGTCATCCTGAGTGGTATTGATACGCTCTGCCAGTTGCTTCAACCTCGGCGACTGCGTCAGCGCATCGTAGTCAGCGAGCGGGCTCGTCTGTACGAAAGCCCTGGTTTGCTCCTTCGTCTGACGCGGATTGAGTGCTATCATCCTGCGGATTACTTCCATATTGTTTCCTCCTTCCTGGTTTTTAGGTATGACATAATCTGATCGGCCTCCTCTTCATAGAGCGCCTTGGTGAGTGCCAGCCCGTACTTCTTCGGGAACTTGAACGTGACGTAGACATACTCGTCTTTCAGTCGTCGGCGACCGTTATCGCTGCGATACAGCGGACGGGTAACTTTTACTGCCCCGTGAGGCGTCTCATAGAGCACATCGTGCTTTGGACCCTGAAGCCCGTCGTTGTAGCGCTTCACTCGGGTACGCCCATCGGCATCCACCTCGATGCCAGCACGGTAGCGCACGCGCTCACCGCCAGTCACCTGCTTCTCATCTTCCCAAGGGCACGGATAGACGTTGATGTCGCCGTTGGTCATGAAGTTGATACTGCCGTCCATCTGGACGTTCTGCTGCAAAATCTGTGGTCTGAAAAAAGATGGTTTCATTTCTTAATCCTTGTTGTTAAGCGAGGTGAGTGGAGCGTTCAGAAAAGAAGGTTGCGCAAATTATCCCGGGGACTCCCCTCATCGTGCTCGCCTCAACTCGGATTGTTGAAAAATGTAGTTTGTTTGACTGTCCTTTCTCTCTTTCGAGATTCGGGCCCGAATCCTATTGTTCTTAGATTCTGTGACCCATGAAGCGCCAGTCTCTCTTCACGTTTCTCGGCATCTGACACCGGTTGATCAGCGACAGCTGACGACGTGCATTCTCAGCGATAGTGCCTCTTGCCATTGTGATAGTGTTACGTGTACGTGACATCTTCTTATTTTGCTTAACGTCGCTCCTTTAAACGACCTTTAAATTGTTTGACGTTGCAAGGACAGTGCAAACCGAACGCAGAGAGTTAGCTCTTTGCTGAGGTGCAGCCTGTTCTCGCAATCTTGATTGCAAAGGTAGGGTGAATATCAATGCCTTGTTTGTAATGACTTTGAGATAGTATATTTCACCGCTCAATCGTATATTTAAGCACTAATTGAAAGTAATTTCAGCAGGTTTTCAGCTATAAACATCTGGCGTGGGAACACCCTGTCACCCTTAGGAGCCTTATACTTCTTCCACTCCTGATAATTCTTTCTAAGGATGCTGCTTGATGATAGCGGTTTCTGGATTGACTGATAGGTACACCGATGCGTCAGGCGTACATCTTTTAATAGCGTGTTCATGCGCTGGGAGAATTTTGCAATGTCACTTTCCCAACCGCAAAAATCCACCAACACCCTATACACAGCCGTCCACTGGGTGCATACGCCAAACAGCCCGACAACCACGATGACAGCCTTTGCCACCTCATCGTCGCTCTTCTGTACCTTCTGGCACTTGTAGGTCACGGTCTCAATGGCACTTACTAACTTATTTGCCAGCAGAGCCTCTGCCATCTTTATTTGTTCTTCGCTGTCACCTTTCTCTAATAAAATTTTCATTTTGTTGAGTTCGCGAGAGAAGATGAAGGTCTGAAATTGACGTCTTTTCACCTATAGGACTTTCTTCTCGTTCACTTCACTCAACCGGTCGCTCCTAATCGACCATTTAATTGTTAATACCTTTTTATAATAGTCCGAATCCTGTACTCAGGTTTACTGATGCAAAATTACAGAACTTTTTTCAGCCCTTTTCCGTGTTTTCACAATACTTCGTCCGTTTCGGGATAAGCGGGATAACTTAGGGATACGAGCGGGAAATAACGCCGGAATTCCCTCGATAGGGCGCGCAAAGATAGTGAAAACACGTTGCAAATAAAAATACAAGTCCGATGCTGGAGTAATTCTGATTTCGAACAGCTTTATTATCAGGTATTTATGAGACCGCTTTGCTTTGTGGGGTCAAAGGTACTTCTTTCTTGCCGAATACATTTTGCGTTTAATATCACTTAAATTCTACGCAAAAAAAACGGAACCAGATACTTCTGATTCCGATATAAATGCTTGGTAGGGTGAGCCTGCTATCAATATGCAACTGTCACCAACTTGGGCTCAATATTTGGTAAGAGCTTTTCCAATACATTCTGTAATGCCGACCAAGCTTTGAACTTGATTTTCTCAGCCTTACTGAGCCCCCATTTTATTGCATTATCCTTCCATTTCATGAAGCGCTCAATGTTATATTGAATGGTTCGTAACGCAGGTATTTTCAATCCGACAATATGTTTGCGTAACATTTTCCAGTAATATGCAATCTTTCCCGAAGGCACTTCGTTACCCAAAAGGGAGAAGAGTGTCGTGAAGAATACACAGACATATTGGTTTGGATTGTCTATGTATATGCTTGCTCTTTCTTGCGCTTCCCTAAAAGCATAAATCCACTCATTATCCGTCAATCGTCGGCATAGTTGTGTCACGCTGGGCCGTCCTGTATTATAGTGCCTACGATCGTGCCTGTACAAAATGAAGCTTTTGGCAACGTTGTAATGTCCTTCCCTCATAAGGGCAGCTTCCACTTGGCTCTGTATGTCCTCAACTTGAGTATTATCTTTTACATCCAGATGACTAAGGATTTTTGACACAGTGCCCAAATCAGTTGGTTCATTGACACTCTCGAACGCTTTACAAATAGCGCTCATAATCTTGTCTAACGAGAAACGGTCTTTTGAACCGTCACGCTTTGTGATTGTGACGTTTTTAATCTCCATATCGTTACTATAATTATAATTATGTCAGCGAATCCCGTCTTTATCGGAATTCGTAATGACAGGTATAGTCTTTAACTGTTCTTTCAGTGCTTCGATGTGAGTGAGCAGCCTCTGAAAGCCTTTGGTGGTTTGTTTCTTGCCGATTCTTTTGTTGTAGAAGACATCCAAGCTCCATAGGTTATGGTGAGTTTCACCAGTATAGCCACAATTCCAGTCACTCAGTGCTTCCGCGTCACATTTATGGCTGTCAGCCAAATCCTTATACCAGGCATTCATCTGCTTAGCAAAGGGCTTCAGTCCTGTATCGTTGAGAATACGAATGTCGTTGAAGAATTTATATGGTGCATACCAATCATACTTGAATCGGACGTTAACAACATAGCAGTCATAGAGTAGTTTGCGCAGCATCTCAAAATCAATTGGCTTGCCGTTATAGTTCTTGACGAATATCTGATTGGGAGCAACTGCAGCAAGAGCAGGATGACGCTGTTGTGGCAGATTGTTGCTGGATGTTGGAGACCCCTTGAATGGCGGTTTTCCGTGAGCCGTCTTTATCAGGTCACATTGTCTGCGTAGCCTATAGTCCTGAGTGTCGCAAGCATGTGCCAATAGAAAAGTAAGGTAATGATTGACTACAGAAAAGTCCTCTGCCTCCATAGCCTCCGAAACGACTTCTTCAACAGGACGAAGACGACTGCCATAATACATCATTGAAACCTTGTAACTCATACCTCTTCCTCAGGGCAACAATTTACACGCTCATAGTGAAAATCTCTTTGGTTCAGTTTTTCGGCAATTGGCTTCAGTCGCTCATCTTCAGCGAAAAATTTAAACGCGACCTTCCATTCTGCCGGGAAAACATTTTCTACATATTCGGTTGCCTGAAAGCTCAACTCTTCAACCGCGTGGTCAACATTACCATCATATTCAAGCCAGAAATGACAGAAATTATTACCTCCGTCAATAGTTGGCGGGAATTTGTCTGCACATGAATCGTCTATGTCTAATTCCACTCTATTGAGTTCTTTCATATCCTTTTTAGAACCGAAGGGCAACTCTATACCTACTCCCAGGCGTTTCAATCCTCTTATAATATTACCCAGCCTCAGTAAATGACCTCTGGTATTTCCACCTAATGCCCCAGCATAAACCCAATTCAACAAATCCAGAGAGATGGCGCGTGTTCCTTCCATACAGAACGTATCAACATCAGGCAGTTCGACCTTGTTCCAGATAATACCCTCGGAATACTCACCCGAAGAAAACATCTTACCAGCCTCTCCAATAGTGTTAAAGACTTTGCTAACAAGAGACACGACGGGATGGCTATGGGTTTCTATAGCATATTTTCCGTCCTCCGTTTCAGATTCCTTTGTCACTACTAGTGTTGCAATGTGCAATCCCACCTCTCCGCCAGCATGAATAATCTGGTAAGGCGGATCAAGTTTCAATATGTGAGTCTCTATCATTGTTGCATGCTATTTATTCTTAATGTCACTTATTGAGGCAACGAATGGCAAGTACCTGCCTTTGCCTTTTCTCATTACCTTTTTAATATCATAGCTCTCTATTTCAGCAGGCTTATTGGGGTCGTAATTCAATAAAAGGAATTCTTCTGCACCATTTCCTATACGAAGCAAGTATCCACTGGGTATATTCTGTTTGCTGACAAGCCTTGGAGTTCTGAGAAGTTTATATGGTGTAGCCTTCTCATTGCTCCAATAGTGGAACATAATATAGCCGATGTTGCTGATGTTGACACTATCCAAAGCCCCGTCTTTGATACCTATTGCCAGCTTACCTATAGGCTCCGCTTTTTTGCGATATGAGCCGCCAACGGCATACATAAATACATCATCTTTTGTCGCAGCTGATTCATCCTGTAAGAATGGAAGTCGTTCTATGATAGGTTCATTGCACATGAAACAATCTGTCTGAGTATCCTCGGCCTTGACGATATCGGGTATCTTCTTTTTAAAGGAGGCAAACGTCCTGCCGTCCTCAATCTCTTTGCGACGAGCCATGCTGATTCTTGCAAACTCTTCCTCTTGCTCTATACCAAGGAACCTGCGGCCAAGTAAGTTTGCTGCGATACCAGTTGTGCTGCTGCCAGCAAAGGGATCAAGAATCCATGCACCAGGTTCAGTTGATGCCATAATGATACGACTCAACAGGCCCAATGGTTTCTGGGTAGGATGCTTCGTACATTTCTTCTCCCAAGGAGCAATAGCAGGCAGTCGCCACACATCTGTCATCTGTGTGTCGCCGTTGATGTGTTTCATCAACTCGTAGTTATAGTAGTGAGGCACTTTCTCCTTCTTTCTTGCCCAAATGATAAACTCCGTCGAGTAGGTGAAATAGCGACAGGAGATATTGGGTGGTGGGTTCGTCTTTGCCCATGTGATAACATTCAGAATCTTGTAGCCTAACTGCGTCAGACTATTGGCTACAGAAAATATGTTGTGGTATGTGCCAGAAATCCATATCGTACCGTTGTCTTTCAGTTTCTCGCGGCACAGCGACAGCCACTTCATGTTAAAGGCGTTGATGTCTTCCTGAGACATACTTTTATCCCAGTCACCCTTATCCACACAAACAACTTTTCCACTCTGCACGCTGATACCGCCACTTGACAGGAAATATGGTGGGTCGGCAAATATCATGTCGAATTTAAATTCAAACTGTGGCAGCAGTTCAAATGTATCGCCATGAAGAAGATTGAAATCGTGGTTGGGAGATTTATAATAAGGTTTCATAAGCTATGCCATTAATCCTCCACCACCTTCGTTCTTTCTTGCATATGCCGTAGCCCATCCAGTTTGTCCCAAAATGCTGATGGATTTTGGCGGTTGCAAGTATCGGTTCTCTTGACAAATATCCTTGAAGGGACATTCGCTAAATTTTTGTTCCTCTGGCAACGATCTTACATATTCTGAATTTTCTATAGCAATATAACCCTCTTCACTCGCACAGGGTATTATCTGGTCAATACGAGTCGCTTTATTATTTTTTAGTCCTTTGTCTTTGCATACTTGACATCTTCTATTTTGATGTGAATGCCAAAAAAAAGTATGTTCTTTTGTCTCGCACTCAAACAAATATAAAATCTCCTTACAGAATTGTTTTCCGATTACATTATAGACAAAATAGTCGATAAGGCAAGGACTGTCAATACACTCAGAAGGATATTTTTTGTTCCATATTTCCCAAACTTTACGCCATGCAAGAGCATTCATTGTATCAATGTAACTATATTGATAGCAGAAGATATCAAGGAAACTTGAAACTAAAGGAATCTCTGTTTTTATAATTCCAGTCCTTAAAGCAACTTTAATCGTATTAATATCACTAGCAACGTCTATCTTGTCAAAACCTGACACGTTTTTCCAAACACCCAATACAACCATGTCTCTAAGAAACATGTCTGTTTTCTTGTTGCCATAACCAGAACCCTCACATCCGATAATAGCTTCTCTTAAAAGAGATACGTCTCTTTTATATAAGTCAATTAGATTATAAGGTGAAGTTCCCTTGTTAAGTAGAAATCCTGCAATTGTTTTTGCATAAGATATTCGTTTGTCATTCTGAGAAAGAGATAAGATGCCAATACTATGCAAAAAATCGTCAGGATGCTCGAAAATAACATCTTCATCAAAAATAGTCTTATCTGACAAAAATACGTTTGCCACTTTAGAAAAGTTTAATGAGCCTCGAAAGTCCTGATTTGCTGTTAAGAACCTTACGCGACAGATCTCAGGCTTACTCAAACCGCAAGTATCATACAACTCACTAAATGCGTCACCATCTGTTTTTACATATATGGCACGTAATGCGTCAGCCACTTGTTCGCACTTTTCATCATCTATCTTGCAATCAAGTATTTCCTTGTGATGTGTCTCCCAGAACTTATGAAAGTCAGAGAAATACTCTCTATATTCACCAAGTTCCAGAGTAGTGCCAATACCTGGATAGTTGGTATAAAGGAAATCGTTGATACTTTTGACTACAGTCCTCGCTTCAGCCACAGACAAGGTATCTGCCTCGCCTATAGCAGCCTTTATTTCAGAGCAGAAGTTAGATAACTTATCCATAGTAATATCACTTTTTCTTTATCGAAGATAAATCAAGATTGGGTATTATAGCGGTATTGGTATAGTTCTTTTTATAATAGAAAGCTCTTCTACGTGCTCTTGTTATACCACCTTTTCCGTCAGGAGCATCCGTTTTGTCTTGATTATTGGCACCCTTAGTCTTTGGTTCCAGATATACACCCATGCTACAAGACAATTCATCTGCACGACCCTCCTTGATATAGCTTTGTATTTCTTCCCAGTCAGTTTTGAATACACCATTCTGAACATCTGATGGATGATCCAAGAAATAGTCAACAATGACATAATCGTTTTGGTTAAGAGCCTTACCATTCTTCTTTGCCAAATAGACAACCCAGAATGTCAGAGCAATCTTGCCTCTAAGTTTGGCGGTTACCCAAGTCTCTTTAGCAACTTCCATATAGTTTATCATCTGAATAGCCGTAGGCTCTTTGGCTTTGATGGAACCATCGCGATTCTTCTGCAACGGCAGGATTTTTATCTCACATCCAATCTCAGGGATGTCTGCCTCGTCACGATTATTGTTTTCAATACCAAGCAGGTTTTCAACTATCAGGCCAGATGCTCCCTTAACCATCTTAGAACGTTCGATGTTCAATTCGTCTTTTATCTCTCCAATGGTTTTGCCCTTAGAATTGCTGATAATATCAAATAAAGGGCGCATGTATTCGATTACTTTACTACTAATCATAGGACTACGGCATTATGTGGTTAAACTTCTTCCGCTGCATAAATTGGTTCCAATTCCACCTGCGCATATTCAACGTTGGGCTGTACCTTAGTTGCAGCATAGTTATGTACAAGAATCTCTGTCAGTTTTCCACGCTTATTGGGGTTAGAGTTAATGCTTCGTGAAGCCCATACTCTTTCAATGAAATATGCTCTATAAAGCACATCAAAGAAGTTGTCTGCCTCATTCTTTCCCTTGCAATCTGAGTTGCTGAGCATGAATTGGAAGCCTGCATCGTCTATGTGGTCACAGTATTCCTTCAAGCGAATCTGTGCATCATCATTAAACGCCTCTTTTGCATAATCGTTAAAGCTGGACGTATCACTTAGTGGACGATAAGGAGGGTCGAAATAGAATAGAGTGTTGCCCTGAGCATAATCGAAGGTGGCTTCGAAATCGCCTGTCAATATCTCTACACGTTGAAGCAGCTCACTATCTTTTCTGATAGTCGCAGGGTCGCAAATCTGCGGATTGGTGTATTTACCAAACGGAACATTAAAAAAACCTTTCTTGTTAACTCGATATAGACCGTTGAAACAAGTTCGATTGAGAAAGAAAAACTTTGTGGTATTTTCTATTGGGTCAAGATTCTTCTCGTTGTAGCGATCACGGACTGCGAGGAAAAAATCCTTGCGAGCCTCTTCTGTCAGAAGGGCATTGTATACATTCTGGATATCCATTAAGGAATTTATCAACTCCTCAGGCATGTCCCTTACTGTACGATAGCAAGTCGTTAAATCAGGGTTCACATCGTTTATGACCGCATGACGAATATTGGGATATTGCTGCAACATATAAAAGAGCATAGCTCCTCCACCCACGAAAGGTTCTATGTATGTAACATCTTCCCAGTTATTAAAGGCAGCTGGTAGCTGCGCATCCAATTGTTCAATGAGCTGACCTTTGCCGCCAACCCATTTTATAAATGGTTTTGCCTTTGCTGTTATTGAACGTATTTCTGTCATTGATATTATCTACGATTCTTGGTTACAAAGATACATAGAATTTGTGAGATTATTCACAACCAGGCACATTTTTACACATAATTTAATAAAAATACAATCTGCCATTCCGCCATTTCGCCACTTTGCCACTTTGTCACATTAAGGTGGCGAAAAGGGGGATAGATTATAATTAGAATAATAATATAATATATTATATTATTATTCTAAAGTATTAGCGTGTATGGTTTCAGGGGCTTATTGTGGCATTGTGGCAAAGTGGCGATGTGGCGAGTGCGGAGCCGAGCTCGTTTGAGCTATGCCGAGCCTTAGCCATTTCGGCGAAGCCAATGTGGCGGTGGGACAAAGCGATTTCCAGTGGCGGTGGTTCGTAAATCGTAAACGGTACATTTGAAGTGGCTAAACAATACGTTTGAACGGCGTAAATGTATCGTTGAGCTTTGCTCGACCTTTCTCACGCTCGGCAGAGAGAAACAAACGTTGTTGCTCTGCTCTCGGTTAATCGAAGCGTTTACATATTTTAAGGGAATATCTGTGTTTCGTTAACAGATTTTTACGGGTTACAGATGCCCGAAAATTGGAATCTGGCGAAAAATGTTGTACCTTTGCAGAGCATTAGGGAAATGCATCGTCAAAAGGAGCGAGAAGCGCGCGTCGCAAATGGAGACAAAAGGCGGGAGGCGGCCACCCGATGTAGCTGGTTGCACAGGTAGTCTAATACTATGAAAATAACACATTTATTATGAGCGTATTTTATCGTAAGTATCAAAACAAGAATCTCAACAGCTTGGCCTATGGCAAGTGGTTCGCTCGTGCCGTCACCATCGGCAAGACCATCAACGTCGACGAGCTGGCAAAGCACATGTCGGAGCACAACACGCCGTACTCGAAGGGGGCCATCAAGGGCGTGCTGACGGACATGATCGGCTGCATCCGCGAGCTGATGCTGGAGGGCAAGGCCGTGAAGCTGGAGGGGCTGGCCATCTTCAGTGTAGGCATCAGGACCAAGAAGAACGGTGCGCCCACGTCGGCCGACTTCTCCACCACGAAGCACATTGACAGCGTCTATATGCGTGCCCGTGCCACCGGGGAGTTCACCCGCAGCGAGCTGACCAAGGCCGGCAACGTGACCGAGCTGCCCAAGAACTTCACCGACTATACCGATGAGCCCGAGGGCAACGGCGGCGGTTCGCAGAACGGCGGCAACTAACACCATGAACATCTCGATGAAGCGAGTGCCGTCATGCTCGCATGAATGGCAAAAACGAAGGAAAAAGTGAAAAACAAAATCTTAAGACACCATGAAGAAAGAAACTTGGAAGACCGTCATTCAGGTCGTCATATCAATCCTCACGGCGGCTCTGACCGCCCTCGGAACGGTATCGTGTATGGGGAATACGCCTGCATGACAGACGAGCGCTGAACAGGAATGATTCTTGAAACTGCAAAAGAGCACCCACAGAGATGGATGCTCTTTTTCTATTCTTTCTGAAATGTCACAGGGGCATTCTATTCATCGTAACCTATCGGGCGGAACTGGCGCTGCTCGGCGCTGTAAACGAAGCCGTGGTTGAAAAGATAGCGCTTGACATCGTCGGGCTCGGTGCCGAAGTTATAGCACAGGGCCTCAAGCGTGTCGAACTCCTCGTCGCGAAGCAGCATGTTGACGCTCGACACCAGTATGGCAGGGTCTTTCGGTAAGTATTCCATTTCCTGAAATCACATAGCCGAGCATACAACCTCGATTTCTACCAGCGAGCCCTTGGGCAGCGACTTCACGGCAACGGCAGAGCGTGCGGGGTAGGGCTCTGAGAAGAATTCTGCGTAGACGGCGTTCATCTCGGCAAAGTCGTTCATGTCGGCCATGAATACCGTTGTCTT
This sequence comes from Prevotella sp. FD3004, assembly GCF_000746155.1. NCBI lineage: Bacteria > Pseudomonadati > Bacteroidota > Bacteroidia > Bacteroidales > Prevotellaceae > Prevotella > Prevotella sp. FD3004. Next base: position 44,919 of record NZ_JQKR01000014.1, on the reverse strand, counting down.
CACAACGTTGTCCAGCGTCACGCCTGCCTCTTCGAGGATGGCCTTGATATTGAGCAGCGACTGGCGGGTCTGCTCCTTGATGCCGCCCTCTACAAGTGCGCCGGTGGCGGGGTTGATGGGTATCTGACCAGAGGTGTAGATGAGGCTGCCCACTCGGATTGCCTGGCTGTATGGGCCGATGGCCGCCGGTGCCTTGCCGGCGCCGGTTTGAATCTTTTCTTTCATAATTCCTGTCTGTTTCTTTTTATATGTATCGTAAAGCTGGGTGCAAATATACGAAAAATGTGTCAGAAAACGCCTTTCGAAACCTGTTTTTTCATGGTCTGTCACCTCGAAATTCTGATTTCCCTACCGCGAAATAGGGAAATCACCCGTCTGAATTAGGAATATTCCTTTGTTTTCTAAACCGAAAGTTGCGACCTTTGCCGATGTAAACAAGAAACAAATGTTGAACTTTTAAAGTATAGGAGATAAAGGTTATGAAGAAAATGATGTTGATGGCGATGATGATGGTGATGACCGTCACGGCCAATGCGATGAGCTACAAGACAGCCAAGAAAGAGGCTCTGTTTCTGAGCGACAAGATGGCTTACGAGCTGAACCTCACGCCTGCACAGTACGACGACGTGTATGATATAAACCTCGACTATATGATGAGTCTCAACAGCCGCAGCGACGTGTATGGCAGCTGGTGGGACCGCCGAGACGCTAAACTGCGCTGCGTGCTCACACCATGGCAGTACGACAGGTATAGGGGGCTGAACCACTTCTATCGTCCCGTAATGTGGAAGTCGGGCAGATGGGCGTTTGCGGTTTACGCTCACTACAAGAGGGGCCACTTCTACAACCACCATCCGAAGCCTCACCACCGTCATGATCCGCGCCATGCACCTCACCACCGTCATGAGCCGCGCCATCACGGTCCGCACAGATAAGTGAACGGTTTTGTTTGCTATTTATATATGCCTCTCTCTCTCGGAGGACCTGCGGGGAGTCTCAGCCTTGGGACTCTCCGTATTTTTTTCTGCAGAATCGGGATTTTTCTCGCAGAAATAGCGGGAATGGGCAGGAAAATGACTATCTTTGCCGCCGTTATGATGAAGAAGGTGTGTGATTTCATAGCCCGCTGGATGGGCTTGATGGTGCTGGCGGTTGCTGCTTTGTCGTTGCTGGTGCCGTCGTCGTTTGCGTGGATTAGTACGTGGGCCATCAATCCCATGTTGGGAGTCATTATGTTCGGCATGGGTCTGACGCTTTCGCCCCGCGATTTCAGGATTGTGCTGAGCCGACCGAAGGATATTCTGACGGGATGCCTGGCGCAGTTTACGGTGATGCCTCTGCTTGCCTTTGCGCTGACATGGCTGTTCTCGCTGCCGGAAGAGCTGGCACTGGGCGTGATTCTTGTGGGCTGCTGTCCTGGTGGCACGGCTTCGAACGTCATCACCTATCTGGCCAAGGGCGACTTGGCGCTCTCGGTTGGTATGACGGCCGTATCAACACTGCTGGCACCCGTCATGACGCCTCTGCTGGTGTGGCTGATGGCTGGAACGATGGTCGGGGTTGACACCATGGGCATGCTTCTGAGCATTGTCTATGTGGTGATTGCTCCTATCGTCGTGGGTCTGTTGTGCCAGCGCTATCTGCCTCAGCTCACCAAGGCCGTGACGCCCTATCTGCCTGCCTTCTCGTCGGTGGTGATTGCGCTGGTGGTTGGTGTCATCGTGTCGCACAATGCCGAGCGCCTTCTCGTCGGCGGGCTGCTGGTGGTGCTGGTCGTCGTGGCTCATAATCTGCTGGGGCTCTCCATCGGCTACCTCGTGGGACGGCTATTGCATCTGCAAAGGCCCAAATGCGTGGCACTGAGTGTCGAGGTGGGTATGCAGAACAGCGGCCTGGCATCGTCGCTGGCGGTGCTTCATTTCGCAGCCTATCCGCTTGCCACGATACCAGGCGCAGTGTTCAGCGTGTGGCACAATATCAGTGGTGCCCTTGTGGCAAAGCTATACCAGGCGCAGGCGGATTCTGACGCCTAAATAGGCTGCAATGGCGGTGGCGGCTATTGCGAGAGCCAGGCCCCATACGCCTGAAAGCTGCTCAAGCCCCTGAGCATAGGCCGCATTGAGCTCTTCGGTTGCACCTTGGATATACCACTCCGTATCGGTCCACAACTTCATGATCCATGCGATAAGTCCGACAGAGAGAATGGGGTAGGAGAAACGGAGCGACTGGATGTCATCGTTGCCGAGCGACAGACGTACGCCGTCGGAAACGATACCCGCCACGACCATCAGTCCGGACTGAGTAAGGTCGCACTCGCCCATAGCCAGCAGAAAGCCTCCAAGCACTACAGACAGCAGCGTGCCTACGCCGAACTTACGCCATCTGACGGCCACCTCGCAGTAAGAGTAGGCGCCAAGAAGGGCGGCGAGGGCCGGGAAAGCCACGATCCAGCACCAGGGGTGAATGAAACCTGTGAATGCACACGCGAATGATGTTACGGCATACAGGACGGTGAATCCTATGATGCCACGATAGTTGGTTGTTTTCATATCTATGATAATTTAGAAAAAATAAAATGTCCTGCATAAAGGGCTTACCTCACGGCAAGCCCTCTAATCAAACTAAACAAATACTTTATGAACTCATTTTAAACTAAAGTGCGGGAGAGATGGCGGCCAGCCAGGCGTCGATGCGGTTGTCGGTCTTGTCGTCCTCGTTGATGTCGTCGAGGGGCAGGCCGATGAACTTACCGTCGATTACGGCTTCGGAGTCATCAAAGGTATATCCGTCGGTGTCGACACTGCCGATGAAGTGGGCACCGCTCGATTTAATGCCATTGTAAAGCTCTCCCATGCCGCCTACGAAAGTGTCGCTGTAGGAAGAGCAGTCGCCACAGCCGAAGAAAGCGATAGTCTTACCGCTAAGGTCGGCATTCTGAAGGGTCTTCAGACCGTCGTACCAGTCGTCCTGTAGCTCTCCGGCGCCCCATGTGGATGTACCGAGAATCAGGTTCTGGTTGTTGTTGACGATGTCGGCTGTAAGGTCCTGTACGTTTACGGCCTCGCAGCCCAGTTTCGAGGCAATCTTTTCTGCGATAGCCTCACATGTTCCTGTTGAGGAACCAAAGATAACAATTGTTGTATTCATTCTACTGTTTATATTATATATGTAACTTAATTCTTATTGATGCAGTCGCCCTCACACTTGCATTCACCCTTACGCTTGCAGTATCGCTCACACTGGGCGCAGATGTCATAGCCCAGCATGGCACCGAGAATGAAGTCTTCCTCGGGCGTGAGCTGGTTGAGCGGACGGGTGACGATGAGTCGGATGGCATCCAGGCACTCGCGGCGCCCGAAATAGACGTTCAGGTTCTTCTGTCCGGCAGGCTGAAGCACATAAGGAATGCCTTGGCTCTCCAAGCGAGAAACGGCTTGCTCGCCGTAGCGCTTGTTACATGTGAACAGCACCATCTGGCGCACGCCTTTATTGAGTTCGTAGATGTGGTTCATCAGCACCTTCATCTCTGTAGGAATAGTCTTTGTTGTTCTCGTCATTTTTACTATCATTTATCCGGCTGCAAAGGTACGGCGAATCCTTGGATTCCACAATACCTAAAACGCGGTGTTTTAAGCACTTCGCCCGCCTAATATGCTCAAAAACAGATTAATCATTTCTAGGTATTCGGGTACCGTCGACGTATAAAAAACGTTATCCGCGTGTGATTTTTTCAGAAAAAACATCGGGTTTCAGAAAATAGTCGTATCTTTGTAGCGCAATACAGAGATGCGTTGCCCGTAAAGGTTCGCTTAGCCGCGATTAATTGGGAATGTGAGTGTGAATCTCCGACTGTCCCGCAGCAGTGAACTCCATTATGGCTCTTAAGCAATATATGCCATTGCCCACTTGGGTGAGAAGGCGCTTGAGAGTGGAGGAAAGTCTGAAGACCAGCCTTTTTCGGTTATATGCTGAATGCTCTCGATGTAAGGGTGTGACGCGCAAGTAACTTTTAGTGGATAACCACAACACGCTCGGTTTGTCGTCAAAGCACGGCAGATGTCGTGTTGCTTTAAACTTTATTGTTATGACGTACATTGGTATTGTGGCCCTTGAGTTCCTATTGAGTTTCCTTGGTGTAGCTCTCCTTATCAGATACTATAACCACAAGGCTTAATTAAAACTTATTAAATCCTTCGGATAAAAGAATGAATACCGGTGGATTTTAACTAAATTTGCACCCGTAATTTAGTATTGTCATTAATAAATGTAACTGAATGATGGGGCTTTACCATGATAATTTCAGCCGCTCGGAACTGCTTCTGGGCCCTGACGCAATGGAGCGTATTGCGCGGAAACGCGTAATCGTGTTCGGTGTCGGTGGTGTCGGTTCGTGGTGTGCAGAGGGACTTGTGCGCAGCGGTATCCACCAGCTGACCATCGTAGATAGCGACTGTGTGTGTTCCACTAATATCAACCGCCAGCTGATGGCTACCACCCAGACTGTCGGACTGCCAAAGGTTGAGGTGTTGAAGGAGCGTCTACTCACCATCAACCCTGAGGCTGAGATTACGGCGCTGCAGAAGTTTTTCACGCAAGAGACGGTTGAAGAGTTCAGCCTTGATGACTATGACTATATTATCGATGCCATCGACTCATTGAAAGATAAAGCTTTGCTCATTCTGACGGCTTGTCAGACAAAAGCAAAGCTATACTCATCGATGGGGGCGGCGCTGAAGATGGATCCTACCCGCATCAAAGTGACTGAATTCTGGAAAGTTCAGGGCGATCCACTGGCACGTGCGCTGAGAAAGAAGTTCAAGTCGAAACAGCAGTTTCCCAAGCGCAAGTTCCAGTGTGTCTACAGCGATGAGCTCCTGACCAATCTGGGCCATACCACAGAACAATGTCCTACGAAGGCTCAAGTAAACGGCTCTGTGGTTCACATCACCGCCGTCTTCGGCTTTACGCTGAGCGCCCTTGTGATAGAGGATATTTACAAGGGATAGTCCTCAAAGGCGTAGAGCACCGTCGACAGGTAGCGCTCGCCGGTATCGGGCAGCAACACCACAATTTTCTTACCCTTGTTCTCCGGACGCTTGGCAATCTCTGTGGCTGCATAGAGAGCAGCACCAGCGCTGATACCTACCAGCAGACCCTCCTGCTGAGCTATCTCACGACCGGTACGGATGGCGTCATCGTTCTCTACGTCAAACACCTCATCGATTACCTCGGCATCGTAAGTCTTGGGCACGAAGCCTGCACCGATACCCTGAATCTTGTGAGGACCGCTCTGACCGCCGTTCAGTACGGGTGAGGCCTTTGGCTCTACGGCTATCACTTTTACGTTGGGGTTCTGTTCCTTCAGGTACTTACCAGTACCGCTGATTGTGCCACCAGTACCTACTCCGCCGATGAAGATATCTACCTGTCCGTCGGTGTCGCGCCAAATCTCAGGCCCTGTTGTTGCATAGTGCTTAGCGGGGTTTGCGGCATTCTCAAACTGCTGCAGAATCACGGCTCCAGGGATAGAGTCACGCAGCTCCTCAGCGGCACGGATGGCACCTGGCATACCGTCTTTTCCAGAGGTGAGGCGTACTTCAGCACCGTAAGCCTTTACCAGATTACGACGCTCCACACTCATGGTCTCAGGCATGGTAAGGATTAGTCGGTAGCCCTTGACGGCTGATACCAGTGCCAGTCCTACACCCGTATTTCCACTTGTTGGCTCGATGATGGTGGCGCCAGGCTTCAGCAGCCCTCTCTCTTCTGCATCCTCAATCATGGCCAGTGCTATACGGTCCTTTACGCTACCGCCGGGGTTGAAAAACTCTACTTTGGCTATCACGGGTGTCTCAAGTCCCTTAGCCTGTGAATACTTGTTGAGCTCCAAAAGTGGGGTGTTGCCGACGAGCTCGGTCAGCTGTTTTGCAATCTTACTCATAATCCTTACCTTATTATTTATTATTAATTATTAATCTAAAAACTTTTCTTTTAATTCGATGGTGCAAAGGTACGACATTCTTTTCATTCCCACAATCCCCCGAGTATGGGATTTCATATACCATAAATATGGTATGTCGCTATATGACGCATAAAAAATGTTAATGACCTACTCGTTTTTTAAAGAAAACGATTGCAAATCTCGAAATAAATAGCTATCTTTGCGCCAAATACAAATTATTCGAAATGACTGAAACAATTGAAAGATCTCTGAAAGAGGTGTTATACCATGATGTTGAGTATGTTCAACCTCCATTTTTAAAGGAAGGCGATGAAGTGGCGCTTATTTCCCCGGCCTATTGGATGGCAGAGGAAACCATTCTGCATGCTGCGGCTGTCATCGAGAATTGGGGCCTTCGCCCTGTCATCGGACCTAATACCACCTGTCTGAATGTTGAAGCCTATGCCGGTACTGCCGACGAGCGAGCTGCCGACCTGCGATGGGCATTCGAGAACGAGCGCATCAAGGCGGTTATCTGTACACGTGGCGGCTACGGTTCTATCCATCTGTTGAACCGTATTCCTCCTGAGTTCTACCAGCAACACCCTAAGTGGCTGATCGGCCATGGTGACATCACCACATTGCTTTATGCGCTTACTGGTGCGGGCGTGATGTGTATTCACGGCCCTATGGCTTCTCACATCGGCAGTCATCAAGACCTGTCGACAGCTCTTATCCGTGACCTGTTGTTTGGAAAACTGCCGCAATATCAGATTCCTACCAATGCTAATAACCGATATGGTCACGCCGAGGGCATACTTGTCGGGGGCAACCTTGCCAGCTATGCTGCCATTGCGGGCACCAAGTTCCAGTTGTCGCACAATCAGGACATCATCCTCTTCATCGAAGAATGCGAAGAGTCTCTGCATGACATCGACCGCTTGTTCTACATGTTGCAACTGCAGTTGAACTTCAAGAACGTGAAGGGTATCATCTTCGGCTCGTTCAACTCTATCAGGTACGACCTTAGTTTTGGTAGCGTAGAACAGATGTTGGTAGCCCATCTGCAAGGGTATGACATTCCCGTTTGCTGCGGTTTTCCCGCTGGCAGCGACATAAGTCTGCCGATGATAGAAGGTGCTCCGTGTTCACTCGATGTAACCCCCGAGGGCTCCGTGCTCACTTTCAACATTCACGGCACTCAGCAACCGTGTGTTGTCGAAAAATCCGAGCCTTTCCTTATGAAAGCCTGAGTTTTCCCAATAAACATTGTCTGTCAGAAGTTTACACCGATGGTGGTGAAGAGCGTTCCAGTGTGGGAGGTGTCGAAGTAATCGTGAGAGATGTTGGCTAATCCGAAATCGTAGCCCATTTCGGCGTAGAGAAAATCGTACTGGATGCCGCAGCCTACACGGATACCGCCGTCGAAACGCTTGAAGGCGTCGTCGTCGAACGAACTGAAGGCCTGACGCATTCCGAAATCCTTGATTTTTCCGCCCACACCTACAGACATAAAGCCGCCGAGGAAGGGCTGGATGCTGAACGAACGATCGACGTCGTACTTGTATTTCAACACCATAGGTACCTCAAGGTAATTGAGACTGTAGCTGAACTTGTCGCCCTGATAGCGGCCGTCGCCACCCTTCTCGATGTATGAGAGCCCCGTCTCGAAAAAGACTGGTGAGCGGTAGCCCAGTTGCAGCCCTACAACAGCACCGATGTCAAGACCCGACTTGGCAGAACTGCCGTTAAGGTACTGATCGTCGGAATTGACTGTTGAAAAAGCTACACCAAGCCGCAGACCATAATACATCTGATGGTCATAATGGCGTGAGTTGTTTGTCGTACGGTTATAATAATGAGGTCTGCCGTGCTGTGCAAAGGCAGGTGCTGTGAGCGCGAGGCTCATCAAGGCGATAATTATTCTTTTCATATACGTCAATGTTTTAAAGTTTCACACTGCAAAGATAGACCTTCTGCTGAAAACGGCCAAAGGATTTCCCCTACTTTTGCGTGGAAAAACCCTAATTAAATGGTGTTGATGGTTTGTTGCAGCTCTTCGAGGAAGCGGGCGGCATGACCACCATCCATCTGTACATGGTGGAACTGAAACGAGATTGGAAGAGTAGTTCTCAACCAACTTTTGCGGTATTTCCCCCATGCCAGAAAGGGGTTGTTGAAGATGCCGCTGTATTGGTTGACGATGCAGTCGAGTTCGGTAGCCATGACGGTTGACGTGCCGATGATGGCGGCCTCTTCGTCGAATATGCTCTGACAGGAAGCACTGGTGGTCAGCGTGAGGTTGGTATAGTCGGTGCAGAATTTGTCGAAATTGTCGGAGTAGGGGATGTCGCACGAGTTGATGTCACCCTCTTTGTTGTTCACGATGACGTTGATAGCCAGACGGTCGTACTGAAAGAGTGTGCCTTGTTCGGGCAGAAGATAAAACTCGGTCATCTTGCTGGCGGCATGGCCAATGCACCAACACAGGAGGGTGTTGAACTTCACATTTCTGCGCTTGCTCGCCTTGTAGAGGTGTGTCACGTCGAAGGTCTTGGTAAGTGTCACCATGGGCATGGGCGACTTCATCCACATTTCAAAGGCGTGAGCCCTGTTTGTTTCTTTAGGGTTGATTTCTTGTTTCATCTATTATCATTGTTTTGTTATTGATTGTTTGAAGTTACAAAGGTAAGAATAGTTTCTGAATCAGCCAAATTTTCGGGAAAGGTTTGGTCATTCGGTTTCTTAATTGTATCTTTGCACCCAAAATTATGACGATATGAATTTAATGGGTATATCCTTGTGGGCATGGATAGTGTTTTATGTGCTTGTGCTGTTGATGCTCATTGCCGACCTGAAGATGTTTGGCAAAAAAGGACAGCATGCTGTTAGTGTGAAAGAGGCATTGAGAATGACCGCTGTATGGATAGGCGTGTCGCTCGTGTTCTGTGCGGGTATTTATCTGTTCTATCCCGTGAATGCTCACGACAAGGCTATGGAGTTTCTGGCGGGTTACCTGATAGAAAAATCGCTGTCGATGGATAACCTCTTCGTGTTCCTGATGCTTTTCTCTTTTTTCGGCATAGAGCGCAAATATCAGCACGAGGTGCTGTTCTGGGGTATCTTTGGGGCGCTGGTGCTGCGCAGTATCTTCATCTTCGCTGGTGCTGCTATGGTGGAACGTTTCGAGTGGGTACTGGGACTGTTTGGCCTCTTCCTGCTCTACACGGGCTTTAAAATGTTCGGTCATGACGATGAGCAACAGACAGATCCTGCCAACAATTTTATCGTAAAGGTGTTTAAGCGCTTTTTTCCTGTGTCGGGTGAGATGCACGATGAGAAGTTCTTTGTCAGGAACGAAGCAGGTGTCCTGTTGGCTACCCCTCTTTTTATAGCGCTGCTGGTAATTGAGACAACCGACGTGGCATTTGCGGTAGACAGCATCCCAGCTGTGTTCAGCGTGAGCCGCGACCCGTTTATCGTCCTAACTTCGAACGTCTTTGCCATTTTGGGACTGCGTGCCCTTTATTTTGCGTTGGCAGCTATAGCTCAGTACTTTAAGTACCTGAAGTATGGACTGGGCATTATCCTGATTTTCGTGGGTGTGAAGATGCTGCTGGCTATGAATGAGTATGTCAATGCTCTGGCTGTTTGGTTTGGGCTAAAGCTGAACATGCCTCACATTGAGATACCCATTCTTACAAGTCTGTCTATCATCTTTGGCGTACTCGTGGGGGCGATGCTTCTGTCGTACGTGGTTACCAAGTGCGTAGAAAAACAGGCGCCTACTCAGTCTTAATACTCTCTGCGGGATTGGTTCTTGCAGCCTTGATGATCTGCAGACCAACGGAGAGCACGGCTACTAGCAGGGCAAAGATACAGGTGATGATAAATATCCACGGTTTTAGTTCTATGCGATAGCTGAAATTGGTGAGCCAATCATGCATGATGTACCATGACAGTGGGATGGCAATGATGAAAGAAACCAGCAATGGGGCACAGAATGTGCGTAGCATCAGCATCATAACCTCGTGCGACGTGCTGCCCATGATTTTGCGAATACCTATCTCTTTCTGGCGTTGACGGATGAAGAAAAGTGACATACCGATGAAGCCCATGATAGAGATGATGATGGCAACGAACGTGAAGAGGGTAATGATTCTCAGCGTGTTCTGCTGATCAGCGAAAGTCTCGGCGATAAAATAATCAAAGCTGTTAGCATATCCATTGAGCTGTTCCTCGGGTATATCCATTTTCCTGAACATATCCTGGAAAGCTGCTAAGGCCTTCTTATCACCATTGGTTTTTGCGATGAGGTAGTAATAAGAGGGTTCCTTGAATTCTTCTAAATAGATGATTGCGAAAGGTTCTACTTCTTTCAACACGTTAACACAATGGAAGTCGTAAAGGATACCGCATATGGGACTTTTCTCTCCTCTTCCCCAGTCAATCTCGCGAGTATCCTCTGTATAGCCCAGTTGTCTGATAGCTTCTTCATTCAGATAAACACCGCCATTAGTTGCGCCAAAGTCTTTCTTTATTTTCAGTCCTAAGATGTCGAAGGCTTTTTTGTTCATCATGCTCCTTTGTATATGTATATCCTTCCCATCGCGTTTAATCGTTGACATAGAGTTACTGTACAAAGTGAGTGATGTGCCGTTAAGGGCGCCGATTTCCTCGACGAAAGGCATCTTCTCAAGCATGTTTCTTACCTCTCCACTCTTATCGAAGGGAGGGTATATGCTGTATATGTTCTCTGTATTAAAGCCGAGTGGGGCATGGATGAGGTGGTTGAGCTGAAGCCAGATGACTAAGGCTGCTGTGAGCATGGTTACAGTCACTACGTTCTGCAGGATAATAAATATCTTACCGAGTACCATCTTGGAATGAAAACGGAAACTGCCCTTCACGATGTCGATTGGCTGGAAGCGTGAGATATGCCATGAGGGTAACACGCCAGAGATGATGCCAAGCAGCAGAATGAAGCCTAGGCAGACACTCAGAGTGCCCCAACTGATATCGTTTATCAGATCAATCTTACCTTTAAATAAATTGGCAACATCGTCCTGGAAGCAGACTGCCAAAACCAGACCGATGGCAAAGGAAATGGCTACCAAGAGAGTAGACTCTGCGACGAGTTTCAGCGAAATTTGGTGTTGGTTGCTGCCGAAGAGTTTCCTTGTAGCCATCTCCTTGGCTCGGAAGCCTGTATTGGCTACCGTCAGGTTTATGTAATTAGTGATGGCAAAGAAGAGGATGGCAAGCACGGCTGCCAACAGAATGCGAAGTCGCATTTTGTCGCCTTTCAGTAGTCCCATGCCTTTGTTCTGTGGGGCGAACATAATATCAGTAAGGGGGGTGAAACTCACCTTACTATGATCCACGAAACTTGAGTAATTCTTGGAAAGATGGTCTTGTATAACCTTAATCTTACTATCGAGCGATGTGCCGGGATGCAGTTGGAAGAAAGCCTTGGGAGTTCCATTGCCAGTGTAGGCGAAGTATTCATTTTGTAACTGAAAACCCATGATTTGCGGATAGCGCTGCATGCTGGCTATGAGTTGTGTCTCGTTGGGCAGAACGGTGTGATCCAGATTCTTAGCCACAGCACTTACCGTATAGACCAATGTGCTGTCGTAGGGATCCTCACTACCCAGCATCAAATTATGATCGCCAATGATCTGTAGCGATTCACCGATGGGGTTCTTGTCGCCAAACAGACTCTTGGCGAGTCGTTCGGTAATCACACATTTGTCTGGAGCGTCAAGGGCTGTCCGTCTGTCGCCTTCTGTCAGTTCGAAGTCGAACATGCTGAAGAAGGTCGAGTCGGTCAGCATGATGATACCATGTTCGTTCTCGGCATTCTTAACTTCCGCCTGTCCGTGCTTGATGCGTCCGTTCTGACTCAATACACAGCAGGTCTTTTCTATTTCTGGACACATACTTTTAATCTCTTCGGCTGCTTGCGGCCACATGTAGAAGATGTCCTGATAGCCTATCAGGCTGATCTGGTCGGCATGTTTGTGCCAACTGTCGATACTGTATTGGCGCCAAGTGTAATCGCCTATCAGAATGATGAACATCAGCGATATTACTAACCCTGCCACATTAATTAATGTGTAGAGCTTGTTGCGCGATAGAAATCTGAAATAACTCTTCATATCTTATCTCTCTTTAAAAAATATTTTTCTGATGCAAAGATATGAGTATATCCTTTTCTCTGCAAGCTTTTAACACAGCAGGGATGTAAAACGTCTAATAATTTTACACCCCTGCGTATGATTTTTAGACAGAAACTTGTCTTATTTGAACTTCATCCCCATGTTGAAGAGGATAAAGCTGTAGATGTCGGCCTGCTCCTCAAGGACCTTTGCTAAGGGCTTTCCTCCACCATGCCCGGCTTTTGTATCGATGCGGATGAGAACTGGATTCAGACCTTTGTGGCATTCTTGCAGGGTGGCTGTAAATTTAAATGAGTGGGCTGGCACTACACGATCGTCGTGGTCGGCTGTGGTGACGAGCGTGGCAGGGTAGGAGATGCCTGGCTTCAAGTTGTGAAGGGGCGAATAGGTGCGCAGATACTCGAACATTTCCTTCGAATCGTCGCTGGTGCCGTAGTCGCTGGCCCAGTTCCATCCAATGGTGAATTTGTGATAGCGTAGCATATCCATGACACCGACCTGTGGAATGGCTACATGGTAGAGGTCGGGGCGCTGAGTCATGCAGGCGCCTACGAGTAGCCCGCCATTAGAACCGCCTACAATGGCCAGTCGGTCGCTGCAGGTATACTTCTCTTTGATGAGGTATTCTGCTGCGGCAATAAAGTCGTCGAATACATTTTGCTTCTGCATTTTCGTGCCTGCTAAGTGCCATTCTTCGCCGTATTCGCTACCACCACGCAGATTGACCTGTGCGTAGATGCCGCCCTGCTCGAGGAAGGGGATGCGGGTAGACGAAAAACTAGGGGTAAGGGCGATGTTGAAGCCTCCGTAGCCATATAGGTAGACTGGGTTCTTTCCGCTGCGTTTCATACCTTTCTTATAAGTTATATACATGGGGATGCGTGTGCCGTCTTTACTCTCAAAGAATAGCTGACGACTCTCGTAGTCCTGCAAACGGAATTTTACTCTCGGTTGTGCGTAGATCGTGCTCAGGTTGGCATCGATGTCGTAGCGATAGACGGTGCCGGGCTGTGTGAATGAGGTGAAGGTGTAAAAGCAGTCAGACTCCTTCTCGTTGCCTGAGAAATTTACGCTACCCACCATAGGAAGTTTGACCTCGTGGCGCATTTGGCCGTCGAGACCATAGATGAATGCGTGGTCGGACGCATCCTGCGAGTAGGTAAGCACTAGCTGGCGATTTATGACTGTTGCACTGCCTAGAACATTCTGTTGTTCGGGAATGAGTTCTTGCCAGTCATTGATGCCAGGCTTGTGGATGTCGACCATCATGATTCGTCCCTTTGGTGCACCGTAATTGGTGTAGATGTAGAGCTTGTCGTCATTACTGTAGATGGGCGAATACTGGTAGTTCATATCGCTGGTCATTTTGACAAACTGGGCATCTTTTTGTCGGAGATCTCTTACGTATAGTATGTTGCCTGCACCTGCACCGCTCTCATAAAGATACATCACCGTTTCGTCTTCGTTGATCTCAACATTATAGAAACGCATGGGCTCAGTAGGGTTCTGATAAAATAACACATCGTCACTCTGTGAGGTTCCTATCTTGTGATAATAAATCTTGTGGCCTGAATTCAAATTTGAAAATTCCTTATACTCGATGGGACGATCGTAGGCACTATAGTAGAATCCATCTCCCAGCCATGTGGCATCTGAGAACTTGGCCCACTCAATGTGGTCGTTGGTGAGTTGACCGGTGTTGACGTCAATTACGTAGAATTCTTGCCAGTCTGATCCGCTACGAGAGATTGCGTAGGCAACCCAGCGTCCGTTGTTCGAGAACGAAATGGACTTCAGAGCCACTGTACCATCGGCGCTCAATGTGTTGGGATCGAGGAATATGCGAGGCTTGCCGTCCAGTTTGTCCATTACGTAGATGACACTCTGGTTCTGCAGACCATTGTTGCGTGAGAAATACCACTTATTGTGATGTTTGCTGGGCGCGCCGATTTTCTCGTAGTTGGACAATTCGGTGAGCCGCTTGAGCAACTTGTCGCGGAAGGGAATCTTCCGAAGATAGGTGCTCGTTACCTTATTTTCTGCCTCTACCCACGCAGTCGTCTGTGCGCTGGTATCATTCTCGAGCCAACGATAAGGATCGCTTACTTTTACACCGAAATATTCGTCAACAGTGTTGTCTTTCTCGGTTTGGGGATACTGCATGCTGCTTTGGGCCTGCACCATAGTGGTGACCATGATAGCCATACTGATAATACCTATTTTTTTCATGTTAAAGTTTGGTTTTATGTTGCAAAGTTACGAAATAATACACAAAATATGTATTTTTTAACCAATAATTCATACAGTTATCGATTTTTTTTTGTATTTTTGCGTCCGAATATGCTTCGAATGCCGAAATTTATCAGTAGAGCATTGTCTGTTCGCATCAGTCTGATGGTCGTCTTCTCCATGGCTATTCTGCTTGTGGTTACGATGTCTATCATGCTTCATTATTCCAAAAAGGCTGTGAGGGAAGAGGCCTTCCATAAGGCCGTACAGACGTTGGAAGGTACAGTGTCGAACATTGACAATATACTGCTGAGTGTCGAACAGTCTGCTGGCAATATGTATTTCAGCTTGCTGCCCCATCTCGACAATCCCGACGCCATGTATACTTACAGTCGGAAACTTGTTGAGACAAATCCTTATGTCGTGGGCTGTGCCATCGCATTCAAGCCGGGTTACTATCAGTCACGCGACAAATTCATGGTATATGTTCACCGTGCCGATAGTGCTGGTGTTCCCTATGTTAGTTCCTTCATCGTTAACGAAAAAGAATTCGGAAATCGTCCTTACACAGAACAATCGTGGTTTACGACTCCGATGGCCTCGGGTAAGTCGGAATGGCTGAATCCCCTTGTGGGTATGGAGAAGGCTCATATGGAACCACTCCTTACATTCTGTCTGCCTCTTCGTGGAAAAGATCACTCCATCATAGGTGTTATTGGCGTTAATATATCGCTCAGTCAGTTGTCGCGCATTATCTCAGCGACCAAAACTTCAAAGAATTCCTATTGCGTGCTACTCGATTGTGATGGTACGTTCATTGTCCACCCCTTTGGTAATAAACTCATGCGTGAGACGGCTCTTGCGCTTTCACGTAAGATGGGCGATGAAGCAGCTACGGATGCTGTTGAGACGATGCTTTCGGGCGAAGCAGGTTATCGTAAGTTTCGACTTGAAGGTAATGAACTCTATGGATTCTTTAAACCCTTCAAGCGTGTGAGTATCACGGGACGTCCGCCTACAGAACTTGGATGGAGTGCGGCTATTGTATATCCAGAAGCCGATATTTTGGGAGAATACAACAATCTGCTCTATTACATGCATGCTATTGCTATCATTGGACTGTTATTGTTGTTTTTCCTCTGTCGCACCGTTATCCGTCATCGACTCAACCCTCTGATTATGCTTTCAGAAAAGGCCAAATTGATTGCCGAAGGCAACTATAACGCACCTATACCAGATAGTAATAAACTTGACGAGATTGGACGTTTGCAGAAGAACTTCCAACTCATGCAGCAATCGCTGAACAACCAGATGAGCGAGCTCGACAAACTGAAGATTACTATGCAAGGACGTAGTGAAGTACTGCGTATTGCCTACAGACAAGCTCGGAAAGCGCAACGTATGAAAATGGCCTTCCTACACAACATGACAAACCAGATGGTGGCTCCTGCCAAGGCAATATTCAGGAATGTCAGTGCATTGACCGAGACAGATAGTACAACGGACAAGAAAGAGATTGTACGTTTGGTAAACGAGATACATGAGTATAGTAAAACCATCACAGAACAGCTGAACAGTTTCATCTCAATGTCGGATGAGGAAAGAAGAAAGGAGGCTGACCATGTTTAGTATTCGTAAGTCGTTCTCAGCCAAACTCAGTTTCGGCGTGCTTATTTTAACCATGTTAATTTTCTGTGTGTCGTTGACGGTGCTCTTCAGTCAGTCGCGTCGCATTATCCGTCAGGAAGCTGGTGAACGTGCCAATGCGGTGCTCAAGTCTGCTATGCAGCAGCTCCGGCGAAACCTGCTTGCCATTGAGACTGCAACTAATTATAATGCTTGGCTAGTTGAACGCTCGTTCCACCCCGACTCATTATTGACTTTCTCAAACCGTATCGTGCGCCTTAATCCGCATATAGATGGTTGTTCTATTAGTGCTGAGCCCAACATGTTTCCTCGTTATGGTCGCTACTTTTCTGCCTATACCATCAGAGAGGGTGAGGCTCTAACTACCGTTATCGAACAACCTTACGAATATTTCACTAAGGTGTGGTATAAAAGTCCACGAGTGATGAATGCTCCTAGTTGGGAGGCCTATATTGATGAGGTCGACTCGCTTGACGTCGTTCTCAAAGGTGCCCTGGCCTCGTATGGGCGTCCTCTCTATAGGTCTGACAGTATTTGCATAGGTGTTATCTCTTCTGATCTCTCACTGCTGCGTCTTGCTCGAACTATGAATGAGTTGAAACCCTATCCCAAATCCTATTTCATGATGGTCGATGAAAATGGCCGATACCTGATTCACCCCGACTCAACGCGCCTTTTCAATCAGACAATTTTCAGAGATGCCAATCCCAGTAGTCATGCTGATATCATTGCCTTGGGGCATGAAATGACTGAGGGCTGCGAGGGACACATGGTTGTTAACTTAGAGGGAGAGTCTACACTCGTGTGTTATCAGCCCGTACCAGGTACTCTTTGGAGTCTTGCCATTGTCTGTCCAGAAAGCGTTGGGTTGGCTGGATATCACCGTCTTTTCTATTTCATTGTAATACCTCTATTCATTATCGGATTGGTCATTATTGTTGTTTTGTGCAACCGAACTGTCGCTCATGCTATTCATCCGCTTAATGAACTACTCTCAAAAACGCAAGAAGTCATATCGGGTAATATGGAGGTATATATTCCCCATAGTCATCGCCCGGACATCATGGGGCGTCTACAAAATAGCTTTGCCACAATGCTCAATTCACTCAAAGTCCATATGGGTAGTGTGCGCTATGCTAACGAGCAGGCCCGACTTCTCAATGAAGAACTTTCGCGTGCTACTGACATGGCCGTGGAAGCCGATCATCAGAAAAGTGTCTTCATTCAGAATGTTAGTCATCAGATACGTACACCACTCAACATCATCATGGGCTTTTCACAGGTGCTTAGCGATACTTCAGACAATGCTACAGTATTGTCGGCAGAGGAACAAAAGAGTATCATTGACACCATGAATCATAACTCGCGTGCCCTCAAACGCATGGTGCTGATGCTTATCGACAGTTCTGATACTGGTCGGTCCGAAGAACTCAACGACCTACAGACTGATATGGTATCGTGTAACGAAGTGGCTCGTAAGGCTATTTATTATACCAATCTTCATTATCCTGATATACATGTGGAACTCCAGACTTTTGTAGGAGACCTTTTCACAATTCAGACTAGCGAATTGTACTTATTGCGCTCTTTACGTGAGCTGCTTTTCAATGCTGCAGAATATTCCGATGGCCAACATATTACGATTATCGTGTCGCCTACAGATACTACTGTGCGCTTTATTATCCAAGATACGGGAAAAGGCATCGCAAAGGCTGATCGCGATGCCATGTTCGAGTTCTTCACTAAGGTTGATGATCTTACAGAGGGACTTGGTTTGGGACTTCCGCTGACAAAACGTCACGCAGTGAATCTTGGAGGAGACCTCTTCCTCGATGATGAATATACTGAGGGCTGTCGCTTTATCTTCGAATTGCCATTGTAATTACTCGAAAGTTCTCAGTTTTGTGTCGAAGTCTTTAGCGCCACCAATCTCTGTGAAGAGTTTTTTTAGCAGTCTTACGCGCATGTTTGTTATTGTTTGGGGTGATGACATAGTTAGAATAGCTATTTCCGTAGGTAGAAAGTTTTGGCGTATCAACAGACATACGTGTTGTTCTTTAGCGTTCAGGGGCGAGAGCAATAGCTGGAGGTTGGGGCTTAGCGTGTACATGCATTGCGACAACTCGTCCCAATCCTCATTAGTAGCATGCTTGCCTTTTAAAGCCGTCGTATGTAGTCGTGAGACAATGGGCTTCAATTGTTCCGAGTTCTCTTTAATCTCATGTTCCCGTTGACGTCGCACTTTGGTGAGTTCTTTACGTGTCAGGTCGTATTTCTTCATACTCTCCAGATAGATGGCGTTCAGATGATCTATGCGTCTACGATTGTACCAGAAAAGCGTGCCTGTAATAAGCACCAGAAGTATGATGGCCGATAGAAGTGCTATGGTGGTCTGATACTGGTGTCGCTCCTTCTGTTGCTTGTCAAACTGTGTCTGCAGAGCTATGATACTCGCAACGTCATTGCGCTGATACAGTTCTTGGTATACTTCATTCAGTCGTTTGCTGTACTCCGCTGCATAATTGGTTTCTCCGCAGGCTGTCAGATAGTCTATCAGCTGTCTGTACGAGTTGATGCACACGTCGGGTGAGAACGAATTTACCAGCTGATACCATTGTAGGGCTGCGCTGACTGTGTCTTTTTCTGTCAGATAGATGTTTGCCAATAGGTTGGCAGCCCTGTCTGATGGCGCTTTCTGTTGGGCTCTCAACAATAGGCTCTTGGCCTCGTCGCGCTTGTTCTTGTGCAACAGATAGCTACCTTTGTTGGTCAAATAGGTAGCGTATATCTCACCATCAATCCCTTGTGTGTAAGGCTTGGCTTGTTCTGTGTAGTATTTCAAGCTATCGGTTTCACCCAGTGCGTCGAAAGTCTGTGCGATATTGTTCAGTGCTCTCACTCTCCACTCTTTGTTTTGGCTTTGCTTTGCCGTCTTAAGTGCCAGTTTGTAGTATCTTATCGTCTGTGGGTAGTTTCCTACATTGTCGTTAACGTCTCCAAGTACTGTATACAGATAGCATTTGAATTCCGGATTGTACGTATTTTTGGATATTAATTCTGCTCGTTTCATCGTCAGGACAGCTTCGTGTGGGTGTTGCTGACGATAGAGTACGATAGCGTGATGAAGAAGTGCTCTTGCCATTCTCGGTTTGTCGCCTCTCTGCTCATAGAATCGTCTGCTGGCAAGTATCAGCGAGTCACTCTCTGTCGACAGGCCTGTGCGGTGTAGTGCTTCAGTATAGAGCAACCCGAACAATGCGTGATCGGCCTCTGTCATTGTAGAGTCGTTCCAATATGGTTTTAGCATTCTCAGTACAGAATCCGGATGCTGAGATATCATCTGCTCAGCCTCGAGCAAGAAAGCGCTTTGGGGCTGCTCTTGCGAGCAAGCCCCCAAAAATAGCGCGATGAATATAGAGATGAGATATTTCATTATAGTCGGAAAGACACAGGGAAGGCGAATTTTACTCTAACTGGTTGGCCGTTAATCGTGCCAGGCTTCCATCTAGGCATGGCCGTCACGATTCTGAGAGCTTCGGCGTCAAGTGAAGGGAATGCTTCCTTTATAACTTTCGCTTCGCCTACAGAACCATCAGCCTCAATTACAAAGCTCACGACTACATTGCCTTCTATTTTCTGCTTCTGAGCGTCTGCAGGGTATTTTACGTTCTTTTGAAGATAGCTGAACAGGGCGTTTGTGCCTCCAGGAAATTCTGGCTGCTTTTCCAACTTGTCATATTCATATACCTTCTGATCTTTTTGAGCTATTACGGTCTTCTGTGCGCTCGCTGTCGAGAAACAGAACAGGGCCGTCAGCGCCATAAATAATACTTTCTTCATTTTCTTTTCTTTTTAATGGTTCAACAATTTGTTCATTAGTTGTCCGGACGCTGCAAAAGTAGTGAAAAAACCATAATGCTCCAAGAAAAACATTACATATTATTACACACATACTGAAAATGTTGGTTAAAGATTAGGAAAAACCGGCTTCCGAATGTCATGGTATAAAAAGGTTTGCTTGGAGTAAAGTGAGACTTTCCACGGAGGAAACTTCTGTTTTCCTTAGGGGAAAACTCTGTTTTCGATATGAAAAAAACGCCTACTTTGTTATGTAGTCTTTTTGTTGACTTCTTATAAAAACTCTTGGTGTAAACATATTTCTGATATCGACTGGCGAGTGGCTTAAAACAGTGGCGGAAGATATTATTGGATAATTTATGAATTTATGCTTTTTTTTCGCATGATTGTCGATAATTCTTTGTACCTTTGTGCCGAAAAACTACCCACTTCATCCTATAAGGATGGCTAAGCCGAACATGGAGCGGGTGGTCTCGGTACTCAGAAGTCGCTGAATGCCAGTGCTATATGGATACTGTACTTGATGGAAATGAATCGTTTGTGCGCCGCATGCAAGGAAGCGGTGTCCCCCTTCTTTGTCTTTTTCTGAAATAGTTTCTGCATGCTTAAAACGGAAGAAATACATTGGTTTCCTATGCGAGTGACATACTCGCGTGAGCTTCAAGCGAAAGAATATCTCGATTCTATTGGTATAGAGTGTTTTATTCCTATGCAGTGGAAACATATTGAAGGTAGACATCCTCGCCACCGTGAATTAAAGCCCGCTATCAGTAATCTGATTTTCGTCCATTCCAGTCAGCAGAATATTACTGAATTGAAGATGACGCGTCGAGAACTGACATCGCTTCGTTATATCATGAAGCCTGTGCTTGACAATCGGAACAATGTGTTACGTAAGGATGTGCTGACAGTGCCAGATAAAGAGATGGACAACTTTATAAAAGTCGCCTCTGTAAACGACGACCGTGTGTTCTATATGGAGAATCTGGATTTTGCAGGGAAGCCGGGGCAGAAGGTGAAGGTCGTTGAAGGCGACTTTGCTGGTGTAGAGGGTACGATTAAACGCGTAAAAAAGAATAAGTGCGTTGTTGTGCAGATTGAGAATGTGGCGGCGGTGGCCATCGCATTTTTGCCGGCGGCTTTTCTTTTTCCGCTTGAAGACTGAAAAAAGTAGTTATCATTATATCCAAAATGTTTATGGAAGAACAGAAGAATAATGCCCTGGATTCGCAGGAGCAAAAGACAAACGCCCAGAAAATACTGGCTGCGATGAAGAAACGCAAGAAGTTATATTATAAGACGCTTCCTGCGGCTTTTATTGTTGGCTGTCTTGTTACAATGGGATTACCTGATTATTATCGGGCAGAGGTGATGCTTGCTCCTGAGACGGCCTCGAGTGGCAGTATGGGAGCTCTGGCCTCGATTGCCAACTCATTCGGTGTGAATATCGGCGGATCATCAAAGTCGGGCGATGCCATTACGCCATCGTTGTATCCAGAATTGATGAGCTCTGTGGCCTTCAAGACTTCTTTGTTCGATATCAAAGTTCAGAAAGACGGCGATGATCGCGTGATGACATATTACGATTATCTGGACAATGAGCAGAAATCGCCTTGGTGGACTGAAGCGCAAAAGGCTTTCTTCGGATTGTTCAAGTCGAAAAAAGCCGATGAACCAGAGAAGAAGGAGAAGGTAGACCCGTTCCGTCTTACTGGTGCTCAGCGTTCGATCATGAATGCCATCGGTGGTAGTATTGATTGTACTATTGAAAAGCGCTCGGACGTGATAACCATTAAAGTGACCGATCAGGATCCGTTGGTTGCTGCCACGATAGCTGACTCTGTAAGAGTCCGGTTGCAGGGCGCCTTGACAGACTACCGAACGCAGAAGGCTCGTCACGATCTGGCCTATGTAGAGTCGTTGCATAAAGACGCTAAAGTGAAGTATGAACGTATCTGTGATATATATGCCGACTTTATGGACTCTAACCAGAATGTGGTGTTGGAGAGTGCTCGTCTGAAGCAGAACAAATTGGAGAACGAGATGCAGTTGCTATACAACAACTACAATGCCCTGTGTGCTCAACTGTTGGCAGCTAAGGCAAAAGTGCAGGAGGATACTCCTGCGTTCACCATCTTGCAGAATGCAACGGTTCCCCCAGTGAAGGCTGGTCCGAAGCGTAGCCGCATCGTTATGATTTTTGTTCTTCTTGTTTTTCTCTGTACAACGACCTGGATATTGTATGAGGAAGGAGAGTTGAAGCCCTTGTTAGGTTTGGAAAAGAAATAATCAGAACAGGTATGCATACGCTTGACTTATTCTCTCTGAAAGGAAAGACAGCTGTTGTAACAGGTGGTTGCGGGCATCTTGGTAAGGCTATGGTGGCTGCGCTGTCTGACGCAGGAGCATTGGTCTATGTGGCAGGTACGAGTCACGATAAGTTCGTGTCGGTATACGGCACGGACACATTGCTTCGTTTCGTGAAGATAAATATCATGGACTCGGTGAGTATCCGTGAGGCATTCCGTTATGTGGCTGAAGAGGCAGGAAGCATCGACGTGCTCATTAACAATGCCGCTCAGTATGCCGGTATCGGCAAAAAGTCGGAAGACCTGACAGATGAAGACTGGGAGAAATGTATTGACGGTATTGCGGGTAGCACATATAAGTGCATCCGTGAGGTGCTGCCGTATATGAAGGAGGGTGGCTCTATCGTAAACATAGCCTCGATGTATGGCATCGTATCGCCTTATCTGGCTGTATACGAGGCCCCTTGTGAGTCTTCGCTCATTCCAGTGAACTATTGCGCTGGTAAGGCGAGCGTCATTCAGATGACCCGCTATTTCGGTACCTATCTGATCAATCGTGGTATTAGGGTAAACAGCATCTCGCCAGGTCCGTTCCCATCACCAAAGGTCCAGGAGAATAAGGTGTTTGCTGACCGACTTAGAGAGAAGAATCCCTCGCATCGTCTGGGCGATCCCGATGATCTGCGTGGTGCCGTACTTTTTTTGGCGTCAGATGCCTCGAAATATGTGGTAGGCCAGAACATTCAAGTTGATGGAGGATGGACAATATGGTAAAGACACTATGTGTGGTTCAAGCGCGCCTGACCTCTTCACGACTTCCCGATAAGGTGGTCATGAAGTTAGGCAAGACGGGCAAAACGATAGCGGAGCATGTGTTCGAAAGACTCAGTCTTTGTCGCAATATCGACAAGGTCGTGTTTGCCATCCCTGTGGGCAGAAACAATGATGCACTAGAGTCATTCCTCGTGGAAAAGGGAATACCCTGTTTCCGAGGAAGTGAAGACAATGTGCTAGAGCGCTTCTATAATTGTATTAAAACCTATGAGCCTGAGATTGTGGTTAGAGCCACGAGCGATAACCCCTTTGTAGATTGGCAGCAGGTGGATGCTCAGATCGAGAATTTGCCCGGCTTTGACTATGTGTCGTCGAAAGATGCACCTTTGGGTACAGGAGCTGAGGTTTTCTACGCAAAAGGTTTGTATGAGGCCTATTTGAAGGCTTCGTCAGACCGCGAGCGTGAGCACGTGACACCTTACTTATATCTCCATCCGGAATTGTTTAGGGTGAACAGAATTCCCTATCATCTGTCGTTGTCAGGTGTCTATCGCCTGACGGTAGATACAGATAAGGATTTCGAACTGGCACAGCGCGTATATGATGAATTATATGACGGGCAGCCTATTCCAAACCAGAAGGTCTATCAGTATCTGGATGCTCATCCCGAAGTGTGGCAGCTGAACAAGGATGTAGAACAAAAAGAAAATGATTTGATTCAAAGAAGATAAAAACGTAACAAGATATGCTGACATTTAACAAAAACATCAAAATTGGTAACCGGATGATAGGTCCGGATTATCCTACCTATTTCATCGCTGAGATCGGAGGAAACTTCGATGGTAGTTTAGATAAGGCTAAGCGCCTGATTGATGCAGCCAAGGAGGCGGGTGCTGATTGCGCCAAGTTCCAAACCTTCAAGGCCGAGAGCATCGTTTCTGAAGGCGGATTCTCAAAGATGACGCTTCATGGTGTACACGGCTCTTGGGGACGTACGGTAAGTGAAGTGTTCAAGGATGTAGAGTTCCCTATAGAGTGGCATCAGGAAATTGCCGACTATTGTAAGAATGTGGGCATTGACTTCTCTACATCGCCCTATTTTAAGGAGGCTGTCGATCTATGTGCAGACATGAACCTGCCATTTATTAAGATTGGCTCTGGTGAGATTACTTGGCTTGAGATGCTTGATTATACAGCTCGTAAGGGATTGCCCGTGATGTTGGCTACAGGCGATGCTACTATGTCGGAAATCGATGAGGCTGTGCGTACCATTGAGAAGACTGGTAATAAGGATTTGGTGCTGATGCAGTGTATTACCAACTATCCTTCGAAGATAGACAGCGCCAATGTGAATGTGCTGAAAACATATCAGAGTGCCTATGATTGTCTGACAGGTTATTCAGATCATTCGCCCGGCCACGTAGTAGCTTTGGCTTCTGTAGTTCTAGGTGGACGTGTGATAGAGAAGCACTTCACTCTGAATAAGAAAGATAAGGGCCCTGATCATCCTCACTCAATGGAGCCCAATGAGTTTAAGTTCATGGTTGATTCAATCCGTGAGGTGGAACGTGCTATGGGTAGCACTCGAAAGGAAGTTGTGGCGGAGGAAAGTGAGACCGTATTCGTACAGCGCCGTTGTCTGTATGCTAAGAATGCGCTGAAGAAGGGACAAGTGATTACAGAAGCAGACATCGATGTCCTTCGTCCTGCATTGGGTATTCCACCCAAGTTCAAAGATACGATTATTGGCAAGGCTGTAAACAAGGATATTCCAGCCAACGATCCCATCTTCTGGGAAGATATTTAATCGATGATAACAGACAGAGAAAAGATCTTAGCGATTGTCGATAATGACTGTCTGACGCCATCGGATGCCATTATCCTGCTTGAAGGCGACGGCTTTGACCGTTTCCGCCAAGCGGTGAGCCTTTATAAACAAGGAATGGCGTCTAAAATCGTGTTCAGTGGTAATATCGTTGATTATGATTATGGCAGTTATCCCTTCTCAGAAATTTTGCCTTTGATGCTGAAAGAAGGCATGCCAGAACAGGATATAATCCATGAAGACAAATCGCTAAACACACGTGAACAGGCTGTAGAAGTTGTTCGCATGGCGCAAGAATATGGATGGAAAAAGCTGATTTTGGTGGCATCGCATGAACATCAGTATCGTGCCTACCTGACATTCCTTCGAGAGGTGCTTGACACCAAGAGCGGCATTACACTCTATAATGCGCCAGCTAGAAACTTGAAATGGTTTGAAGATAAAGGTTGGGGAACCCGCTTTAATCGTCTTCAGGCTGAAATAGACCGTATAGAAAGGTACTCGGCTATGGGACATTTGGCCACAGCTGAGGAAGTGATTGACTATCAGAAATGGAAAGAGACACAATTGAGCAGATAAAGCAGTTGTTTGGAGCCAATTTTATCGGACCCGATGAGTTGAGACCGTTTATCAAACGGTTTGGAGAAGATGTGGAGTTGACAGTTCCAGAGTTTAACTATCCGCTTGATATATTGAATAAGTGTGCAAAAGACTATCTTTTGGTGCTTGGTACACCATCTTTCGGCAAGCAAAAGATAACCCTTCGCACGTTGAGAGATGCTTTTGGCGTTAATCCTGATGAGGCAGAACCCTGTTTCTATAATCAGGACTGGTACATGCATGAATCCTTCATCGACCAGTCTTTGGAGGCACGTTGGTATCTTGTGAAGAAACAAGTGGTAGAAGAATCACGTGCAGTCATGCCAGAGGAATTGCTGAAGAACCATATGATATTCCCAACGGCCATTCTCTGTGCCTACACTTTCTTCGCCTATTATTTTCAGACAGGAGCGTATTTGTGGTATCATGATTTCGTGTGGTGTTGCGACACAGACCATAATGGTGATCGTATCTATGTGGGAAAATATCACGATGTGGATGGTGTGAACAAGAATGGATTCAGTATTCATCGTCATCTGGCTCTGCGCAATTGCTATGCGGCCATAAATGCGATTTAATTGGAAGTGAAAAACGTAGGACAAGCAATTTACGATTTGGCGGGGAAACTTTTCCCTATCTGTCGCAGTATCACAGGCAATGGCTTTCGTCAGTCGTTGGAGATGATTCGTGAAGTGGTGCCTGAGATACAAGTGTTTGAAGTGCCCTCGGGGACACAAGTATTCGATTGGACAGTGCCCAAGGAGTGGAATATCAATGGTGGATGGATTAAGAATAAACGTGGTGAAACAATCGTTGACTTCAAAGATTGTAACCTGCATGTGTTAGGCTACTCTGTTCCCATTCATCGGATGGTGAGTCGCGAGGAACTATTGGAGCATGTTTATACACAGCCCGATCAGCCCGATTGGATTCCTTATGTCACATCATATTATAAAGAGAGGTGGGGCTTCTGCATGTCAGAGCGTCAGAAGCAGACACTCAACGATGACGAGTACGAAGTATGTATCGATAGCACCTTGAAAGAGGGGAGCCTGACGTATGGCGAACTTATTCTGTCAGGAGAGACCGAGGATGAGATTTTCTTCTCTACCTACCTCTGCCATCCCTCAATGGCGAATAATGAACTCTCGGGCCCTTGTGTGCAGACAGCGCTAATCAAGTATCTGCAAAGTTTGCCATCGCACCGCTATACTTATCGTTTCGTGTTTATTCCGGAGACCATAGGTTCAATCACATACTTGAGTAGGAATCTGGACATGATGCAGCGGCATGTGAAGGCCGGCTTCGTGTTGAGTTGCGTGGGGGACGACCGCACCTATTCTTACGTATCGACCAAGTATGAAAATACGCTGACCGATCGCGTGTTGGAGAACGTACTGAAGTTTCACTATCCCAACTATATCCGCTATACATTCATGAAGCGTGCTTCAGATGAGCGACAATATGGCTCTGCTGGCGTTGATTTGCCAGTTTGTGCATTCTGTCGCAGCAAGTATCATGAATATCCTGAGTACCATACTTCTGCGGATAATATGGACCTGATTAGTCCGAAGGGACTGCAGGGAGCTTATGAGGTGATGGTGAAGGTTATTAATGCCTTGGAGAACAACTATTACTACCAGATGACGTGTAAGTGTGAGCCTCAGTTGGGTAAACGTGGTTTGTATCCCACTGTGAGTCAGAAGGGTACTTATGATGCTGCACGCGTTATGCAGCATTTCATTGCATACGCTGATGGTAAAAACGATTTGATTGGAATAAGCAATATTCTCAATATACCCATTGATGAACTTATCCCGATTAAAGACAAGTTGATGGCACATCAATTATTATCAGTCAAATAGGAATGTCGACAAAGAAGATTGTTACAAACGCAATATACTACGGTGTAGTACCTAAGTTGACCATGTTACTGAGCATAGTCATACTTCCATTGACGACTCCGTTTCTGACAACGTATGATTATGGTATTAATGGCGTAATGGGATCATATACAAGCCTGTTTGTGTCTATAGCCCCATTAGGTCTGCATGTGCATTTGACAAATAGCTATTACGAGTATCCCAACCATTACAATTTTGTTTGGGGTAGGGTGTTGATGCTTATCCTATTGTCGTCATGCTTGTTTGGCTTGCTAAACATGGGCATCCTGATGTTCACTCTACCTATGAATGTCTCATTGGGTAAGTTGGTGTTATGTCTGATGGGATCAATGCCTATTTTTTTGCTGGCAAATGGACTTTTAGCGCAGCATCTGTTCCCATTAAGGGAGAATCCAAAGCCATTGGTCTTTACAAATCTGTTGGGATCTGTGATGGGGATGTTAGTCTCTTTTGTGATGATTTACTATCTCCGTCTGGGGTATTGGGGCCTTGTTGCAGCAGGAACCGTTTCGGTCATCTTCACGTTTACGGTCTTCGTGAAGTTCGTATGGGTCGATTTTGACATCCGTCCGATTCTTGACAGGAACAAAAAACGTGTGAAAGAGATGCTGAAGATTGCTCTTCCGTTGGTGCCACACACATTGGGCTTTGTGCTTCTCACAAGTTCTGCCCGTATCGTGATGAGCCAGTATAACATCTCGTATGATGACATAGGACTGTTTAGTCATGGTAGTACCATGGGCGATTATGCCGTAGTGATTACTTCTGCGCTGGTGACGGCACTAGTGCCTCAGATGCAGACAGCCTATCGCAGTTCGAACTTTGCATCATATCGTAAATTGTATTTCCTATGTCAGGTAGTGGCGCTGATTACTACATTCTGCATTTGTGTATGGATGCCCGAGATATATGCGTTGCTGATTAGAAACGCCAGTCTGGCCCAGTCGTGTCATATAGCCAGTTTGCTTTGTTTTGCTAACGTGGTGTTCTCGTTCTATGTGTTTATGAGTACACCTGTGTTTATTGAGAAAAATACGATACAGTTGCTGTGGCTGGTATTTATTCCTGGTGTCCTGAATCTGGTTTTGTGTGCGGCATTTATTCCCGTATGGGGATATCGGGTAGCTATTTATTCTACGATTATTTCATATTGGAGTCAGCTGATGATTCCTTTCTTTGTGAAGAGTTATAAAAAAAGTGTGAAAGAATGGCTTGGTGATCGCAGGTTGATTTTTGCTGTTCTGTTCATGATGATTATTGATCTTGTATTAGCTAATACACTGATGTATGTGACTATTTGGCAGAAAGTGGTTCTGACTATCGTAATGTTTGGAGTGCTTTCTTTTTTCTATCGTCGGTATAAGCTGAACGAGTTGGTATGATTTAAATATTTAGATGAAGAAGTTTTATTATAGTTCTTGTTCGTTGGAGGCTCCTCATGCAGGTATCATTCTTGATGATATCCTGACGAGTAAAAAAGAAGGCGATACAGTCTATCTGGGCTATTGCCATTGCGCATTGTCTGCTTGCTTTATGAATTTGAGTGGCCATCGCAGCATCTGTAAGTTCTGCCATTATATGTATGACCAATATAAGAAGAAGTATGGTAATGGCGTGAACATGATGCCCATTCATTATGAGGATATGGCACATCAGGACAGATCTCTGGATTTTGGAGAATCAGAGTCTATTAGGGTGTTTAAATATCGAGGCGTAGAAATCGGTAGTTCTGTGCTTTCGATGTATTATGACATCACTCGCGATCTGGATATGGCCAACTGGGAGGGGTTTATCAGGTGGGCGCTTCCCTTGATTAATAACCTCTGTGATTTTGTGGATTATGTATATCAGCTGTTAACGGAGTTAAAGCCCGATCAAGTGTTGATATATAATGGTCGACTCTTTGAGAATCGCCTGTTCTACGACATTGCCAAGGTTATGGGTATAAAATTCGTCTCTCTTGAAGGTGTTGGCGGACATATTGAGCCATACAAGAAGATAAGGTTCGTAGGTGAATGGCCGTTGAACATTGAACTCTATGGCAGAATGGTGGAGGACTTGTGGAAAAACTCACCAGAATCATTAGAAGAGAAGACCCGTAAAGCCTCGACATTCTATGAGAAACGGCGCAATGGAATTCTTGTTTTTGACACGCGGGTCTATACAAAGGATCAGCAGAAGGACTTGTTGCCAGAGGGCTTTGATGTATCATTGACTAATATCGCTATTTACAACTCTTCGCAAGACGAGATAGCGGCATTAGGCGATGAGTGGCAAAAAGGAAATTTGTTCACTTCTCAGTATGAAGCTATCGAATTTATGCTTGAGCATGCAAAGCCATCTATACATTTTTATTTGAGAATACACCCGAATCTGAAAGGGGTCACCCACAAGGCTCATACGGATCTCTATAATTTGTCGAAGCACCCCAATATCACCATCATCCCACCAGATAGTAAGGTAAGCTCTTATGCGCTGATGGATGCGTGTGACAAAGTGATAACCTTCGGTTCTTCTACAGGAGTAGAGGCCAGCTATTGGGGAAAACCGTCAATTCTTGTAGGACGTTCTTTCTATGAGATGACAGGGGCATGTTATCACATGAAGAACCGTGATGAGTTAGTATCAGCCATCAATACCGATCTTCCTGCTAAGGAGCGTTTGGGGGCGCTTAAATATGCCTACTTCGTACTTGATCGCAAATATTCGGTCGATGAGAGTAATATTGATATTGATGTGAGATACCGGCATATGCGATGGGACTTCTTTTCTACGTCGTATTTTAAAATCCATCATTCGGATTGGCTTTTTCAGTTGTATTACTTCTATTATTGCATATTGGGTACGAAGTTTAATAACGGATTGTTGAATTTTCCTTGGCCTAAACGATGAAAGTATCGATAGTTATTCCTATATATAATGTGGCTCCTTATATCGAGGAGTGTATTGACAGTGTCATGAACCAGACATGGAAAGGCAATCTTGAGTGTATTTTGGTTGATGATTGCGGAACTGATAACAGCATGCAAGTAGCAGAAAACAAGTTGCATGGTTATCAGGGACCTGTAAGTTTCAGAATTGTCCGTCATGATAAGAACCGTGGACTATCGGCGGCTCGTAACACAGGCATCGATGCTGCGACGGGTGATTATGTTTATTTTCTGGACAGTGATGATGAAATAACACCCGACTGTATCAGTATGCTTGTAGGTCCATTGAAGGAGAATACATATGACCTGATTATCGGCGATTATAAAATTACAGGTTCTGATATGCCAAAGGCTCCCCTATTGTTGAAGAATAGAACCGTGCTTTATGGTAATGATGTGTTGAATGCCTATCGCAAAATGGAATGGTATATGCTTTCAGTAAACAAGTTGTATAGGGTTGAGTTCTTGAACCATCATAACCTTCGTTTCCGTGAGGGTATTATCCATGAAGACGAATTGTGGAGCTTTCAGATAGCCTGTCTTGCACAGTCGTTGTATGCAGTTGGTTATGAGACATATATTTATAAGATACGTGAGGGGAGTATCACTGTGAAGCGTAATCATGAGCGTCGATGCCATTGCATTAATGTCATACTGAAAGAGATGTGCAATTTCGCCGTATTACATCAGTTGCAGAACAGTAAGGATGTCCATAACCTCATTCATAATTTTCAGATAATTACATTGGACTCAATTCACAAAGAGGCTCCAGAACTGTTGCATAGCTTTTACTCAGAGCAGCGTCAAATGATGAAAACGTCGTGGGGGCAGAGCTTTATGATGGATGGTATGGACATACGTAAGCAACTTCGTGATCTGCACTTGTTGGTGCCCGTGCCTTTGGCAATACCTTATCTTAAATTATTATTTCATTTTCTCTGAGTCATTTAGTCTGTGAGTAAACCAGTAAGTAAGAATAACAAAAAACCGTTAGTGTCCGTTATCGTTCCTTGCTTTAATCAAGGACGTTTTATTCTGGAGACTTTGGAAAGTGTCAGTAAACAGACATTTTCAAACTTTGAGTGTATTGTAGTTAACGATGGTTCTACCGATGATTCCTTGGTAAAGATGAAAGGATTCTGCGAGGATGATCCGCGATTCTATTATATTGATAAGTTTAATGAAGGTGTAAGCGTGGCTCGTAATACGGCTATCCGACAGAGTCGTGGTAAATATATCCTGCCTTTGGATGCAGATGATAAAATCGCGGAAACCTATCTTGAAAAAACGGTTGGATATATAGAACAGCATCCAGAGGTAAAAGTCGTGTGTACAAATACCCGACTTTTTGGTGCAAAAAACACAAACTACGAATTGCCAGAGTACGACTATCGGCGTATGATTTGCCGAAACGTCTTAGTTTGCACGGCTTTATTCCGCAAAAGAGACTTTGATAAAACAATGGGTTATAACCCTAAGATGGTTAAGGGACTGGAGGATTGGGATTTCTGGTTGTCGTTCTTGAAAGAGGAGGATATTGTTCACCGTATTGATGAATATCTTTTCTTCTATAGAATGAAGTATGAATCAAGAAACCGCAACTCATTCAAGGCGTATGCTCGTATTCGCCAGCAGATTTGGGAGAATCATAAGGATATTTATGCGAATTATTTTTTTAATCCTGTAGAGAGCGACGAGTATCAGACGCTCTTAAACAGTAAAGAATATAAGATTGGCAAGATGCTGTCACCAATTCTGAATATGCGTTGGTGCTATTATCTTATTGGTTTCATAAAGAGAAATGGAAGAAAAGCAAATAACTGATAATAGATATCTGCGTGTGTTTTGTTACATTGTCCTGATGGAACTCTTCCTGATGGGTAGTGGACAGTTGTTGCCAGTGGCGGGCTTTTTGACCATGAGAATGGTAAACTATCTGATTGCTGTAACAATCAGTATATTCTTCGTTATTAGGTCAGATGATTTCCCCAAGGCCATTCTTTGGTCTTTACTATTGTTTACGGGTGTATTAGTCTTCTCGTTTTTCTGGGCTTTAATGATGGGCTCTGAGAACGAGGCCATTATGGATGATATCAAACCTCTAATATATTTCTATATAATTCTGTTCTATTATTATGTGTTATCCACCGAGAAGATGATGAATAGGGCATTCAAACTACTTCTTTTGGCTGGCAAAATTATGACGATATTCTATCTGTTCTATCTGTTTCTGACAGATGTGACGGGGATCGTCAGCTATGAGGTGGCATATATTACTCTGCAGAATGACTCTTTCTCTTTTCGTGGAATTGGATGTGCCATTTTCTATAAAGGATTCATATTTCTTCCGATAGCAGCAGTGGGTTTCTATAAAGAGAAAAAATACATCTGGATGGCGTTGACGATTCTGGCAATCGTCTTAACCTATGTACGCGGCTTCTATGTACTATTGGCATTCGGAATGTTAGTATATTATCTCAAGACTCATCATATAGATATGACTAAAATTGTAGCAGGAATATTGATTTTGTTCTTGTTATACGAGGTGGCTGAGGTTATGGACCTGTTCTCTTTCTTGGAAATGTTTCAGGAGAATCGTGAAGAATCAGACGTGACCCGTATTGTGACCTTCCATCAGGTTATGGATGAAGTGACGCCATGGTCTATATTTATTGGTCACGGTTTTGGTCATGGTGTAGACGAGCGTTCTGTTCACATGGAGGTGGCTTATATGGAGATATTCCATAAGCAGGGAATTCTTGGCCTGGCTTTTTGGGGATCGCTGTTGGTCATGATTCTTTCGTTGGCTAAGTCTGTTCCTGCTAGATTCAAGGAAACGGTTGATTTCTGGGTGACCGCAACACTTATGATATACCTCCAGTCATGTTTTAACTCGTATGTCAATAATCCCATAGGAATGACGGTGGTTATATTGGCATTAGTTATTTGTTGTAGACTCTCACAAGATGAATATCTTTCCGATAGTAGTTCTGTATAATGTTGACTTTCATGAGTCGAATGTATATCGTACGCTCTTAAGTCATTACCCCAAACTGAGAGTGTTGCTATACGAGAATTCTCCAATACCTCAGAATAAGTGCTATGAGAGTGATGTGGTCTGCTATTATCACGATTCTCAAAACGGAGGCGTGTCTGCTGCCTATAACTATGGAGCATCGATCGCCAAACACTTGAGCGATATTGATGCAGTGTTATTGTTAGATGAGGATACGAAGTTTGAAGCAGATTATATTAGCATATTACAGATGGCTTTGAGTGCCCATTCGGATATCAGTCTGTTTGTTCCTCAGATTCTTTATGCTTGCAGTCTGCCCTTTTCTCCGATTCGTCGGGGATTCCGTTGGAAACGCTGGGAGAAACTTCCGGAAGGTGTCTACAAATTAGATGACTACCTGCCAGTCAACAGTGGTGCTTGTATACGGTTATCGGCATTTGAACAGGTTGGAGGTTATAATGCGGACATTCGGCTTGATTTTGCAGATTTTGATTTTTTCTCCAGATTGGGGCTTGTGTCAGATTCCTTTTATAGGGTAGGAAGTGTCGCTCATCAGTCCTTTTCAAATGATGAGACGGAGACTGGCAAGTTGTTCAGGAGGTATCAGTTTTATATCGAGGGTGCACGTGCTGCTCGTAAGAACCACCATATAAAAAAAATGGTGGACGTGGAGGTGCTAAGACATACTTTGGCTTTGACAGTTCGCACCAAGAGTTTTATGTTTATTAAATATTTGATAAAATAATATCAATGATATCAGTATGCATTGCTACTTATAATGGTGAACGCTTTATTGAACGCCAAATAATTTCTATCTTGAACCAGTTAGGTTCAGAGGATGAGATTGTAATCGCTGATGACGGCTCTACAGACAACACTTTGGCAATCTTGAAGCGTTTAAATGATTCTCGACTTCGGGTGGTTGAGGGTGCTCATCGGCATTCTCCAATTTGGAATTTTGAGAGAGCTTTGGAACAGGCAAAGGGTGAGTATATTTTCCTAGCAGATCAAGATGATGTTTGGATGCCGGAAAAGGTGGCTGTTACCATGAACTATCTGCAGAAATATGATTGCGTGGTTAGTGATAATATGATAGTAGATGCTGATGATAATGTTATCTGTAATTCTTTCTATACAGTAAATCGTACCCGTTCTGGGAAATGGTATAATCTGCTGCTTAAAAACGGTTATCTTGGCTGTTGTATGGCTTTTCGTAGAAATGTTCTGGAAGCTTCTCTACCGTTTCCTGCTGATATTCCTATGCACGATATATGGATTGGTAATGTGGCTGCATTCAAATATTCGGTTTGTTTTATCCCTGATAAATTGATGCATTATAACCGTCATGGCGATAATGCCTCTACAGCCTCTGCCTCGAGTCCTTATTCCTTTTGGCAGAAATTGGACTTCAGATGGCATATAATCTGCGATTTGATACATATATAGTTAAGACACCTTATTTATGAAAATATCAATAATAACAGCTACTTATAATAGTGAGGCTACTTTAAGAGACACAATGGAGAGTATCCTTCGCCAGACATGGCAAGGTTATGAATATATTGTGGTTGATGGCGCCTCGACTGATGGTACATTAGATATCATAAAAGAATATGAGCCTAGGTTTGAAGGAAAAATGAAATATGTCAGTGAACCGGATCGTGGCATTTATGATGCGATGAACAAAGGCTTTTCTATGGCAACAGGTGACATTATTGGCATTCTGAATTCTGATGATTTCTATACCTCTGTAGATGTACTTCAAACCATTGCGGGAAATTTTTTGTTGGGAGAACAGGATGCAGTTTATGCTGATATCCATTATGTGAAGAGCGACGATGTGACAAAGTGTGTTCGTTACTATTCATCATCTGTCTTTCGTCGCCCTCTTATGCGTTTTGGATTGATGCCAGCTCACCCTTCTTTCTATTGTAGTAAGTCTATTTATGAGAAGTATGGGTGTTTTGACACTTCATATAGTATTGCTGCGGATTTTGAGAATCTGCTAAGACTGATATTCATCCATCGTATCAAAATAAAATATATCAAGAAAGACTTTGTTACCATGCGTACGGGAGGAGTCTCAACTGCGGGTATTAGTAGTCGTAAAAAGATTATGCAAGAACATCTGCGCGCATTGCGCGCACATGGTGTTCACTCCAACATCTTCCTACTGAGTCTTCGTTATATATATAAACTTCACGAATTTATCAAGAACTAAATGTTATATCTATCACTTTTTGTTCCATTGCTACTATCTATTGGTTTAGCAATGTATATCATACCGCGTATTTTGGTGGTTAGTGTGAAAAAGGATTTGAACCTCCCCCCTCGCTATACAGATAAAGGGCATCGAAATGTACCCCGTTTAGGTGGTGTGTCGCTATTCCCTATTTTGGTTGTTAGTGTTGGCTTGGCGGCTGTATCGTGTTTGATGTTCGATTGGCGTACATTGTTATCTGGCGAAGATGAAGACACATTTGTACAGTTTACTTTTGCTATAGCAGGGCTCACAACTATGTATCTGTTGGGTGTGATGGATGACCTTATAGGGGTATCATTAGTGTCTAAGTTGGTTATTGAGTTCTTGGCTGCATTGCTGATACCATTATCGGGATTGTGGTTAGATGATTTGCATGGTTTATTGGGTATATATGAACTTCCCTATTGGATAGGCCTATTTGGAACGGTGATGACGGTGATGTTTATTACTAATGCAATTCCGATGTTGGATGATGTCGATGGTCTAGCATCTGGTATGGCTATGATAGCCTTTTCTGTATTGGGCGCGTTGTCACTGATTGCAGATATGCCATTTTTGTTAATGATTTGTTCAGCAATGGTAGGTATGCTATTCCCATTCTTTTTCCGTAACGTGATGGGTTGGCGTATCGGTTGGCGTAACATCTATTTGGGTGATACTGGTGGCCTGACCATTGGCTACATGCTGAGTTTTGTCGTGATAGCACTAAGTCGTCAAGGCGGTTATACCCTGCCTGAAGGTATAATTATGGTGTGTTTTGGCACTTTGCTGATTCCAATGTTTGATGTATTACGCGTTGCTGTAATGCGTACGGTAAATCATCGTAGTGTATTTTCTCGTGACAACAATCATATTCATCATCGTCTGATGATGGGAGGAATGGGACCGTTTAATGTCCTTATCACCATTCTGCTGGTATCGGCATTCTTTATCGTGTTGAATGTTGTAGGTGTATGGCTTGACTGGAACCTGTCCTTGTTGTTGGTAGGAAACGTAGCTTGCTGGCTTGTGCTGCAAGTGGTGATTAGTTATTTTAAGAATAAAAATCGTGATAGTTGGGTAGAGCAGGAATGGATGATATGATGATGACATTGTTGTCGGTGGCAGCACCTTTGTTGCTGTCGGCTGTATTGGGATGGCTGTTTATCCCAAGAGTATTGATATTGAGTCACCGTAAACGGTTATTTGATATCCCAGACTTTCGCAAAATGCATGATACGCCTGTTCCACGTTTGGGAGGCATTACTTTTCTTCCTATTCTCCTAATATGTGTCTGCTTGATAGTTGGTTGTTGGGTGATGCTAGGCATTCCTTATAAAATAGTACATCTCGATATCGTATTCATTCGTTTTGTCTTGCTCTTTGTTGGCATGATGATGCTCTTCCTTGTGGGTGTTGTTGATGATCTGATAGGTGTCACGTATAAAGCAAAGTTCCTAGTTCAGATTGTATGTGCTTTGCTCTTTCCTCTGTCAGGTGTATGGATTCACGATTTGGCTGGACTTTTCTGGATAAATGAGATACCAGCATGCATAGGTATTTTGTTAACGGTATTCGCAGTTGTTTATGTTACTAACGCTATCAATTTGATTGATGGTATTGATGGCTTGGCTGCAGGCATCTGTGCGATATCCCTTAGTACGTTTGGTTTGGCGGCTGCGGTAACAGGTCAATGTCTTTTCATCCTGTTTGCTTTTGGTATGTTGGGAATCCTGTTGCCTTTCTGGGTCTATAATGTCTATGGTAACATACAAAAAGGACATAAGATATTTATGGGTGATACAGGTAGCTTGACTTTAGGCTATCTTGTTAGTTTCCTTCTGATCTCAATGGCAAGTGAGTCGGGCAAAGCGTTCCCTCGTGATATCTTGATTATCGGTCTTTCAACGATGCTTCTTCCTATGTTTGATATAGTAAGGGTGGTTATTGCAAGAATGAAGAATCACCATAATCCGTTCTTGCCAGACAAGAATCATATACATCATAAACTACTTCGTACAGGATTAAGTGCCCGTTGGGTCATGGCTGTGCTCATTATGACATCTCTGCTCATTGTTCTTGTGACGATGTTGGGTGTATGGTTACACCTGGGAAGTACATGGATATTTCTGATTGACTTAGGTGTATGGTTAATTTTCGATTATACGATTAACTATTTCATTCATAAGAACCATCGAAAGATATATGAATAGGATTACCTACAGTATTCTAGTAAAATAAGAAATCCCGCTCTTTTGGAGCGGGATTTCTTATTATCTGATGAAGAGTAGTTCACGGTATTTGGGGAGTGACCAGAGTCCGTCTTCTACAATCATCTCTAGATGATCGATTTCATAGCGGATAGCATCCATTTTCGGACATACCGTATCGTGGTATGAGATAGCACGCTCGTGTATGTTGTATATACGGTTAGCCACTCGGCGAGCATCGGTCAGATCCTCTACAAGTTGCTCAATGCGTTCAGTACGTTCAGCAATCTCCTGGATAAGTTTCATGTTACGTGCCGAGAGACGATT
Source organism: Prevotella sp. FD3004 (assembly GCF_000746155.1). Taxonomy (NCBI): domain Bacteria; kingdom Pseudomonadati; phylum Bacteroidota; class Bacteroidia; order Bacteroidales; family Prevotellaceae; genus Prevotella; species Prevotella sp. FD3004. The sequence continues at coordinate 6,925 of NZ_JQKR01000014.1, read as the reverse complement.
AGCCTGATCAGTTGGAAATACGTCTTTCATGCCCTGAACGTTCTTGATGAGTTGTGATTGGTAATGAGTAGATACAGGGATAATATGATTCATCGACATGTCGCCCATGACGCGAGCTTCAATCTGTACAGTCTTCACGTATGTCTCCCATTTTACCTCATTGCGAGCCTCAAGCTCCTTGCGGTTCATAACCTTTGTCGATTCAAACATCTTGATGCTTGAGTCATCGAGATAGTGCTCAAAGATTTTGGGACATGACTTCTCTACATCAAGTCCACGACGGGCAGCTTCTCTTATCCATTCATCACTGTAGCCGTTGCCGTCGAAACGTATGGGCTTACATGTCTTAATGTCTTCGCGAAGCACGTCAACGATGGCTGACAATTTATTCTCGCCTTTAGCGATACGCTTGTCAACTCGCTTATTGAAAGAGTTCAGGGCCTCTGCCATTGCAGAGTTCAGAGCAATCATGGCTGAGGCGCAGTTGGCTGAAGACCCTGGAGCACGGAACTCAAATCGATTGCCAGTAAATGCAAAAGGCGATGTGCGGTTGCGATCGGTGTTATCGATAATCAGATCAGGAATCTGTGGAATATCGATTTCCATGCCCTGCTTGCCTTTCAGCGCAAAGAGTTCTTCCTTGTCTGAGAGTTCGATGTGGTCAAGCAACTCCGTCAGCTGTTTGCCAAGGAAACTGCTGATGATGGATGGAGGTGCTTCATTACCCCCTAAACGATGGGCATTGGTTGCACTCATGATGGAGGCTTTCAACAGTCCGTTATGGCGATATACACCCATTAGGGTTTCTACGATGAAGGTCACGAAACGCAGATTCTCTTCAGGTGTCTTGCCTGGTGCATGGAGCAGGATACCATTATCAGCAGATAGGCTCCAGTTGTTGTGCTTACCCGAGCCGTTGACGCCGTCGAAGGGCTTTTCGTGGAGCAAGACGCGAAAACCATGATTGCGGGCTACACGTTTCATGAGCGACATAAGCAGCATGTTGTGGTCGACGGCCAGATTACACTCTTCGAAAATTGGTGCGAGTTCAAATTGGTTAGGAGCCACCTCGTTATGTCTGGTCTTACAAGGGATGGCGAGTTCCAAGGCCTGAATTTCCAGATCCTTCATAAAGGCCTGTACGCGATCAGGTATTGTGCCGAAGTAGTGGTCGTCCATCTGCTGGTTCTTTGCGCTTTCGTGTCCCATTAGCGTACGACCTGTCATTACTAGGTCAGGACGGGCAGAGTAGAGACCTTCGTCAACAAGGAAGTACTCTTGCTCCCAACCTAGGTTCACCTGCACCTTCTTGACGTCATCATAGAAATACTTGCAAGTGTTGGTCGCTGCCTTTCCTACAGCGTGGAGCGAACGCAGAAGCGGGGCTTTATAATCGAGTGCTTCGCCTGTATATGAAATGAAAATCGTTGGGATACAGAGTGTGTCGTCGATAATGAATACGGGCGATGTCGGATCCCATGCAGAGTAGCCTCTAGCCTCGAAGGTATTACGAATGCCGCCGTTTGGGAATGATGAGGCATCGGGCTCTTGCTGAACAAGCAACTTTCCGCTGAAGTTCTCTACCATACCGCCTTTTCCGTCGTGCTCCACGAAGGCATCGTGCTTTTCGGCCGTTCCCTCCGTTAAGGGCTGGAACCAGTGAGTATAGTGGGTGACTCCCATTTCCTGTGCCCACTGCTTCATACCTAAAGCAACGGCGTCGGCAATACTGCGGTCTAGACGGGCACCATTGTCTATAACGTCGATGAGCTTGTTATACACATCAGCAGGCAGGTATTTATACATCTTCTGGCGGTTGAATACATATTTCCCGAAGTATTCTGATGGGCGCTCAGAAGGTGTAGCCACCTCAAGGGCCTTCTTTTTGAAAGCTTCTTCTACAACTTGGAATCTTAGTTGATTGCTCATAATTATGATTTAGTTCTTAAATATTTCAGTCTATAAAACGGCGGGTGATGTCGCTGTATTTGTCGATGCGGCGGTCGCGGAGGAATGGCCACCAGCGACGTACTTGTTCTGAGTGGTCGAGGTCGAGCTCCACGATGATACTCTCTTCCTCATCGGTAGAGGCTTCGTAGATGATTTCGCCCTGAGGGCCTGCTACGAACGATGTACCCCAGAACTGGATACCGTTTGTCTGACTAGAAGGATCGGGCTCATGGCCTACACGATTGACGGTAATGACGGGCAGGCCGTTAGCAACGGCATGTCCTCTCTGAACTGTCTGCCAAGCCATTCTCTGGCGTTGCTGTTCCTCGGGCGTGTCGCTCGACTCATAGCCGATGGCTGTAGGATAAATCAGCATGTCGGCGCCCTGTAGGGCCATCAGACGTGCTGCCTCCGGATACCACTGGTCCCAACAGACAAGTACACCCAGTTTTCCAACTGAGGTCTGTATAGGATGGAATCCCAAATCGCCAGGAGTGAAGTAGAACTTCTCGTAGTAGGCTGGATCGTCGGGAATGTGCATCTTCCGATAAATGCCGGCTATCGAGCCGTCTTTTTCAATGACAACAGCCGTGTTATGATAGAGCCCTGATGCCCGTTTCTCGAAGAGCGAGGTCACGATAACCACCCCAAACTGCTTGGCTATCTCGCCAAAGAGCTTGGTTGAAGGGCCTGGGATGGGCTCTGCATAGTCGAAATTGTCAACACTCTCCGTCTGACAGAAGTAGAGCGAGTTGTGCAGCTCCTGCAATACAATCAACTGGGCGCCTCGCTTGGCAAGGTCGCTAACTCCTTCTGCAAGACGCAGTATGTTATTCTGCGTGTCAGCCGTGTTGTGCTGCTGTAGAAATCCAATCTTCAGTTCTTTCATATTTTGGGGTATTGCATGGTGCAGCAATGGAGCGAGCCATGCTGCTTAATGATACTTCTACAATCGATGCCCACAATCTCTCTGTCAGGGAATGCCTGGCCAGTCACCCGAAGGGCCTCTGCATCGAGGTCGGGCTGTGCATAGGTGGGACAGAGCACTGCTCCGTTCACTACAAGGAAGTTGGCATACGTGGCGGGCAGTCTCTCGCCATCAAAGATGATAGGGCGGGGCATTGGCAGTTTCATCAGACGATATGGCTTGCCTTCAAGCGTGCGGAAGGTCTTCAGTTGTTCCTCCATCAGTCTCAGGTCCTCATACTGTTCGTCGTCAGGATCGTCACACCCCATATATAATAAGGTGTCTTCTGGACAGATGCGTACTAATGTATCGATATGCCCGTCGGTGTCGTCGCCCGTCAGGTTGCCGTAGTCTATCCAGAGTATGCGTTTCGCGTGGAGTTCACGTTTCAATCGCTCTTCTATCTGTTCTTTGCTAAGAGGTTGGTTGCGATGAGGTGCCAGCAGACAGCCCGTAGTGGTGAACACCGTGCCCTTGCCGTCGCTCTCAATAGAACCGCCTTCGAGCACGAAGTCGAGACAGTCCACATATTCGCCTTTCAGTTTTCCTTCGTCATAAAGTCTGCGATTGATGGCGTTGTCTAGTTCAGCGGCGAACTTCTCGCCCCAGCCGTTAAAGCAGAAGTCGAGCAGACGGGCGTGGCCTTCGTCATCAACGAGGGTGATGAACCCGTGATCTCTAGCCCAAGTGTCGTTAGATGGTTCACCGACAATTAGCAGTTCTTCGCGTTTTTCAATCTCGCAGGCCATCTCCTTGTAGGTGGCTGTTATCTCTTCGAGCATCGGAGCCCAGTCTGTTCCTGCGTGCGGCCAAGTAAGCTGCACACCCCACTGAGGCTCCCATTCTGCTGGTAAGCGCCACTTCTTTGTATCGGCTTTTACGTCCATTATCATTAATTTGGTGCAAAGGTACAACTTTTTTGGTGAATAGTAGATAGTGAATAGTGAAAAATGTGTATCTTTGCAGAAAATATTAAGCATGCTGGAATTTAAGGATGCCACAATCGAAGTGGGCGAGCGAGTGCTGGTGGAACGGCTTTCGCTGATTGCCAAAGATGGCGAGCTGACCTGTGTCACAGGGCCTGAGGGTTCTGGCAAGACTACGTTGCTGCGTGCGCTGATGGGCTTTCAGCCAGTAAAAGAGGGCTTTGTGAGCGTCGATGGTGAGCTGTTGACAGTCTTGTCTGCCCATGCCTTCCGCAAGATGATGGTCTATCTGCCCCAGCAGATGCAGCTTCTGGCGCATGCTATCACGGAATCTGAGCCTGTTGAAGAACAAACCGCAGACGAATATGCCGTTTGGAACGCCGTCTTGCCTTCAGCAGACAAAGCTATTGCTCCAAAACCTCTTAGCGCAGAAGAAATCATGCTGCTGGCAGAACAGACGCTGAGAGACGCAGAGAATAAGCCTATTGTGATAGCTGACGAACCAACGGCCCTTCTTACGCCAGAACTGTCGATGCGTATGATTCAACTGCTAAAGGCGCAGGCAGCGATGGGCAAGACGGTGCTCGTTGCAAGCCGTCATCCTCAGATGATAGAATATGCAGATATGATTGTAAGATTATAAGACCTATATAAATATAATGAAGATATTGATATTACATACTTTTCTCGCCCTTCTGCTGTTGCTGATTCCTGCTGGGGCGCTCTATTTTTTTGAGCCCAAGAAACTTGTCAGATTCCTGATGGTTATTGGCCGTATGGCAGCCCAGTTGCTGGCGCTCTGCCTTCTGGTGTGGGTGCTGATAAGGGTCGACAGCGTCTGGTTGTCTATGGCTTGGCTTGTGGCAATGGCTTTGGGAGGATCGTGGCTCGTGCTGAAACGATGTGAGCTGAAGGGTAGGGCTATGCTGCCTGCTGTGGCATTAGGTTTGTTCCTAGGCGTTTTTCTGGTAGGCATGTGGCTGTTAGCTGTCGTTCTGCCCGTTAAAGCTTTTGATGTCCGTTGGTTCGTACCCGTGATGTCGCTTCTGATGGGCCACTCTGTCTCGATGCTTGTTCGTGGACTCAGCACCTATCTCTCTGCCATCCAAACAGATAAAGAGCACTACGAGTTCCTACGTGGCAATGGTACTCCCCATTTTAAGGCTCTCCAGCCCTTTATGCGTAGCGCTCTGTTGGCTGTTGTTCAGCCCACGATGGTAAATCTCTCTCAGCTCGCTCTCGCCTCAATGCCTTTGCTGCTGGTGGGTCTGCTGTTGGGCGGTCTCACTCCTGTCAACGCTTTCGCGATGATGCTCTTTATGACGATAGGTTGCATCTCAGCTTCCGTGCTTGTCTTGGGACTTACCATTCTCTTGACAGATAAGAAAGTGTGGTCTTTTAGCGAAAACCTATAGCAGATTGTAAAGAATATATGTCAGAAAAACTACCTCCCAGTTTTCTTAATCTAGAGAAACTGGGAGGCTTTTTAGGGCGTTTTGGAGTTGTATTACGACTAAGTAGGAGTTTCAAGTAAGTAAAGTAGGGGTTTGCTCGGAGTAAAGTCCCACTTTAGTCGGTCTGAAGCTGTGGCTTTTTAGGGTGAAAAAAGGTCGAAAATCGGGCATTTTAAGGGTTTTCCCAGTATGATATCCTGACAATATTTTGTAACAACCATGTATTCAGGCAGATACAAAACAGCTCAAAACTCGCGTATTTGCGACCGATTGATTGCTTTCTGACTTTTGCGCGAGTTATGAGCGTTGCTTTGTCTGGAGTTTTCGCATCGGAGAATCATCCTGCTCGGAAATGTCGAGTTGCGCTCGAAGTGGGAGCTTGCTCAAAAAAAACAGATATTATTTGGATATTTGTTTGCTTATTAGTAACTTTGCAAACTAAACGAATTAATTATAAACCCAATAAAAAAACTGAATTAAAATATTACGAAAATGAAGAAACTTTTTTTATCAGCGATGATGATCGCTATGAGTGTGGGGCTGATGGATGCTCAGACCGTTCAGAAGCAAGTGGTAGAAGAGGGCGGTACAGGTCCTTTCAAGTCTGAGGTTGTAGGCGACGCTTCATGCCCAGGCTTCACCGTTTATCGTCCCCAGAACCTGAAGGATGTGGTGGCCCGTCAGGGTGCCCTGCCTGTGATTGTATATGCCAACGGCGCCTGCTTCAATAACAACGTCGAGATGCGTCTGTTGCTCAGCGAGGTGGCCTCTTATGGTTATGTGGCTGCAGCTATCGGTCCCTATGATGAGGAAGATGTGATGGCCCAGTGGCGTGGCGTGCTCAAGTCGGCCTATCCTGAAACAAAAGGTGAGGTGGTGATGGCCAATGGTGAGAAAATTCTGCCCCTGACGCCTGAGGAGTTGAAGGCCCGTCAGGAGGAGCAGGCCCGTCAGCGCGAGCTGGCTGCCAAGGCCGCCAAGAAAGCCAAGAAACAGCAGCCCGCAGTTCCACAGTTCCGCACATATCCCAAAATGCTGCTTGAGGTGCTCGACTGGCTGACAGAGCAGAATGCTGCTCAAGGCTCAGAGTACTATCATTGCCTCGATTTGCAGCGCGTGGCTGCCATGGGCCAGTCGTGTGGTGGCGCTCAAGTATTGGGCGTGGCATACGACCCCCGTATCAAGACCTGCGTGATGCTTAACTCAGGTATCGGCGATATGGAGATGATGGGTTCTACGAAGGAGAATCTGAAGAATCTGCATCAGCCCATGTTCTATATGATTGGTGGTCCTGGCGACATTGCTTATGCAAATGCCCAGAAAGACTATGAGCGTATAGCTGATAACATACCTGTGGTGATGCTTAACTCGAAGGACGGCCACAGCGGCACCTACTACGAGAAGTTTGGCGGCAATTATGCCAAGGCTGTCGTGAAGTGGCTCGACTGGCAGTTGAAGGGACTTGTTGGTCAGTCGGCTCTCTTCCTCGATGATGACTATCTGAAGCTGAAGTTCCCAGAATGGCAAGGCGTCCGCAAGAACTTCTGATAACAGGCAATGCGAAAGAGAAGAAACATAATATTGATGCTGGCTCTGATGGTAAGCTTTACGGCTTGTCAGGGGCAGGG
>NZ_JQKR01000013.1:0-207991 GCF_000746155.1 Prevotella sp. FD3004 | reverse complement strand
AGGGTTGTTCTTCGCTCAAGAGCATAGACATACCGAACTCAGTGACTAGAATCTGTGATTGCGCATTCGAGGATTGTTCTTCGCTCAAGAGCATAGACATACCAAACTCGGTGACGGAAATCTGCGAATCTGCTTTTTCTAATTGTACCTCTTTAGAAAAAGTTGATATACCGAACTCAGTGACGGAAATCGGCAAGTCTGCATTTTCTGGTTGTACCTCTTTAGAGCGTATTGACATACCGAACTCAGTGACGGAAATCGGTGATTGCGCATTCACGGTTTGCTCTTCTTTAGAGCGTATTGACATGCCGAACTCAGTGACAGCAATCCGAGAATTTGCTTTCTCTTTCTGCTCTTCATTAAAATCCATTTACTCGGCAGCTGAAATAATAGATAATATTGTTATTGATGAATACGCATTTTACGAGGATAATCTAGACGAATGTACATTGTTCGTACCTTCAGGAACTCGTTGGGCATACAAACATCATAATGGATTTGGTCAATTCAAGAATATTGAGATAAATAAAAAGAAATCAAACTAGATATTCATTTCTGATTATTTTTGAATATTAGAACCACTGAAGAACCCTCTATTTATGGGGGTTTTCTTTTTGCTGAGGCTCTAATCATACATTTTTGTTAGTTTTTGTATGTTTTTGAATGGATTTTTTGGTAGTTTCTGATATTTCTATTAACTTTGCAATGAAGAATCAAATTTGAATAAGAAATAGGGCTTGTAATTTAACAAAATTATGGCATATCAAGGTATATTTCACAGTAGCCTATTGCGGATAAGGGAAGCATTAGAATGGGCTGAAAGACAAAATATCGAAAGATTACGTAGGTTCTTAATTGAGAACTCTAATATTCCCTTGTATTGTTTTTCATCTGGTGGTGCATCGAGTGCATTAGAATATGCTGCACTATTGTATGAATCAAATAGGTCAATGGCAAAGGCAATTACACCTTTAATGATGGCTTCAATTTCTGATGAGGCTTTAAAGGCATCCAAAATCCTTATCACTACTGGTGATGGTAATGGTTGGGATGAAAAATATACAGCAAAGAGAGCCGCTGAAGTTAATCCCAAAGGAACAGCAGCCATCGTTAGAGATTGCGGTGCAGATAATTACGTTATCAACACATTAAAGAAGGTTACTACAAATTGGTTTATATATAATTGGATTGAATTGGGAGGGAAACCATTTATAGCAACGATTGAAACGATGTGCAAATTTGGACTATTCTATAGAGCATTTACAAATGAAACAGAGATAGTCTCTAAGCTAGATTTCAATCTTAACCCTAATGATTGCTTTACCTATAAAGCCAGAGTAGAAGGTGCAGTTCCACGATTGAGTGAGATAAAGAATTATATTGTGCTATATAGTGGGTGGTCAAAACCAGTAGCCACAGATTTCGAGTGTAAGATGATTGAAGGCGGTTTTGCTAGTGTGCAGTTAGCAGACTACCGAAATTTTTGTCATGGTCGTTTTATCTTTATATCCAAACATCTGGAAGATTCCGCTTTTGTTTTGTTCCTTACCCCAAGGGAAAAACAGTTTGCAAAAGACCTTATACTTGAAAGTGTTGCGTGGAGAGATAAAAAGGATATATTCCCTAGGAACACTCCAGTTGCTATCATTGAAACGCAGTATGATTCACCAATTGCAAGCATTGACTTAATGATAAAGATGCAAGTATTCTTCGATGAAATTGCAAAGGCATTAGATGATGAGCCATGCAACCCAACAAATCCATGTGGTATTGATAAGAGATTTCCTAGAAGCACTCCTTTTAAGAACCTGTTAGAAATGGGAGCATTGAATCATGGGAATCTGCAAGGTTCAAATGGGGTAATGAATAGTGTAGATAGGAAGTGGACTATTCTGTACGACCCCAAAAAGACCATTTCACAAATTGTTGAGCTGAACAAAAAGAAACTGGGCAAAGACGTTTCCGAAGCCACAATAAGGAAATATATAATTGAGCATAGAATTGATAGGAGGTATGATGAAAAAATGGTCAATTATAATCGAGTGTGGTTGCAGTATATTAAGGATTCAGAACAATCAATATCTTCAATTGCAAAGGCTGTGAAGATGTCTGAGAACACAGTTAAGTCGTATCTTAGCGAGGATTTCAACCTTGAAAGGAATGAAGGTAAAAACAGAATGGTTACAGAAGATAAAAGAATAACAAAACTAAAGGAAAACTTAGAGATAGCCATTAGTAGATACCATAGGGTTAAATCAATTCAAGCAGAATACCCAGAGTATGATTTAGATGATGTTTTAGAGAAATTGCCATTGAAGAAGAATGAAAAGAATACATATCAAATTTCATGCTTTATGCAAATGAGGGAATTGAGATATAAATACAAGAATGGTAATGTTGAATACATAATATAATATTGTAAACTATTATGTAAACCAATGTAAAATAATAATAGATAACATATTGATAATGAATAAGATAAATAAAATACTTTTTGTCTGCCACGGAAACATTTGCAGAAGCCCAATGGCAGAGTTCGTGATGAAGGATCTGGTGAAGAAAGCCGGGGTAGAAGATGACTTCTATATTGAGTCGGCCGCAACCTCGACAGAGGAGATCGGTAACGAGGTGTATCCGCCTGCCAAGCGCAAGTTGGCTGAGCACGATATCTCGTGTAAAGGCAAGACGGCCCGCCAGATGACGCATCGCGACTATGAGCGATTTGACTTGCTGATAGGTATGGACTCGTGGAACTTCCGTAATATGAACCGCATTTGCGGGGGCGACCCTGATGGGAAAATCCATCTCTTGATGGATTATACCGATGAGCCTCGCGATGTGGCCGATCCCTGGTATACAGGCAACTTCGAGGCCACTTGGCGAGATGTAAGCGAGGGCTGTGAGCGCCTGCTGAACCTGCTGACCAAGTAGCCTCGAAGACTTAGCTGTTATTTACGTACAATCACACTGCCACTGGCCTGGTGGGTGGCAAGGATGAGCACCTCGGCTATCTGAACGTGCTCAGGAGCGTTAGCTGCATACACGGCCACGTCGGCAATGTCGTCGCCAGTAAGGGGCTTGATGCCTTTATAGACATTGGCTGCACGATCGGTGTCGCCGTGAAAACGGATGTTGCTGAAGTTGGTCTCTACCAGTCCGGGCTTGAGATTGGTGACACGGACAGCGGTGTTGGCCACATCGATTCTCAGTCCGTCGCTCAGAGCCTTCACGGCAGCCTTGGTGGCACAGTAAACGTTACCTCCTGCGTAGGCTGCGTCGCCAGCCACACTACCTATATTGATAATATGTCCGTTGCCGCGCTCTACCATCTGGGGCACGATGAGGCGTGTCATGGTGAGCAGCCCCTTGATGTTGGTGTCGATCATCGTCTCCCAGTCCTCGAAACTTCCTTCGTATTCAGGTTCCAGTCCGAGGGCGAGACCGGCATTGTTCACTAGCACGTCAATCTGCTGCCATTCGGCAGGCAGGTTCCCGATAGCCTTTTTGGCAGCCTCGCGGTCTCTGACGTCGAAGGCAAGCACCAGCACTTGAGTACCTTTTGCCTCGAGTTCCTGGCGGATGGTTTCCAACTTCTCAACATTGCGTGCGTTGAGGATGATTCTGTCGCCGTTGGCGGCAAACTTGCGGGCACATCCCAGACCGATTCCGCTGGTAGCGCCTGTGATTAAAACTGTTTTGTTCATATTGTTTAGTCTTCTAATGGAGCTTCCTTAAGTTTCTCGAGGGCGCGGCACAGCTGGTCAGGGCATGAGGTGCCTTTTGTGCCGCAGCGTATACCGTCGAGTCGTTTGATGACATCGTCGATGTTCTGGCCGCGCACCAATTGGCTTACTCCCTGCAGGTTGCCGTTACAGCCTCCGAGGAAGAATACTTGCTGGATGATGTTGTTCTCGTCAGCGGTCACGTCGATGAGTTTCGAGCAGGTGCCGCTAGTTTCATATTGTACATGTTTAGTTCTCATAAAATACTATTTTGTTAGTTTAAGTCGCAAACTGTTAAGTACCACACTGACGCTTGAGAAAGCCATCAGTGCCGAAGCCCACATGGGAGTGATTTGCCACTGGGCTCCAAAGAGATAAGGCAGACCGGCTGCCAGTGGGATGCAGACCACGTTGTAGACAAACGCCCAGAAGAGGTTCTGACGAATCATGCCTACAGTGCGCCGTGAAAGACTGATGGCGTCGGGGATGCGTCGCAGGTCGGTACCCATGAGAGTCACCTGTGCCACCTCCATAGCTATGTCGGTGCCCTTGCCCATGGCAATGCTGACATCAGCGGCGGCGAGGGCCTGAGAGTCGTTGATACCGTCGCCCACCATGGCTACGTGGCGGCCCTGCTGTTGCAGCTGACGCACCAGATCTTCCTTGTCTTGAGGCAGAACCTGAGAGCGATAGTGGGGAATGCCTGCTTCGTCGGCAATCCGATGGGCGCGCTCGTCTTTGTCGCCACTGCACATATATACTTCGATGCCGCTCGCCTTCAAAGCTTCCATAGCCTCATGGGCATAGGGTTTCAGAGTCTCACCAGTATCATGTGGTATCGTGAGTGTTCCCGTCTTGTCGATGACCATGGCATTAACCTTGCGGATTTCCTCAAGGGCTGTGGCGTCTTTGATAAGGATGTTCTTCTCTGCTGCCTTACCGATACCCACCATCAGGGCTGTAGGTGTGGCCAGTCCCATGGCACAAGGGCAGGCGATGACCAATACGCTGACAGCCGAGAGAATGGCCTGAGGCAGCATAACAGCTCCGCCAAACAGCAGCCAGAGGCAGAAGGTGAGCAGACTGACGCCTACGACTGCGGGCACGAAAACGAGTGCAATCTTGTCGACTGTCCGCTGAACGGGAGCTTTCGAGCCCTGTGCCTCCTGTACCATTTTGATGATATGGGCCAACATGGTTTTTTGTCCAACCTCCTGAGCCTTGAAACGAAAGGCGCCCTGCTTAACGATGGTACCAGCCAGCACCTTGTCGCCTGCACTCTTTTCTACAGCTATCGGTTCACCCGTAATCATCGACTCATCGATAGCGGCAGAACTTTCACCGATTACGATGCCGTCTACGGGGATGCGCTCTCCTGAGTGTACTTCAATGGTGTCACCAGGCTGGAGGGTTGAGATAGGGGCTTCTGTAATGGTGCCATTGTCTACGAGATGAGCTGTCTTAGGTTGCAGCCCCATCAGGGCGCGGATGGCTGAGGCCGTTCCGTTCTTTGCGCGCTCTTCCAGCAGTCGGCCTGAAAGCACGAAGGTGATAATCATCACAGAAGCGTCGAACCACGTGTGCCACTCAATGCCCCGAGCGCTCCATACCTGCTCGCCGAAGAATGTGTTGAAGGCACTGAACAGAAAACTGATGCCAGTAGAGAGCGCCACCAGCGTGTCCATGTTGGCACTACCGTGAATCAGCTGTCTCCATGCTGTGACATAGAACTGACGCCCGCAATAGAGCAGATTGGCAAGGCTGATGATGAGCATTGTCTGGTTGGCTGCATCGCGCGAGCCAATTATAACCCAGCCCATCGAGATGGCCATCACCAACATGGCGAAGAGCCATGAGACTATCACCTTATTTCTTAGAGATATGTAGGCGCGATGTTCAATGGCTTCGACGTTGCGATCTTCTTCAATTACCATGTCGTAGCCAATCTTACTTAATTCGTCCTTCATTTGTTCCAATGATATGCGGGCAGAATCATACTCCACCAAGGCGCTGCGAGCTGGCAGATTGACACTAGCCGTATGGATGCCTTCGAGCGAATTGAGCTTCTGTTCTACTCGTGCTGAGCATCCTGCACACATCATTCCAAGTATGGCAATAGTCTTTTTTTCCATATTTGGCTGCAAAGTTACGGAAAAAGTTCACGATTTTGTGACTTAGTTATAATAAATTATGTAAATTTGCAAGCGATTATGAAAAGAGCAATAGTGATAGGTGCTTCGTCGGGCATCGGACGTGAGGTGGCGAAGCTGTTAGTTGGCGAGGGATGGACAGTCGGCGTAGCTGCCCGCAGAATAGAACGGCTTCAGGATCTTGGCGCTTTTTCCATAGAGCAGATTGACGTGACTCAGGAAGATGCGCCAGAGCGCCTGCGGCACCTTATTAATAATATGGGGGGCATGGATTTGTTTTTCTACGCCTCTGGTATAGGCAAGCAGAATCGCGAACTGAAAGAGAATATAGAATTGGCCACTCTGCAGACCAATGGGGTAGGGTTTACAAGAATGATAGGTGAGGCTTATCGTTATTTTGCAGAGAAAGGCGAGGGACACATTGCTGCCATTACCTCGATAGCTGGTACAAAAGGCTTAGGCCCTGCTCCCAGTTATTCGGCTACGAAAGCTATGCAGAACGTGTATCTTCAGGCTTTGGAGCAACAGGCCCGACAGCGCCATCTGAGGATTCTCTTTACAGATATCCGTCCTGGATTCGTGGATACCGCCTTATTGGCTGGTGACTTCAAATATCCTATGCTGCTGAAGCCAGAACAGGTGGCAAGGGAGATTGTCTATGCCATCAGGCATAAGAAGCACATCCGTGTGATTGACTGGAAATATCGCTTGCTTACTGCCTTCTGGAGAAGGATTCCACGCTGCATTTGGCGCAGATTTAAACTGTAGGATGGAAAAATGTAAGCGGAAAGGCAAATTTTATAGCAAATTATTTGTTTATTTCGCAGAAAAGTGATACTTTTGCACCCGATAAGAATAAAAACGAGAGATTATGTCACAGTTGAACGTCTACTTTTACGGCTATTACTTTTACTTTGCAAGCAATTGTGAAGCGGGAAGTTGCGTATAATTCAACTTATGACTGAGAAGATAAAAAAAACAAGGTCCCGCTTCACATACGTGAAAGCGGGATTTTTATTAAAGGAAAAGAAGTAAATATGAAGAGAATTGCTATTCAAGGACTGATTGGATCGTTCCACGATATCGCGGCGCACCTGTATTTCGAAGGAGAACAGATACAGTTGATTTGTTGTTCAACCTTCGAACAGGTATTTGCTCAGATCAAGCAGGATCCTACTGCCATAGGCATGCTTGCTATTGAGAATACCATTGCAGGATCGCTGCTCCATAACTACGAGCTGCTGCGCGATTCAGGCACTACCATCGTTGGAGAGCATAAACTCCACATCTCGCATTGTATCTGCTGTCTGCCAGAGGACGACTGGGACACGATTACCGAGGTTCACTCTCATCCCGTAGCCCTGATGCAGTGTCGTGACTTCCTGGCCCAGCATTCTCAGCTGAAGAATGTGGAGGCCGAGGACACCGCAGGATCGGCCAAGATGATAGCTGAGGGGCAGAAGAAAGGGTGGGCTGCCATCTGTCATGCTGAAGCAGCGAAGCTCTATGGCCTGAAGGTGCTTGAGGACCATATTGAGGACAACAAACATAACTTCACCCGTTTCCTCGTGGTGTCGAATCCCAACAAGGCCGACATGCTGCGCCCTCTGACAGACGCCAACAAGTCGAGCATTGTATTCTCACTGCCTCATGAGGAAGGTTCACTCTCTCATGTGCTGGCAATCCTCTCGTTCTATAAGATCAACCTGACGAAGATTCAGTCATTGCCTATCATCGGGCGGGAGTGGGAGTATCTGTTCTATGTTGATGTGATGTACGACGACCTGACGCGATACCGCCAGTCAATAGATGCGATTATTCCACTTACAAAAGACTTAAAGATATTAGGAGAATATAAAGATGGCAAACAAACCAATTGAACCTGCAGAAAGACTTAGTTTAGTCAGCGAATACTACTTCAGTCGCAAACTTAAGGAAGTGGCCCAACTCAATGCTGAAGGCCTGGATATTATCAGTCTGGCCATAGGCAGTCCTGACATGCCGCCATCACCACAGACTGTTGAGAAGCTCTGTGAGGTGGCCCACGATCCTAACGCCCACGGCTATCAACCCACCATGGGTACGCCAGAGTTGCGTGAGGCTATGGCTGATTTCTACAAACGCTGGTACAACGTGGATCTCGATTCTAAGACAGAGATCCAGCCGCTGATAGGTTCTAAGGAGGGTATACTCCATGTAACCTTGGCGTTCGTCAATCCTGGCGACGAGGTGCTGGTGCCCAATCCTGGCTATCCCACATATACCTCGCTGTCGAAGATTCTGGGCGCAAAGATTGTGAACTACAATCTGCGTGAGGATAACGGTTGGCAGCCCGACTTTGAGGAACTGGAAAAAATGGATCTCTCGAAAGTGAAGCTGATGTGGACCAACTATCCTAACATGCCTACTGGTGGCAATGCCCGCATGGAGACTTACGAGCGACTGGTGAAGTTTGCCAAGGATCACGGCATCGTGGTGGTGAATGATAATCCATACTCTTTCATTCTAAACGAGAACCCCATGTCGCTGCTTCAGGTGCCTGGTGCTAAGGACTGCTGCATCGAGTTCAACTCGATGTCGAAGAGCCATAATATGCCAGGTTGGCGTGTTGGTATGTGTGCCACCAACGCCACTTTCATCTCCTGGATACTGAAGATCAAGAGCAACATAGACTCAGGAACCTTCCGTGGTGTGCAGTTAGCTGCTGCTGAGGCTCTTCGAAACTCAGAAGAGTGGCACCATGAGGCTAATATCGAGACCTATAGCCGTCGTCGCCAGTATGCAGAGCAGATTATGGATGTGCTGGGCTGCACTTTCGATAAGAAGCAGGTGGGCATGTTTCTCTGGGGCAAGATTCCTGAGAAGTATGCTGACGTAGAAGACCTGACGGAGCGCGTGCTCCACGAGGCTCGTGTCTTCATCACCCCAGGCTTCATCTTTGGCTCCAATGGCGCCAGATATATCCGCATCTCGCTTTGTGCCAAGGAAGAGAAGTTACAGGCAGCTCTTGAGCGTATTAAGGCACTTAATTGGTAGAAATAATTAAAAAAGAAATAGATTATGGAACTGGATTTACAACCATTGAATTTACCGAGTGACAATGAACGTCCCTTCGTGATTGCAGGCCCTTGCTCTGCAGAGACTGAGGAACAGGTGATGACTACAGCCCGCGAGCTGGCTATGAAGGGTTGCCATAACTTCCGTGCTGGTGTGTGGAAGCCCCGTACCAAGCCAGGAGGCTTCGAAGGACATGGTGAGCCTGCGCTGGTTTGGTTGGAGCAGGTAAAGAAGGAAACCAAGATGCTGGTATCTACCGAGGTGGCTACCCCAGAGCATGTGGAACTGTGTCTGAAGCATGATGTCGACATCCTTTGGATTGGTGCCCGTACCTCAGCCAATCCCTTTGCCATGCAGGCCATCGCTGATTCCTTGAAAGGGGTAGATATCCCTGTGTTTGTGAAGAACCCTGTCAACCCCGACCTCGAGCTTTGGATTGGTGCCTTGGAGCGCCTTAATCAGGCTGGCGTGAAGCGTCTGGGTGCTATTCATCGTGGATTCTCTTCTTACGAACAGAAGATATACCGCAACATGCCAATGTGGCAGATTCCCATCGAGCTGCGCCGCCGTGTGCCCGAGTTGCCTATTATCAGCGATCCATCTCACATCGGAGGTCGTCGTGAGCTGATTGCACCTCTTTGCCAGCAGGCTATGGACCTTGGTTTCGACGGACTGATTATCGAGAGTCATTGCGATCCCGACAAGGCTTGGAGCGATGCCAAGCAGCAGGTTACTCCCGATGTGCTCGACTACATTCTGTCGCTTCTCGTCATCCGCGACGAGAAGACAACCACCGAGGGCATCACCCAGCTTCGTAAGCAGATTGATGAGCTCGACAACCAACTGATGGATCTGCTTGCCAAGCGCATGAGGGTTTGTCGTGAGATTGGTCAGTACAAGAAGGAGCACAACATGACCGTGCTTCAGGCTAATCGTTATAATGAGATACTTAACAAGCGTGGTGCTCAGGGCTCACTCTGTGGCATGGATCCTGAATTCGTGGCCCATGTATTCGAGAACATCCACGAGGAATCAGTACGTCAGCAGATTGAGATCATCAATAAGTAAGAGGATTTTGGCACGGATTAACGCGGCTTTATAAATAAGAACACGGCTGGCTTTGCAAAAAAGTTGCGTATCTCTAAAAGAGAGCCGTGTTAATCCGTGCCTAATATAAATAGATGCAATGAAAATTTTAATAATGGGCGCAGGTAAGATGGGAAGCTTCTTCATTGACCTGCTGAGCTTTGAACATGAAGTAGCTGTCTTTGAGCGCGACGCCAAGCGGATGCGCTTTACCTACAACTGTCAGCGCTTCACTACTTTTGAAGAGATTAAAGAGTTTAAACCCGAACTGCTCATCAATGCTGTTACGCTGAAATACACCATCCCTGTGTTTAAGGAGGTTATTCCTTATCTTCCCAAGGAGTGTATCATCAGCGACATCGCCTCGGTAAAGACAGATATGAAGGAGTTTTACGAGCAGACAGGCATGCGCTATGTCTCTACTCACCCCATGTTCGGTCCTACGTTTGCTAATCTGCAGCAGCTCTCTGAGGAGAACGCCATTATCATCAGCGAGGGCGACTATATGGGACGTATCTTCTTCAAGGACCTCTATCAGAAGTTGGGACTTAACATCTACGAGTACTCTTTCGAGGAGCACGATAAGACTGTGGCTTACTCGCTGAGTATCCCGTTCGTTTCAACCTTCGTCTTTGCTGCTGTCATGAAGCATCAGGATGCGCCTGGTACCACCTTCAAGCGCCACATGAGGATTGCCAAGGGGGTGCTCAACGAGGACGACTACCTGCTTCAGGAAATACTTTTCAACCCCTATACCCACGATCAGGTGGCACAGATCCGTACGGAGTTGAAGGAGTTGCTGGAAATTATCGACAACAAGGATGCTGCTGGGATGAAGAAGTATCTCACCAAGATCCGTAACAACGTAAAGCACGACATTGAAATCAAACAATAGACTTTTATATCATCTCGTAGCCTTCATCGTAGTAGCCATTTGGGGATCGACGTTCGTCTTCACCAAACTGCTACTACTTGGTGGGCTTACCCCAGCGCAGATTTTCACGCTGCGCTTCACCATTGCCTATCTGCTCTTATTGGGTTACTCGCTGCTGGTGCGTCAGCCTGAAGGAAGGCCCTTTAGGTGGCTCTCCGACAACTGGCGCGACGAGCTTCTCATGGTAGCACTGGGCATCACGGGTGGCTCGCTGTACTTTCTGGCAGAGAACACTTCGATGAACTACACCACGACAACCAACACTTCGCTTATCGTGAGTCTCTCGCCGCTTGTGGCCACCTTTCTGATTTCGCTCTTCTATCAGTCGCAACGCCTGAACCGTCTGCAGTGTGTGGGCTCGCTGATGGCCGCCCTGGGTGTGGTGGCTGTTGTTCTGAATGGCCATTTCGTGCTCCATCTCTCACCGTTAGGCGACTCGCTGGCTTTCTGTGCAGCACTCTGCTGGGGCTTCTACTCGTTGATGATGATTCGCGCCAATCAGCGTTACGACACACTGTTCATCACACGCAAGGTGTTTTTCTACGGACTGGTGTCGATGATTCCCTATTTCATCGTCTACCCAGGGTTGAACGTCTCTATAGTACTTCATCAGCCCTCGCTGCTATGGAATCTTCTGTTCCTCGGTTGTGTGGCCTCCATGCTGTGTTATTTGGCCTGGAACTGGGTATTGAAGAAACTCGGAGCCGTTACAGCCACCAACTATATTTACTTCAATCCCGTCACAACGATACTCTTTGCCTGGGCCATCCTCTCAGAGCAGATCACCATCTATTTCATCCTTGGCACCGTGCTCATCCTTGTGGGCATGTACCTGGCTGATAAGCGCAAAAAGTGAGCGTTTTTCTTTGTGCTTTCAGTTTTATTTCCTATTTTTGCAGCATAAAACCAAATAAACTGTAAAATTATGGGTATTATAGGTTCGATTATCATTGGATGTCTGGCTGGTTTCTGTGCTGGCAAGTTGATGAAAGGTGGCGGCTTCGGTTTCATCATGAATCTGGTGCTTGGCTTGTTTGGCGGCCTTGTTGGTGGCTGGTTGTTCGGTCAGCTTGGCATCACATGGGGAGGCGTCCTTGGTCAGCTTGGCACAGCTATTATCGGTGCTGTTGCCATCCTTTGGATCGCCTCACTGATAAAGAAATAGCTTGTCAATAGATATTACTAAAAAAGCTTCTCTCGGTTTGTTTGAAATAGAGCGACAGAGAGAGGCTTTTAGGCTGTTTGGGAGTTTGCTACGGGGAAAGTTAAGGTTTACTCCGAGGAAAGTCTGACTTTAGACGTCACTTCCGAGTTGTTTAGATAGGACTTTCGGGCAATGACTCATAATTTCAAGCTTTTTGTCTGAATATTTGATGTCAAAGGAAAAGTGAATTAATCCTAATCGCTTTGCGGTCTCGGATATTTTGTGTACTTTTGCATGCAAAAAAGAAAAATACGATGGCAGCAGGAAAGTGGATAGGAGGATTCATAGGATGGATGGCTGGTGGCCCTTTGGGCGCATTGGCTGGCTATCTCGTTGGCTCTCTGTTTGACTC
The DNA here is from genome assembly GCF_000746155.1 of Prevotella sp. FD3004. NCBI lineage: Bacteria > Pseudomonadati > Bacteroidota > Bacteroidia > Bacteroidales > Prevotellaceae > Prevotella > Prevotella sp. FD3004. The sequence continues at coordinate 195,486 of NZ_JQKR01000013.1, read as the reverse complement.
GATGCTCGACGGGGTGAACACACCAGATAACTCCGGAACATGGGGCTCTGGCTCAAGTAGAGACCAGGGCTCGTGGCAGCAGCGCTCGTATCAGGACTTTAATCAGGCCTATCAGCAAGCTTATCGCCAGCGTCAGCAACAGGGCAATCGCAACAGTTTCCTCTTTTCATTGCTGGTGCTCTCTTCTTATATCATTAAGGCCGACGGCAAGGCGATGCACTCAGAGATGGAACTGGTGCGCCAGATGCTGCGTCAGAACTTTGGTGTCACTGCCGTTCAACAGGGCAATGATATTCTGAACAAGCTTTTCGATGAACAGAAGCGGGAGGGATGGGCGCAGTTCAAACAGACGGTAAGCGATTGCTGTGCGCAGATTAATCGTCAGATGGACTACTCGCAGCGACTCCAGCTGCTGAACTATCTCGTGATGGTGGCCAAGGCTGACGGGAACGTGCCTCAGAGCGAGATAACGGCTTTGAAAGAGTGCGCCCAATGGATGGGATTGCTTGTGACCGAGGTTGACTCGATGCTCCATCTCGAAGGCAACACCCTTGAGGATGCTTATAAAGTGCTGGGTGTGAGTCCTGATGCGACGGACGATGAGCTGAAGAAAGCTTATCGCAAGCTTGCGCTTGAGCATCATCCTGACAAGGTAGCAGCTTTGGGTGACGATGTGCGTAAGGCTGCTGAGAAGAAGTTCCAAGAGATAAATGCGGCCAAGGACCGTATCTGGAAAGCGCGCGGATTATAGATGTTGAAGAGTGAAGAAACCAGCGATTATAGTACCGGAGGGATTGCATGAGGTGTTGCTGCATGCTTGTTGCGCGCCCTGTTCGTCAGCCATCGTAGAATGGCTGGTGCAGCACGATATCCGTCCCACCATTTTCTATTATAATCCTAACATCTATCCCTTCGAGGAGTATGAGATCCGAAAGCAGGAAAGCAAGCGCCATGCTGAGAGTCTGGGGCTGACGTGGATTGATGGCGACTACAACCATGAGCAATGGCGCCAGGATGTGTGTGGCCTGGAGGGAGAACCTGAACGAGGAAGGCGCTGTGAGCAGTGCTTCACACTTCGTCTCACCGTGGCCGCCAAGAAGGCTAAGGAGTTGGGTGTCAACTATTTTACCACCACGTTGGCTTCAAGTCGATGGAAGAGTCTGGAGCAGATAGAACGTGCTGGCCATCAGGCAGAACAAATCGTAGAGGGTACTACCTTTTGGGCGCAGAACTGGCGCAAAGGCGGGCTCTACGAGCGCCGCAACCAGTTGCTGAAGGAATACAATTTCTACAATCAGCAGTATTGCGGTTGCGAATTCTCGAAAAGATAAAAAAGTAAAAAGGTAAAAAACGGGGCTTAAAGTTTGTGAGTCTCGTTTTTTATTTGTAATTTTGCGCCCTAAATAAATAAGGTATATATGTTTGAGAATTTATCAGATAGACTTGAGAGATCATTTAAGATACTGAAGGGTGAAGGAAAAATCACCGAAATCAATGTAGCAGAGACTCTGAAAGACGTGCGTCGCGCCCTGTTGGATGCCGACGTAAACTATAAAGTGGCTAAGAGCTTTACAGACACCGTGAAGCAGAAGGCTATGGGTATGAATGTGCTCACAGCCGTGAAGCCCAGTCAGCTGATGGTGAAGATTGTTCACGACGAGTTGGCAGAACTTATGGGTGGAAAGGCCGCTGAGCTGAAGATCGAGGGTCGCCCAGGTGCTCCTGCCATCATCCTGATGTCAGGTCTGCAGGGTTCTGGTAAGACTACATTCAGCGGAAAACTCGCCAATCTGCTCAAGACCCGCAATCACAAGAAACCGCTGCTAGTGGCCTGCGACGTTTATCGTCCTGCAGCCATACAGCAGTTGCACGTAGTGGGAGAGAGCGTAGGCGTGCCCGTTTATTCTGAGCCCGACAATAAGAATGTGATTGAAATTGCCAACCATGCCATTCAGGAGGCTAAGGCCAAGGCGAATGACGTGGTGATTATCGATACTGCAGGTCGACTGGCAGTCGATGAGGAGATGATGAACGAGATTGAGTCACTGAAAAATGCCATCAATCCCAACGAAACACTCTTCGTGGTTGACTCGATGACGGGTCAGGATGCGGTGAATACTGCCAAGGAATTCAACGATCGTCTTGACTTCGACGGCGTGGTACTGACCAAACTCGATGGTGACACCCGTGGTGGTGCTGCCCTCTCTATCCGCACTGTAGTGACCAAACCCATCAAGTTTGTGGGTACGGGCGAGAAGATGGAGGCTATCGATGTGTTCCACCCGGAACGTATGGCCGACCGTATTCTTGGCATGGGTGATATCGTCAGCCTCGTAGAACGCGCTCAGCAGCAGTATGACGAGGAAGAGGCCAAGCGCCTGGAGAAGAAGATCCGTAAGAACAAGTTCGATTTCGACGACTTCATGGGACAGATTCAGCAGATCAAGAAAATGGGTAACGTGAAAGATCTGGCTGCCATGATTCCCGGTGTGGGCAAGCAGATCAAGGACATCGATATCGACGACAACGCCTTCAAGGGCATCGAGGCCATCATCAACTCGATGACACCAAAGGAGCGTGCTAACCCTGATATCATCAACCAGAGCCGACGCCGCCGTATAGCAGCTGGCTCAGGTACGAAGCTCGAAGACGTGAACCGTTTGATGAAGCAGTTCGACCAGACCCGTAAGATGATGAAGATGGTGACGGGCATGGGCTCGTCGAAGATGGCTCAGATGGCCAACGCCATGAGAGCTATGAAGGGTGGAATGCCGAAGTTCTAGAAAGAATCAAATATTTAGAAATAATACACTAGACATGCAGTTAATTGACGGAAAAGCAACAGCAGCAGCTATCAAGGCTGAGATTGCTGAAGAGGTGAAAGAGATTGTTGCCCAAGGAGGCAAGCAGCCCCATCTGGCTGCGGTACTCGTGGGTCATGATGGCGGCTCTGAAACCTATGTGAAGAATAAGGTGTTGGCTTGTGAGGCGTGTGGCTTCAAGTCAACACTCATTCGTTTTGAGGATGACATTACCGAAGCTGAGCTTCTGGCTTGCGTCGACAAGCTCAACAAGGACGAGGATGTAGATGGATTCATCGTACAGCTGCCTCTTCCCAAGCACATCGACGAACAGAAGATTATCGAGGCAATCGACTACCGTAAAGATGTGGACGGTTTCCATCCCATCAACGTAGGTCGTATGGCCATCGGACTGCCTTGCTTCATCTCAGCCACACCGCTCGGCATCATCACTTTGCTGAAGCGCTATGGTATCGAGACTAGCGGAAAGAAGTGCGTCATCCTGGGACGCTCGAATATCGTTGGTAAGCCTATGGCTCAGCTCATGATGCAGAAACAGTATGGCGATGCTACCGTTACTGTTTGTCATTCGCGCTCAAAGACCCTGAAGGAGGAGTGCCGTGCAGCTGATATCATCATCGCCGCTATTGGTCAGCCCGACTTCGTAACGGCTGATATGGTGAAGGATGGTGCTGTGATAGTAGACGTCGGTACTACTCGTGTGCCCGATGCCACAAGAAAGAGCGGCTTCCGCCTGAATGGCGACGTGAAGTTCGACGAGGTAGCTCCTAAATGCAGCTATATCACACCTGTTCCTGGTGGAGTAGGCCCCATGACCATCTGTTCGCTGATGAAGAACACCCTCGCAGCGGGCAAGAAAGAGTATTATAAATAATAAGGTAAGACATGACAGCTGAGGAGTATTATCAGAAAGGCAACGAAGCCCGTAGGCACGGTCAGTGGCACGAAGCTATCAATTGCTATATCCAGGCCATAGAGCTTGACCCTGATAGTCCTGCTGTGGAAGCCAAGCGTATGCTCGACGACATCATGGCCTTTTACTGCAAGGATATGTACAATCCCTGAAGTATTTTGGCCTGACTGTCTTATTCTTTTATATTTATTCAGTTTTGGGCGCAAAGATGAGCATTTTTGCAGAAAAATTCGTTTTTTCTTTTGCTGTTTGCTCACTAATTAGTACCTTTGCAACTCGAATTTAGGCGTTAAAGTATTAAAAACAAATACAATATGGCAAAATTAAAAGGAGCCATTGAGGTGAATACTGAAAGGTGTAAGGGATGCTCGCTTTGCATCATTGCTTGCCCTCAGAAGGTCATTGCTCTGGCCAACAAAGTTAATTTGCACGGCTATCCCTACGTGGAGGCTGTCAACGAGGAGGCCTGTGTAGGCTGCGCTTCGTGTGGCATCGTCTGCCCTGACGGATGCATTACCGTGTATCGTAAAAAAGTGGAGGAATAAGTATGGCAGAAGAAAGAGAAGTTGTGTTGATGAAGGGTAACGAGGCTATTGCCCACGCTGCTATTCGTTGCGGATGCGACGGCTATTTCGGCTATCCTATTACTCCGCAGAGTGAAGTGATTGAGACCCTCGCAGAACTGAAACCTTGGGAAACCACTGGTATGCAGGTGGTTCAGGCAGAGAGTGAGCTGGCCTCTATTTACATGGTATATGGTGCTGCTGGTGCCGGTAAGCGTGCGATGACTTCATCGTCATCTCCTGGTATCGCACTGATGCAGGAGGGTATTACCTACATGGCTGGTGCTGAGGTGCCTGGTGTGTTTGTAAACGTTCAGCGTGGCGGTCCTGGTTTGGGAACCATCCAGCCTTCACAGGGTGACTATTTCCAGGCAACCCGTGGTGGTGGTAATGGCGACTATAAGGTTATCGTTCTGGCTCCTTCTTCTGTGCAGGAGATGGCCGATTTCGTTGACCTCGCCTTTGAGTTGGCTTTCAAGTATCGCAATCCTGCCATGATTCTGAGTGATGGCGTCATTGGTCAGATGATGGAGAAGGTGGTACTGCCTCCTTTCAAGCCCCGTCGTACTGATGAGGAAGTTATTAAGCAGTGTCCATGGGCTTCTACTGGTAAGCCAAAGAACCGCGAGCGCGTAGTTATTACCTCTTTGGAACTGAAGCCTGAGGTGATGGAGCAGCGCAACTTGGCTCTGCAGGAGAAATATCGCAAGATTCAGGAGAATGAGGTTCGTTTCGAGCAGCAGCAGATGGACGATGCAGAATATGCTATCGTTGCATTCGGTTCTGCAGCTCGTATCGCAGAGAAAGCCGTAGAGTTGGCCCGTCAGGAAGGTATCAAGGTGGGTCTGTTCCGTCCTATCACGTTGTTCCCATTCCCTGAGAAGCAGATTGCAGAACTCTCAAAAAATGTGAAGGGTATCCTTGTAGCCGAGATCAATGCTGGCCAGATGGTTCAGGATGTTCGCCTTGCTGTGAATGGCACTGTTCCCGTAGAGCAGTTCGGACGTCTCGGAGGTATCGTGCCCGATCCAGAGGAAATCGTTAATGCACTGAAAGAAAAATTGATGTAAGGCTATGGATAGAAATCAAATAGTTCAACCAGAGAACATCGTCTGCAAGAAGCCGACGCTGATGAACGACAATAATATGCACTACTGCCCAGGTTGTAGCCATGGTGTAGTACACAAGCTTATTGCCGAAGTCATCGAGGAAATGGGAATGGAGGACAAGACCGTAGGTGTATCGCCTGTAGGCTGCGCCGTGTTTGCCTATAATTATATTGATATCGACTGGCAGGAGGCTGCCCATGGTCGTGCTCCCGCACTGGCCACCGGTATCAAGCGCACCTGGCCCGATCGCCTGGTATTCACCTATCAGGGTGATGGCGACTTGGCATGTATCGGTACCTGCGAAACCATCCACGCACTGAACCGTGGTGAGAACATCGTGATTATCTTCGTTAACAATGCTATTTACGGTATGACGGGTGGTCAGATGGCTCCAACCACACTGATTGGTCAGAAAACCTCTACCTGTCCTTACGGTCGTGATCCAGAGATTCACGGTTATCCCTTGAAGATGGCCGATATCGCAGCTCAGCTCGAAGGTACCTGTTATGTAACTCGTCAGAGTGTGGAGTCGGTGGCTTCTATCAACAAGGCAAAGAAGGCGCTTCGCAAGGCTTTCGAGGCTTCTATGGCTGGTAAGGGCTCATCGCTGGTAGAGTTTGTCTCAACCTGTAACAGTGGTTGGAAACTTACTCCTGCCAAGGCTAATGAGTGGATGAAAGAGAATATGTTCCCCTTCTATCCCAAAGGTGATTTAAAAGATACGACAAATAAATAATGAATTATCGTGCAAGCCGAATGCAGAGAGTTTACTCTTTGCTGAGGTGCTGCCGATGATGCATAAAACGCAGTTTTATGAAGAAAGAAATTATCATATCAGGTTTCGGAGGTCAGGGTGTGCTCTCTATGGGTAAGATTCTGGCTTATTCAGGACTGATGGAGGATAAAGAGGTTACTTGGATGCCTGCTTATGGTCCTGAGCAGCGTGGTGGTACTGCCAACGTAACGGTTATCGTTAGTGACGAGCGTATTTCTTCGCCAATCCTCAGCAAGTACGATATTGCCGTTGTGCTCAACCAGCCCTCACTTGAGAAGTTTGAACCCAAGATCAAGCCTGGTGGCATACTTATCTATGATAGCTTCGGTATCATCAAGAAGCCAACTCGTAAAGACATTACTGTTTTCGAAATCAATGCCATGGATAAGGCTGCTGAGATGAAGAATGGTAAGGTGTTCAACATGATTGTGCTGGGCGGACTGCTCAAGGTGGCTCCTGTAGTGAGCGACAAGGGTGTGGAGAAGGCTCTCTATAAGACCCTGCCAGAGCGTCACCACGGATTGATTCCTCTGAATATGGAGGCCCTTAAGGAAGGTGCTAAGATTATTGAAGAAGTAAAGTAACTCGCATATAAGTAATCCCCCGTCCATTTGGCGGGGGATTATTGTTTCTTAGAAATACTTTGTGATTCTTGCTTTGTCGAAGTTATTCATCTCGTTCATCATGCGCACGGCGGAGTCGATAACCGGGAAGGCACAGAGTGCGCCGGTTCCTTCGCCCAGACGCAAGCCCAGATGGAGCAGCGCGTTGGCACCCATGGCATGGAGCATGCGCTGGTGCCCGCTCTCATCACCACAGTGCGTAAAGATCATATAGTCCTTTGCTGCTGGATAGAGCTGGATAGCCGCCAGTGCACAGGCTGTCATAATGAAGCCGTCGATGAGTATCACCAGATGCTTTTCGGCGGCTTTTAGCATGGCACCGATAGCTGCTACCATCTCGAAACCTCCGAAGTAGGAGAGCGGTTCAAAGCCATTTGCTTTGAAGCGCTCTACTGCTTGATTCAATATTTCATATTTATGGCGGATACCAGGGGTGTCGAGACCGGCGCCGGCACCGATGCAGTCCTTTAATGGCGTGCCGGTGAAGAGGTGCATCCAGATGCTGGAGGGTGAGGTGTTGGCAATGCCCATCTCGCCGATACTCAATACACGGCAGCCCTCGGCGATGCAGTCGTCCACCAGGTCGCAGCCTATCTGGATGGCGCGGTCGAACTCCTGTTCGGTCATCGCAGGTTCGTGGAGAAAGTTCTTGGTGCCACGGGCTATCTTGCGATCGATGATGCCATCGATGCCCGATAAATCATAATCCACACCCACATCCACAATGCGCAACTTAAACCCATGCTGGCGACAGAACATGTTGACGCCTCCGCCACCATGCGTGAAGTTGATCATCTGCTGCCACGTGACCTCGCGTGGCGACACGCTCACACCTTCGCGCTCGATGCCATGATCGCCACCCAGCAACAGGTGACAAGGGTGGGCGAGACTCGGCTCTAGTGTCTGCTGAATCAGACATACCTGCATAGCTAGTTCTTCCAGACGACCTAAAGACCCTTTGGGCTTGTTCAGATTGTCTATCTTTTCCTGAATCGCAGCTTGCATCAAGCAATCAACTGGTTGTATATTGAACTTTTTCATTAGTCTTGAACTCCCTGTCTCCCTGTCTCCTTAATGGTTACTGCAATTCCACTCACCATGAGTATCACTTCGTCAGCCTTTGAGGCAATATACTGGTTCATCCAGCCTTGCAGATCTGTGAACTTTCGTTGAATCGCGTTCTCACTGACGCCGCCACTGCCAATCTCGTTGGTTACGAATATATAAGTGGCATCGTGTTTTGTAAACGCATCAAACTCAGCCTTCGCATCCTTCAGTGACAGTTCGGTATTCGAATTGTTCTTATAAAAGAAATTAGTTAACCATAGCGTTATGCAGTCTATCACCGCAACCTTGCCCGTGAGGTCGTGTAGGCTTAGTTGTAACTCTTCCTCAATGTTTGTCCATTGGGAACCTCTGCGCTCCTGATGCTTTCTCACGCGTTCAGCGAACTCTTCATCCCAGATATGTGCGGTTGCCACGTACACAGGGTTCTCACTCAAACTTAGTGCCAGTTCTTCTGCCTTGCGGCTTTTGCCCGAACGTTGCCCTCCTGTTATCAATATAATCTTGCTCATGGCCAAACAATATTAATCGTTAGGTTTTGTGTGCAAATGGTGAGTAGTGTTGCCAACTCAACCAGCAGACATACGGCTCCGCAGCAATCGCCTGTATAACCATGGATTTTCCGCCAGATAAGCAGATAAAGGAAATACATCACGAGAAAGGGGATAAATACGATGGTTGTCCATTTAGCTCCTGTCAGCCAGATAAAAGCCATCATGGGCAGTAGTCCTTGTATGGCTAGACTGACACTCGCCTTCCAACTCATCTTGCGATATATGGTTTTGTTCTTTGCCTCTTCTTCTGTCCTGGCGTATGGCATCATCATAATTAACTGTGCTGTTACCATTTTGGCAAAGGGGTCGGCCGCTAAGATGGCCATCGCAGCGAGAATCGGTGTCATTGAGAAAAGCGATACAGCCAGGAGTAGTTCGTAGAGTATTAATCCAATCACCCCATATGTGCCGATATGGGAATCTTTCATAATGGTTAGTATTTGCTCTTTATTAGAGCCGCCACCACCGAAACCGTCCAGAAAGTCGGCCAGTCCGTCCTCGTGCAGGGCGCCTGTGATTAGCAGTCGCACTACGATGGCCAGCAGCACTGCCACTGCATAGGGTAGATATAAACTGCCTAACCAAAGGGTTACAGCCATAATACTACCTGTCAGCCATCCTGTCATAGGCCAGTGTTCAACTACAGCCTTGTAACATTCTTTGGGAGGCTCATGAAGCCGCCAGAAAGGTAACCTCGTGAAAAAAATCATAGATGCCCAGATGCGGTCATACCAATGGGTTTGGTCTATGTTTGTTTGCATAATAGTTCCGTTTTGTTTGCAAAGTTACGAAAAATTTTAATTTCTCGTGGAAACTCCGAAATTATTTTGTACTTTTGCAGCCATAAACCAATAAAATGATAAAACCAAGTGAAGAAAATATCTTGTGCCATTATGCTTATGACTCTGTTTTGCGCTTGTACAATGCAAAACGGCAAGTCATCTTCTAACGATTCAGTAGCCTCTGTCGATTCAATGGTAGACATTTCTGTGAAATACGCCACAGGATTCAGTGTGCGTGATTCGTCAGGTGTTCGTCTGGTGGATGTGGGCACTCATGATCACTTGGCATTGGTGAAGAACGCAGACGTGCTTGTACCTAAGGGCTATACAAAGATTCTGGTACCCATCAAGAGTACTATCTGTATGACAGCCCTTCAACTCTCCAACTTCACCGTTCTTGATGCTCACGATGTTGTGAAGGGCATCACTGGTACGAAGAATCTTTTTAATAAGGATATCTTGGCGCGTGTGAAAGACGGGCGTATCGTGAAGATCGGTATGGAAGGCAACTTCGATACCGAGATGGTGCTGGCTGCCAATCCGGATATCATCTTTATCTCTCCCTCAAAGCGTGGTGGCTATGATGCTATCAAGGAGACTGGTATCACGTTGGTGCCCCATTTGGGTTATCAGGAACTCAATCCTTTAGGACAGGCTGAGTGGATTAAGTTCATAGGAATGTTTATTGGTAAGGAGAAAGAGGCCAATGAGGTATTCGCAGGCATCGAGAGTCGCTATAACGAACTGAAGGAGAAGGCCGCTGCTACTACGACACGTCCAACTGTTCTGAGTGGTGAGATGCACTATGGCAACTGGCATGCTGTGGGAGGTAAGAACTATCTGGCGCAGATTTTCCGCGATGCAGGCGCCAATTATGTCATCAACGACGATGAGACCAGTGGCGAGAATCTGGAGTTTGAAAAGATGTACGCCCTTGCTGCCAATGCAGACTATTGGCGTATTCTGAACAGTTATCCTGGCGATTTCTCTTACGATGCATTGAAAGCGTCAGAGCCTCGCAACGAACTCTTCAAGGCCTTCAAGAAGCGTAAGGTCATCTATTGCAATATGAAACAGACGCCCTATTACGAAATCTCGCCAGTAAAGCCCGATGTGCTGTTGAAAGATTTCGTGGCAATCTTCCATCCGGAACTTGTTGAGCCTGATTATCAGCCAACATTCTATTATCTTTTGGAAAAGTAAAAAGGTAAAAAGAATGAAGCGAACGTTCCCTCTGATAGTGATACTACTGATATCAATCGCAGTGTTGGCGGTTGTGAATCTGCTTTTGGGGTCTGTAAGAATTCCAATAGGTGATGTGTGTAGTATTCTATTAGGGGGTGGCTCTAATGAAATATGGAATAATATTGTATGGAAGTCCCGATTGCCACAGGCTCTAACGGCTATTATGGCAGGGGCTGGTCTTGCAGTGAGTGGTTTGCAGATGCAGACGGTTTTCCGCAATCCATTGGCTGGTCCATCCGTCTTGGGTATCTCCAACGGTTCTGCCCTTGGTGTGGCTTTTGTGGTTTTGCTCTCAGGACGTCTGGGTGGCGTGGCTCTTTCGCGTTTAGGCTATTTGGGCGATGCTGCCATGTCTGTTGCAGCTATCTTGGGTGCCTTGGCTGTAATGCTTCTCATTGTGTGGATATCGCAGAAGGTGAAAGGTAATGTAACCCTATTAATTATTGGCGTGATGATTGGCTATTTAGCCAATGCCATCATTGGTGTATTGAAGTTCCTTTCACCTGAGGAAGATGTGAAAGCCTTTGTTGTATGGGGATTGGGCTCGTTCTCGCGAGTCTCAGGCGATGAGATGATACTCTTTGTGGTGTTGATGTGCGTGCTTCTGCCTTTGGCTTGCTTGTTGGTGAAATCAATGAATCTGTTACTTTTGGGCGACAGATATGCTGCCAATCTTGGCTTGAACATCCGTTGGGCGCGTATGCTGGTCATTATCAGCTCTGGTGTGTTGGTGGCAATTGTCACAGCCTATTGTGGTCCGATTATGTTTATCGGCTTGGCTGTTCCCCATCTGGCTCGTGCCCTTTTCCGCACTTCCGATCATCGTATCCTCATGCCTGCCACGATGCTCTGTGGTGCCGCTTTGGCATTGGTCTGCAACCTTATAGCTCGTATGCCAGGTTTCGAGGGAGCCCTGCCTGTCAATAGTGTCACAGCCCTTGTTGGCGCTCCTGTCATTGCGGTCGTACTTTTCAAACGTCGCAATGATGAGGTTCAGGAATAGTCTTAGTGGTAAATATTTCCCTCATCGTCGATGAGCAGGATGGTCAGTTCACCATTAGGCAGAATGGGCTTGCAGTGGGTTTCGCAATGACGAATCACCACGTCTGCAAAGCTCTGAATCTTCGTTGGAGGAATCATTTCCCATAGTTCGCGAGCTAAGGTGATATTGCTAATGTCGATACTGATGCCTGCCTCATGGAGCATATCGTTGATGAACTCTTTATCCATTATAGCCTTTCGGCTGTGGGTATCCAGATGTCCTGCAGCTAATTTTACGGCTTTTCCCAGCATCACGCCCAGCGTCACATTCTTGATGTTGAGTTCGTGAGCAATCTTCAAGGTCTCACCAATATAGTTACCATACTCCACAAACGCCTGTTGAGGCAGGGTGGGATAGAGGGCTTTCACGAAGCGCTCGCTCTTGCCTCCACTATTAATCACCACACGCTCAGAGCCAGAGGCCTTTGCCACTGTCATACACTTGCGGATACTGTCGATGAAAGCCTCCTCAGAAAAAGGTTTGACGATACCAGAGACACCAATGATAGAGATGCCCCCCTCGATACCCAGACGGGGGTTAAAGGTCCTGCGGGCAATCTCAGCGCCATCAGGTACGGAAATCGTTACTTGCAAAGGCACACCAAAAGGCTCTAAGTTCTGACGAATCATCTCTCGTGGAGCCTTGTTAATCGCTGCTTCGCCAGGCGTATAGTCAAAACCGGGAAGTGTAAACCTTCCTACTCCCTCACCACCAAGAATTCTGAACGTGTCAGATGGCTTGACACTCGCCCTAATCTCCAATCCGTTCGTCACATCCGGATCATCGCCAGCATCCTTCAATACCGAGGCGTACTCCTCGCTGTAAGATACTGGTACATAGATCGTCTCGCCATCTGGCAACAAGACTGGCACCGCTTCAGGTGTTTCGTTCTTCAGCAGTCTTTGTGCAGCAGCCACAGCTGCAGCTGTCGCACAGGTTCCCGTTGTCAGTCCGCTATGCAGGGGATAGAACTCTGGCAACAGCTTCTCCACCATCCGTCGCAAGCCATAAGGGCCATTCACGCTATGTTTGAAGTTGATTTCAGGGCGTTTCAGAACCAGAATACGCATGCCCTTTGCCTTGGCAGCCTCCACCTTCTCCGTAAAACCTCCCGAAAGACCACTCTCTTTCAAGAGGATAGCCTTTGCTTCCACGTCTATCGTTGTTCCGTCTTCAAAGAAGCACAACTGTTCCTTCTTAGCCCCAAGTTTCTCAGCCAAGGCCATCGACGACTCTCTGGGCAAGATGCGATAAAAGATCTTCATGCCTTTTGCCTCGAGGGGTCTCAGTTTGGCAATGCTCTGAACACCAGTCGTAGCTAAAAGAGTGTGGATATCCTGTGGTATCTGTGAGTAATCCTCTATCCATTCCAGATGAGGATCGCGCTCCGGATAGATTCTCTCATAGCGGATAACGGAGATGTTCAGTGCTTCGGAGACCTGGGCAATCGTCTGGTGAAGTTGAGAGGCAAAGGGATGGGCTGCATCAACGATGAGACGGATGTCGTGTTCACGACAGAACGTCTGCATCGCCTCTGTATCAAGCGCTCCGTCTATCCGTTGCCCATGATGCAGGGTGATGTCCTGCTCCCCTGTCTTCGTACTGTAGAAATAAGGCGAACCTCCCTCCTCCAGCACCTCTACAGCCTTACGCCCCTCTGTTGTCCCTCCGAATACCAGAATCATACTTTTCTATAACTTCTCTCCACAATGTGAGCAATAGCGGTCGTCGTCTTTCTCAAGCCACTGTGGTTTCTTCATACTTATATCTTATCATATTTCGTTTGCAAACGATAATGCAAATATACTAATAATATAGGAAATAAGCGAAGTTTTATCTTTTTTATTAGAAAAAAGAATTAAATAGATGTTTTTGGCGAATAGGGTGAATCCACATGCTCAAGTGGCTATTGTCCTCTACTTTTTTATTTTGATAAAAATGAACTATCTATCACTTTTTATGTTAAATGATTGAATATCAGATGGTTTAATGGAGTGATAGTTTTCTGTTTACTATCACTGTCATCATAATGCGCTGGAATGCCTTTATATAAAGGGGGAAACGCCAACAATAAAAGTAAAACAACTTGTTTTACTTTGAAAAAGATATGCTAAACGTTCCTAAAAGATAGTCTCTTTGATAGTAAAACAACTTGTTTTACTTTTAGAGATGACTTCTCCGTCAAAGGTAAAGACGATTCTTTGTTTTCTTTCCTATGATATTACTAGCCTTTTTCGTCGTCGCCTTGACCTTTGGTCGAGCCTGCTCACGCTCGGAAGTCGAAACAAGTTCCGGCTTCTCTCGCTCAATCGCAGCCTTGGCGGAAAAGGTGGGTGAAGTGTTTGTCGTAAAGGGCTGAGAGACCTTTGCGGTTGTCGATGGACTCGCCTACCACAAGCATGGTGGTAAGGGTGAGGTGGTTGTCGTGGACAATCTTCGCTAAGTCTTTGAGCTTGCCTCGATAGATTTTCTGGTCGGGCCATGTGAGATGGTAGCAGGCTGCCACGGGGGTGTCTTCAGGGTACTCCTGAAGCAGTTCGCGCTGCACATCATCCACGATAGCAGCAGAGAGGAAGATGCACATCGTACTCTGACTGCGGGCCAACAGATGCAGTTGCTCTTTCTCAGGCATGGGAGTACGGCCTTCGCCACGAGTGAGGATAATGGTCTGGCAGCGCTCAGGAATGGTAAACTGACTCTGTAACTCGGCTGCAGCAGCGAGGAACGAGGAGATGCCGGGGGTGATGTGGTACGACATACGATGAATATCGAAGAACGCCATCTGTTCCTGAATAGCTCCGAAGATACAGGGATCGCCCGTGTGCAGGCGAACGATGAAGTGACCTTTGTCGTAGTGCTCTTTCATCAGTGCACATTGTTCTTCGAGATTCATATCTGCTGAGGAGCGTACGACGGCTCCAGGCTTATGACACTTTGTGAGGGCCTTGGGCACCAACGAGCCTGCATATAATATAAGGTCAGCCTTCTCAAGCATTTTCCTTCCTCTGACGCTTATCAGATCAGGATCGCCAGGTCCGGCACCGACAATTTCTATATGTCCCTGTTTCTTCCTCAGATGCTGACGATTGATGGCGAGGGCGGCTGTCCAGTTTTTGCCTTTTATCTTTGGTATTATCAGCTCACCATGCTCAGATCCAAGTATGGCTGCTGCCTCACAAACGCTTGGCGTTCCTACGTGCTTGGCGACTGTGTCACTGGGATTCGGAACTTCAACAGTCGCTAATTCTTCTGCGCTAAAGAATACAACCTCTTTGTTATATCTTTTTAGCATGTTTACGAATGGCTCGTTGGCTTTTACGTCGATGGTACAGTACTTATAGGCGCATGGCTGCATACCGTAATCTGTGAAAGCCTCGTTTATCTCGTCGTAGATGTCTTTGAAATTCTCTGGTTCATGGGCGAGTCCGAATCCGATTGTTCCCACCATAGGCACGAAATGTAGTCCGAGCATGGCGTCAGGTACATTCCTGACATAGGGCGATACGATGATTATCAGTTTGTATTTTCTGGAATCGCTTTCATTGATATCATTGATAAGAGTTACATGGCTGGGTAATGTCTGCTCCAAATAGTCTGTACCCCCATCGCGAGCCTCGAGCAATAAGGCTGTGGGCTGACGATTTATGAAAGCATAGATACAATCCTGCAGATTGTTGATATCGCTAGATAGGCACCAACCGAATCGTCGTTCAAGGGTGTCGAGTGCCCAAAGTCCTGCGTTATCGCTTTGGGTGGTTATAACCTCGTGAGCCCCCAGACAAGCAGCAATCTCACGTGTCAGTTCGTTGGCTCCTCCTATGTGTCCGCTCAGCACGGAGATTGCGTTTTTTCCTAAGCTGTCTATACAGATCACGGCTGGGTCGGTGTGCTTGTCGTTGACATAGGGCGCAATGGTTCTGACACAGATGCCCATAGCCCCGATAAATACGAAAGCGTCGAAAGCATTCCATTCTTTGCCTATGTCTGTTCGCAGAATGGCTCTTGCTTCTAATTCCCGTTGTAAAGTCAAGGCAATTTCCCTACCAGCTTCACTGATCTGTATGACTGCAATTCTCATCTTACCCTTTTACTTTTTTACCTTTTTACCTTTCTTGTGGTGTGATTATTCTGTAGTTTCCGCTCAGGTGCATGAAGGCAAAGAGGCGGAGCAGACCATCGTAGTAAGCGTCGAAATAACCATCTTCAAATGGCACATGCTTTGCATTCCAAAGCGCATCGACAAACTCCTTACTCTTATCGTGGCTGCACATCATAGAGGCTGCGGCGGTGGTGGCTACCAGTCCTATACTGTGGCGCAACTTTCGGAATCCTCCAGCTTGTAGAATTTCGTCGCCTTCAGGAATGGTGCCGTCTGTACGATACTGGTCGAAGAAGGTGTCAACACCTTGTGAGTAGAAAAAGTTCTGTATCTTTTCGCCATACTGACGCTGCCATTCTCCATCGGCACAACTCCACTCGTAATCGAGCGTGATGTTCATAGGAACTCGCCAGGAGTCGTAGCGGAAGTTATTACTACCATTGCGACGAGGCTTTTCACCTGGCTTAGGCTGAGGCATGCCAGGGAAGCGAGGCATCTGCATCTCGCTGCCGTCGTATTGACTCATGTCTGCGTTCAGGCCAGTCTTGTCATTGATGG
This sequence comes from Prevotella sp. FD3004, assembly GCF_000746155.1. NCBI lineage: Bacteria > Pseudomonadati > Bacteroidota > Bacteroidia > Bacteroidales > Prevotellaceae > Prevotella > Prevotella sp. FD3004. The sequence continues at coordinate 179,336 of NZ_JQKR01000013.1, read as the reverse complement.
CTTTATGCAGGTATTCACGACTCTTGGAGGCACACGTTTTCCAGTAGTCCGAGCGCCCGTCGTCAGCCCATTTAGCCCATACCTCATAGAAGGCGGGGATATGATAGCTGGGATCGGTGAAACGCTGTCCGAAGCCATCGGGGGTGAAGGTGATCAGCTGAGTCTCAGGATCTATCAAGTACATCTTCTGAGGGCCTGTCTGCTGAGGACCGAAGCCGGGAAATCCACCCTGACGTGGTTCTGGCGTATATTCCTTGGGCTGGATGCAGTCGAGGATATGCTGGGCCTCTGCCTTGTAGTTGATGCCTGTATCATTGCCCCAACGGTTTGAGGCAAAAATGAGCGAGGTAATGAAATAGAGCTCACCATCAGAGGCTGCTCCCTCGGCATTGCGGGTGCCGTCGGTCTTACAGCTCCATGCAAAGTAACCCTTGCGACTGCCGTCGTGATGCTGCATGTATTTCTTGCTCCAGCGCCACAGACGGTCGAATATGTCTTTTTCACCAAACTGTACGGCTATCATCATGCCATACGACATGCCCTCAGTGCGGGCATCGTGGTTCTTTACGTCGGATACATAGCCCATGGTGTCGCCAACTTCGAAGTACACCTTGTCGGGACCGCGGAACACATCGTTAAATACCTCTTTTAGTTTTGTGTCTACATCGGCCTGTTTGTAGCCCATCTCTACGAAAAGGTTACGATACTGGCCTGTTTCAAATGCCCCTTTCTTCCAGGGATTGAGAGCCATCGCTTGGATGGTCAGCATCAATAGTGACGCCATCATGATTGATTTCTTCATTTTTGAATAGTTGATTTTAATATTATTATCTGGTTGTAGTCGTTGAGTTGTATGCGTAAGGGCGGCTCTTGTCTCAGTCCAAATGCCTGACAAGCTTCATCCCATAGCTGGTGGCTATCTGTGGTTACCTTTGGCGAAGTGACGCTGTTCATTACTATCACACCATCATCTGTCAGCATAGTGAGTATCTTTTGTATAATCATCTTCAGACGTCCGCCATGACCGCCTATAAATACGGCATCGGGGCGGGGTAAGACTGTTATATCGGTCTCAAGGAAGTCGCCCATGTGGATATTGATTCCTGGCGCGCCCAGTTTCCTGACGTTGCTCTGCATGATAGCCTCGCACTCAGGACGAATCTCAAAAGCCTCTATCTGGAGATGTGGAAACTGCAACCTGGCTTCTATCGACACACTGCCCGTGCAGAATCCGATGTCCCAGAATACACGTTTCTGGGGTAGCTCCAAAGCCTGTAGGGTTAACAATCGGATAGGCATCTTGGTAATCATTTTCTCACGTCCGTCGAGTAAGGTAAAATCCTTGTCTGGGATTCCGAAATGGCGTGTTGCCTGTTTCGTCTGTACCAATATCAGACAATTCGGATGTTCAAACTCGGCAAGTGCGGCTTCTTCGAGTGTCAATGTTGATACGCACTCTCGTTCAGGATTCCCCAAATGCACGCCTACATACATTTTGTAGTTATTATAGCCATATTCCAACATCCTCTGGGCGATGGTGGCGGGCGTATGTTCGCGATCGGTCAGCACACCTATTTTCTTAACCTTCTCAATGAGTGCTTTATCGAACTCGGGCCAGGGACGCCCTGTGAGTGATACGATACGCATGTCGTGGTAAGGCATTATCAGGCGATGGGCCAGCATCTGCAGCGAGTTGAAAGTTGGGTAGACAACGAGTTCTGCTTCGGGCATTTTTCGCTGGATAGTGTTGGCAAAGCCGAAAAACAGCGGGTCGCCACTGGCGAAGACGATGATGGAAAGTGTTGCTCCAACCTCCTTCTCCGCAAGAATTGTTTCTCTTTTCTCGTATTGCTCGAACACTGCATCGAGTGGTGCCGTGATGTCTATCCATTCCGCCCTTTCTGGCAACAGATGGGCTATGAGCTCGTGATGGCGTTTGCCTCCAGAGAATACCTTCCCTTGTTTTATGATTCCGATAACCTCAGAATCCAATTGAGGCTCTCGTTCATCTGATAATCCAACGACAATAAACTTCATCACGAATTAGGTTCTTATTTCTCTGCAAAGGTACGAAATAAAAATGAGACCGCCAAATAAATCTCTTGTAATATACATATACTATTCGCAATTATTGAAGAGAGAAAAAGGTTCGGAGAAAAGTGGGGGATTGCTTCGGGGAAAGTCTGGCTTTGCTCCGAGGAAAGTCAGAGTGACTGGATTTGCAGAGAAAAGGGCGCTTTAAAGAGCGCCCTTCGGATTTTGATATATCTTATTATATTGTGTTATTCTTTCTTTGTAGAAACGAAGACAAAGGGAACACCCTCCTTGAGGTATGCCGTCTGGTTGCCATCGAGGAAGATGGCGCCTTCGATAATCTGCATGCTCATCACCTTCTTGGTGAGGTCGTAAGAACCGAATGAACTGTAGTTGTTGACAAAGAAGGCCACCTGAACCTTATGGTCCTTACCACCGTAGTTGAGGTTGTAGGCAGGCGTCTTGGGGTTGACGAGGAACTGAACGGGCGATGTCTTGACAAAGTCGATATAGCAGGTAATCGTCTGGTCTTCTGCAGTTTTTAAAGCTGCTTTCAGTGTGGTGTCGGTTACGTTCTCAGCCAGTAGTTTGGTGGGGAATTTCTCGATGGTCATGATGCTGTCGCTCACGATGCTCCACTTTACGTCTACGGTGTCAGTCACATCTTTCACGTTCTTGTCGTTCTTTGCAGCATAGATCAGGTGGCCAGTGTAGTTACCTTTGACAGCCATCAGGCACTGTGCCTTTTCTTCTTGAGTGAGGGCGTGAGAACTGTCATCGTCGGAACATGCTGTGAATGACAAGGTTGTCATACAACAGAGTGCAGCAAATGCTAATTTCATTGTTTTCATTTTCTTTTGACTTTTTGTTTTGAATTATTTGTTTATGTTTGATGTACATCGCCCCTATAAATCAGGAATTGCAGAAAACTTGCACATCGAGAGGTTAATGATTGTTAAGCGGCGGAAGCATCCTTGAAGGCTCCACCTATTAAGATAGTTTAACGAAAGTTTTTCTGTTTTCCGTGCAAGTTTTCCGACTTTTGCGATTTATAAGGGCAAGTTGAACAAATAAAAATGCAGAAATGAAGATGAAAAAGAAAAAACTACTCTTGGCCGTTCTGGGACTGATGGTCTCATCGATGGCTTTTCAGGCTTGTTCCCTCGACGATGATAACGACTACGACATGGCATATCCCAGTGCGCTTGTAACGGTAAAGCCCAACGCCGACAACTCGCAGTTCTATATGCAGCTCGACGATAGCACTACGCTGATTCCGACAAATCTCAAGGCTTCACCATTCGGTAAGAAGGAAGTGAGGGCGCTGGTGAACTACTATCGCTCAAATGAAGACGCAGGTCACTATAGTCATGCGGTTTATGTGAATTGGATAGATTCGATTCTGACCAAAACGCTGGCCCCTTGTTACGACGAGGAGGAAAACAAAGCTAAATATGGCGACGATGCCTTGGAGATTGTGGACGACTGGGTGACGGTGGCTGAGGATGGCTATCTGACGCTGCGATTCCGTACTCGATGGGGTGGTGGCTCGCATGTCATCAACCTTGTAAAGCGTGTGGATATAAACACTCCCAATTATTTTGCGCTTTATCATAATGCAAAAGGCGATAAGGATGGGAGAATCGGTGACGCACTTGTTGCTTTTAGATTGCCTGAGGATATGGTTGCAAACAATCATGAGATAGAACTGACACTCGAGTGGAAGTCATATTCAGGCAAGAAGACTGCTAAGTTCAAAATGCGCCCCAGACAGCCTGCCACTATTGCAACAGAACGCTTTAATGCAGCGAATATATATATAGAATAGGAGAAGGAGGTAACGGATAAGTGCATTTTTTCATAGGCAATAAAGAGGAACGCTTAGCAAAGCGCCTTCAGGGTGGTGAAAAAGACGCCCTGAAGGACTTTTATTCGCTCTATGCTGAATATCTCACTGCTGTCTGTGCCCGTTATGTAACTGATGAGGAGGACCTGAAGGATGTGTTTCAGGATGCTCTCGTGCAGATACTATCCCATATCAGAGAATTCAACTATCGTGGGGCGGGATCGCTTCAAGCCTGGGTGTCGAGAATAGCGGTAAACCAATCGCTCAAATACCTGAAGGAACGCCATCAGAAGGAGTTGGCACGACTCTCGTGGGATGTGCCTGACGAGGAAGAAAACGACGACCCGCCCATCAGTGACATACCGCCAGAGGTGCTTCAGGAAATGATCAGGCAACTGCCTACGGGCTATAGAACGGTATTCAACCTCTATGTGTTTGAGAACAAAAGTCATCAGGAAATAGCTCAGATCTTAGGTATCAGCACCAACACCTCGTGTTCTCAGTTCAGCAGGGCCAAAAACCTGTTAGTAAAAAAGATTACAGCGTATAACAACTCAAAACAGCAACCGCGATGAAAGAACAAACAAAAAAGGAAATACAGCAGAAGTTGGCCGACTACAGACAGCCAGCTCCTGAGGTGTCGTGGGCTGAACTTGAGAAAGCCTTAGCGGCTAATAGGAAGGCAAAGGCTGTTGTAATGTGGCCCAAGCGACTAGCTGCGGCAGCAGTCGTATTGCTGATGGTGGGCTTTGGATGGCACTTGTTTAAGACGGAGTCCACCCGTGAATTGTCTCAGACGGCAAAGGTGGAAACGACGATACCTATGATACAGAAGTCTGTTCAAAATCCTACAGACCAACAGACGTCAGATAAAACGGTGGTTGAAAAGCTTATAACCTCGGTAAAGACCAGAATGGCGGCAGTGGCTGTAGAGTCGCAAACGGATGGAAATATGCCTATAACGGCGCAAGAAACGTATGGGGAACCTGCTACGGTAGAAAAGCAGGAACCTGTTGCTGACGAGACTTCTGCTCATAATGGTGAGCCAACAAAGGTTGAGAAGCCCAAGTTGGAACCTCAGCGTAGTATCTTCTCGAAAGATTTTCGCCAACCGAATCGTTCGTATGAACATCGCTTGACGGCTCAGGTATATATGTCTAATTCAATGTCGGGTAGTATTAGCGCTAATGCCATAACTCCACAGATGCGGGCTGCAAATACATATGGTACTAATGAGAAAGAATTTGAAGAGGTCTATGGGGTGCTTCTGGAGCAACAAACGGCTATTGACGAGCATATAGACCACCATCAGCCTGTCAGGTTTGGCGTGTCTGTGCGCTATCAACTCAGCAATCGCTGGAGCGTAGAGAGCGGACTGATGTATAGTTATCTCTCGTCAGACATCACTCGCAAAACCAATGGTTATAGCTACGACATCAATCAAAAGCTCTCGTATGTGGGTGTGCCTGTGGGGGTGAACTATCAGCTGCTCAGTAGCAAGCGTCTGGGTGTTTATGCCTCTGCTGGTGGTATCGTCGAGAAGATGGTGAAGGGCAGTCAGACCTCGCAAACGGTGGTAAATGGCCAAAAGGAGCCAGAGCATACTGAGGATGTGAGCATCCGTCCTCTTCAGGTATCACTTACTTGTGGCGTAGGTGTGGAGTATAAGGCAGACCGCATATTGAGCATTTATGCTGAGCCGGGGCTTACCTATCATTTTGATAACCACAGCGTTGTGCCGACATTCTATCAAGACAAACCATTAGGGTTTAATCTGAATGTGGGATTAAGGTTTAATATTGGTAAATAACAAAAATGGGACTTAAAGTTTGTGAGTCCCATTTTTTATGCTTATTTTTGCATCAGAAATAAAAACTTAGAACCAATGAAACCTGGATTCATGATAGCGGCAACCAGTAGTGGCTCAGGTAAGACGACCTTTGCCAGAGGACTAATGACGTTGCTGACAAAAAAAGGCTACAAAGTGCAGCCCTTTAAGTGTGGTCCTGATTATATCGATACGAAATTCCATGACATGGCCTGCGGGCGTAAGAGTATCAATCTTGACACTTTCATGGCCTCGAAAGCTCACGTTAAGGCACTTTATAACCATTATGGAGCCGATGCCGATATCAATGTCGTCGAGGGTATGATGGGACTATTCGATGGCTATGATCGCGATCTTGGTTCGTCAGCAGAGATTGCGAGCGTGATAGGTCTGCCTATTGTTCTGGTTGTCGACGCCAAGTCGGCAGCCTATTCTACAGCCGCCTTGCTATCTGGTTTTATGAATTTTAAGGAAGATGTCAATATTGCAGGCGTATTATTTAATAAGGTCGGCTCAGTGCGACACTATGAGATGCTGAAGCAGGTGTGTAGTGATTTAGGTACATATTGTTATGGTTATCTGCCCAATCAGTCGTCATTAGAACTGAACTCCAGATATTTGGGTCTCGACTTCTCTGAAAAAGCAGAAAGTGACACCTTGATACAATTATTAGAGGAACATGTGGATTGGAAGGCACTTTTAAAACTTGTGCCTGATTCATCTGGTGAGGATGAAACTATATATACGGATTTCTTAAAAAGAGGACGAGTTCTGATGGCTCAAAATAACGAATCATTTAGTTTCGTTTACCAAGAAAAACTTGACGGCTTTGAAAGCGTATCGACGTTTGATCCTGAAACGGAAGTGCCGCAATTAGAGAATATCGATTTGCTCTATCTGCCAGGAGGGTATCCAGAGAAACATGCTGAAGCGTTGTCACGTAATGAGGCTGCCCGTAAGGCCATCAAAGATTTTGCCGAGCATGGCGGTAAAATTGTTGCCGAGTGTGGTGGAATGATGTATTTGTGTGATAAAATATTAACAGACAGTGGCGACTATCCTATGTGTGGCGTGTTGCCATATGTGATTACATCTCGTCAGCAAGACCGCAAATTATCGCTTGGCTATCGTCAGTTTACCCTCGATGGCAAGATATATCATGGGCATGAGTTCCATTATAGCCAGTTCTTAGGCGAGATACCAAAGTCAGTGGTGCAGGTTTATAATGCAAAAGGTGAACCAGTGTCAACACCAGTGCTCAGAATCAAGAACGTGTTAGCAAGTTATACACATATTTATTAAAAAAATGAGACTCAAAGTTTGTGAGTCTCGTTTTTTTTCGTACCTTTGCCCCAAAAATGAGGCAATTTGGTGGCTGATGCCGCCTGATGTAAGGGAATCCGGTGAGAGTCCGGAACTGTACCTGCAGCTGTAATCTCCCTTTGAAAGATTTGTCTGTATAATGCCACTGAACTTAAGTTCGGGAAGGTAAGACAGATTGGGGAAAGTCAGAAGACCTGCCTGAAAATTTGATGATACGCACCTTTCAGGAGTTAGGGGTGTGGAAAGACAGAATGATGAGAATAATATTAGCTGTTAGCTTCTGGCTATTGGCCATTGGGGTGTATGCTCAGACAGACATCTGGCGCCAGGACAGCGTACAGGAAGTGGTGGTGACGGGTACTGGTACACAGCACCTGTTAAAAGACGCACCCGTACAAACAGAGGTGATCAGCCATCGTCAGCTTCAACAATATGCGGGTCGCTCAATAGAGGATATTCTTTCGGGCCTCACGGCCTCGTTTGATTTCAGCGAGAACGATATGGGGTCGCACTTACAGATGAACGGCTTGGGAAACTCATATGTACTGATTCTGATAGATGGTCATCGACTTTATGGTGATAATGGAGGCGAGAACGATCTAGCTCTCATTGATCCGCATAACATTGAGAAGATTGAGATTGTAAAAGGCGCATCGAGTGCGCTCTATGGTAGCGATGCCATCGCGGGTGTGATAAATATCATTACGCGTAAACATCGCGAGAAAGGATTGATGTTCGAGAATACCACAAGGGTAGGGAACTATGGCGATATTCGTCAGCACGATGGCTTTGCCTTGAATTTCGGGAAACTCTCGAGTTACACAAATTTCCAGCTTCAGCACTCCGACGGATGGCAGAATACCAGTGAGGAGGCTCCCTCACAGACTGAATACCATATCACCGACTCAAGAAACAAGACGGTGAACCGTCACACCAACTGGCAGATTGCAGAGAGACTGACTTATCAGTTGACACCTCAGATAGAACTCTATGCTGATGGAAGCATTTATTGGAAGCGAATCTATCGCCCCTGTGGTCATCATCCAGGGGTTGATGTGAAGACATGGGATTTGCAGTATAACAACGCATCGGCTTCGGTAGGAGGAAAATGGAAATTACACTCGATATTCAATCGCTCGCAAGCTGAGAATGCTACAGATTATATCACTCTTGATGTAGATTGGAAGAAGCATGCCTATCACTATGCCTATACCGACACCACGCTGACGGATGGTTACGTGAATGGCCGATTTACCAACTATTTCCCATATTTCCCTGGCGACAAAGAGTTGCAGAGTGATCAGCGACTGACAAATGTACAACTGAAAGGTGTTTTTGAGTTGCCTTATGAACAGCGTCTGAGTGCAGGATTAGAGTATCGTTATGACTGGTTGAAGGCCCCCATGCGAGTGGCTGGTGGTAAGGCTACGGATAATACACAAGCCGTCTACGTGCAGGATGAACTGGAGATTCTCAACCCGCTCTATATCACAGCTGGTTTACGACTCACGCGGAATGAAGGCTTTGGTACTCGTCTCACACCCAAAGTTTCCGCTATGCTGAAACTCGGCGACCTGCGCCTTCGTACTACATGGAGCCAGGGTTACAAGACGCCGACACCCAAAGAACTGCACTATCAGTATATCAAGAATATGAACGGTGTGTATCTCTATCTGGGTAATGAAGATTTGAAGGCACAGACGTCGAACTACTTCGGAGTGAGTGCTGAATATACTGTAGGATATCTGACCCTGACCATTGCTCCCTATTATAATAAAGTGAACGATATGATTACGCTCGTCACTATTCCGACAAAAGAGGCTCCTGGTGAGTTGATTATGAAATACGACCCCATCCGTGTGCGTCAGTATCAGAATATGGAAGATGCTCAGACCTGTGGCGTTGATTTCACCATGCGTTATCAGGGACGTCATTTTACTGTTGGAGGTTCATATAGCTACCTTGATACCAAGGCCAATCAATATGACTCTGAAAATGATGTAATGAATAAAGTGACTATCGATGGAATGGCGCATCATAAAGCAAATGTCTATGCCACTTGGAATCACGACTTCTCGAAGCGCTATCAGCTTGGTATCGGACTTTACGGACGTATGTCGAGCAAACGCTACTATCAGATAGACGGCAATGGCAAGGGGTATCAGTTGTGGCGTATTTCAACCAGTCATCAGATTGGTAAACACGTGCGCATAGAAGCTGGTATGGACAATATTCTTGACTATGTAGATCGTGTGCCCCACGGATTGCATCTGGGTACTACAACGTCAGGCAGAACGATGTATGCCTCGCTTACAGTCCGTTTCAATGAAGGCAAGAAACTTACAAACAAATATAATTCAAACTTTAATTCAAACAACAATGAACAAGATTAAGTTTTTGATGCTGGCCATGATGGCTTTCGTTGCCAGCGCAACGTTCACCGCTTGTAACGATGACGACGACAACAAGACGCAGTCGAATTACGAGAAGTATCAACAGGCTGTCAACGAGACCGTAAAGACTCAGAAAAGCAGTAACAAGGTGATTCTGCTAGTAGCCTTCGGTTCTACCTGGGAGCAGGCCTACGACACCTTCGACAAAGTTGTTGAAGATTACAAAGCAAACTTCTCAGGATGGGATGTATATCTCTCCTTCTCTTCAGCCATCTGTATCAACAACGCCCGTGCCGGTGAAAATGTTGATCCTAAGGATTATTACGATCCTGAGCACTGGCTCACCGCAATCGGTCTGGCAGGCTATCAGCAGGTTGTTGTTCAGTCGTTGCAGGTCATCCCAGGCGAGGAGTACCGTCGTGTTCGCGACTCTTACGTAAAGGACTTCATGAACAACCGCAATGGCGACTTCACGGATGAGTACATGAAGAGTCTTGATTTGAATGTGGTTGTTGGAACTCCGCTGATGGCTGAGGAGAGCGATGCTCAGATTTTGGCAACTACGCTGAACAATGAAGCCGATGTGAAGGCTGCTGTGGCTCAGGGCATCGTTGCTTTTATGGGTCATGGTAATCCTGAGGGTTACGACTACTATGGTGGTAACGTGCGCTACTTGCAGCTTGAGAATTATCTGCGTGCCATCAACACCAACTATTATGTGGGCACCGTTGATATGGAGGATACATACGTAGACAATGTGCTTGAGCACGTGGCTGGTGGTAAGTTCGATATCGCAGTTGGCGATGTAACCGTTACGATGAACTATACTGCCAACGATGCCAAGAAGGCCCAGCTCTATCCGCTGATGTCAATCGCAGGTGACCATGCTCACAACGATATGGCTGATGATGAGGACGACGAGAGCTGGTATAGTATGTTTAATGCCGCTGGTATCGCTACCGAGGCTTACGAGACCAACTACACCGAGGCTTGTTGGAAGAAGTATAAGAGTGGTGAGGAGTATATCCCTGGATTGGCAGAGCGTAGTGCTGTTCGTAAATTGTGGATGAGCCACACTCGCGAGGCTATTGCCAAGTTGGGTACGGAGGCTGCACTGTCAACTCCAACAACAGCTCCAGAAGAATAATCAGACTCTCTTTTTCTGAATACACGTAATGAATAAGAAACTTTTATCTCTATTGGTGGCACTCCTTTCGGGGAGTGCCGCTTTTTCCCAAATCCACAAGATGGATCGTAAGGACTCCTCTGTGGTAGATCGTGCTTATAACCTGAACCCTGTAGTGGTGACAGGTTCTGGGCATCACCAGCGACTGAAGAGCACGGCCACGCCAGTTCATGTGCTATCGGCTCAAGAAATTAAAGAGCAAGGTATTAGCACCTTCGACGGGGCGTTGACGCGAATGATGCCTCAGGTGTCGATGGCACCCAGCAGTATGGGCTCGTTTCTGCGTCTCAACGGTCTGGGCAATAAGTATATTCTCATCCTTATCAACGGACAGAAACTGAACGGCGACATTTCGAACAATGTAGACCTGAACCGCATCAACATGGCGAGGGTGAAACGTATTGAGGTGCTTGATGGTGCGGCATCATCCCTTTATGGTAGCGATGCCATAGCTGGTGTCATCAACATCATCACCGATCAGCCTACACAAAACCTAATCTGCGTGACGAGTGACACAAGGATATCCGGACACGGACAAAAAACAGAGAACGTGACGCTTGATATCTATAAGAACGGCTTTGGCTCGTATACTTCTTTCGGGCATGATGAGGCCAACAGCTATCGCAACAATCCTTTGGAATATGTGAAAGGCTCCGACACAGAAACACAACAGTCGATAGCCCCCTTGTTTACAGGTTATCGTTCAAACACTTTCGGACAGAAATTTACCTATGCCCCCAATCAGCACCTGGCGCTGAATGCTGGGGCAGACTATTCATATAAGATGACAGACCGTCCTCAGTCGCGCAATGACATCACTGGCGGCACCGACTATGAGATGCGTTATAAGGGCTTGCGTTGGAACGTAGGAACTATTTATAAGTTTGATGCCAGAAACTCGTTGCAGGCCGATTTTACGGTCGACCGGTTCCGCTATGGCAAGGAGTACGATGTGGAGACGAATACCTATGCTGTTGGTGACTATGTGCAGTCGAAGAAACAGCGTATGATGGAAGGCAACATGAAAGCGATTCTCGGTCTTACGGAGCATTCGACAACCATCTTCGGAGCCGACTGGCGCAAGGAGTATCTTACAGCGACCTCTGGAAATGTAGACGAAAATGTCTATTCGCTGGCGGCCTATGCCCAACATGAGACAGAACTTGCTCGTGATTTGATGCTGACTCTTGGCCTGCGCTATACTCATCACGAGACATTCAACAACCATCTCACGCCTAAGGCTACGCTGATGTATGCCCCTGGTAATTTCCGTTTCCGTGCCACCTATTCGGCAGGTTTCCGTGCACCAGGACTCGACGAACTCTACTATCATTATTATTCTGTGAATCGTGGTAAACCTCAGATAAGCATCGGTAATTCCGCTCTGAAGCCTGAGCATAGCAACTACTTCTCACTCAATGCCGAGTATCGTAACGAGGTGATAGCCGTGAGCCTGACGGGCTATCTGAACCGCATCAGTGATATGGTAGTGAAGCAGAACCTGAAGGTCGACGACCTGGTGATGTCGTTTTTGAGAATGGATTTCCCCGAGATGACTGATGCCGAGGCGCAGAAACTGGAGCAGTATGCCTGCTATCAGAATAGCGACAAGGGTGATGTGAAAGGCTTGCAGGTGAATGTGTCTGCCAATTTGTTCCGAGGTTTCAACCTCTCGGCTAACTATGTCTATACTTACGCCCGTACCAAAAGTGGCGACGATTGGAGTGTGTTGGAACGTAGCATCCGCAATGCTATCACCATTGCCGCGAACTATCATCGTTCATGGCGGAAATACGGATTGAACGTCAATCTGAACGGGCGCCTCCAGTCGAAAACCTATTATACCGGAACTTATGAGGATGCTCCAGGCTTTGGTATATGGAACTTGCAGACCACTCACTCTTTCGACGTGGCAAAGTGGATTTACTTAGAACCAGCCGTCGGCGTGGATAACATCTTTGATAAGGTAGACAACAGAATAGACTCTACAACGCGTAAATACGCACTTTACTCGCCAGGCCGTATGCTGGTAGTGGGACTAAAGGTAAGGTTTAAGTAACAAAAAAAACTATGGGTAAGATTATCGTTGCAGGTATTGGTCCTGGTAGTTCTCAAGACATCACTCCCGCCGTATTGGAAGCTGTGGGAGAGGCAGATGTCATCGTGGGCTATAAGTATTACTTCCAGTTTATCATGTCTTATGTGAAAGAAGGATGTGAGTGCATCGATACGGGTATGAAGAAAGAGCGCGAGCGTGCCTTACAGGCCTTTGAATTAGCCGAACAAGGGAAGACGGTTGTGGTCATATCCTCGGGTGATGCTGGTATCTATGGCATGACGCCGCTTATCTATGAGATGCGGAGGGAACGGGGCGTGGATATCGCTGTCGAATCGCTTCCTGGTATCTCTGCCTTCCAGAAAGCGGCCTCTTTGCTTGGCGCTCCCATAGGCCATGATATGTGTATCATCTCGCTCTCCGATTTGATGACGCCTTGGGAGGTGATAGAACGCCGCATCAAGGCTGCTGCAGCGGGCGATTTTGTGACGGCGGTCTATAATCCTAAGAGTCACGGCCGCTATTGGCAACTTTACCGGTTACAGGAGATTTTCCTTCAGATGCGTAGTGCAGATACGCCTGTGGGGTATGTGCGTCAGGCGGGCAGGCCTGAACAGGAGGTGAAAATGACCACCCTCGCATTCTTCAACCCTGAGGATGTGGATATGTTTACGGTGATTCTGATAGGAAATTCGCAGTCGTATGTGTTTGACGGCAAGATGGTTACGCCACGTGGCTACTATCGCGAAGAAACGACGGATGGTACAAAGGTGGGGCAGAATATCATGATAGAATCCTTCCGTACCATTTCGAAGGAGTTGCGTAGTCAGGATTATTCCCTCGGCCACAAGTGGGCTTTGCTGCATGCTATCCACACTACAGCCGACTTTGATATGGAAAACATTCTCTATACCGATGAAGGGGCTGTGGAAACGCTGTATAATATGATCTGCAAGGGCGAATTAAAGACCATTGTGAGCGATGTGACGATGGTGACCAGCGGCATTCGTAAGGGAGCTCTCCAGCGGCTTGGTGTCGAGGCAAAATGCTATCTGTCTGACCCTCGTGTGGCTGAGATGGCTGAATCAGAAGGCATCACGCGTACGCAGGCAGGTATCCGTCTGGCTGTCGAGGAGCATCCTGATGCGCTCTTTGCCTTTGGCAATGCACCTACGGCACTGATGGAACTCTGCGAGCTGATTCGTAAAGGCAAGGCCCATCCTGCTGGCATTATCGCGGCTCCCGTTGGATTTGTACATGTACGAGAATCGAAGCACATGGTGAAGCCCTTTAAGTCTATTCCGAAAATCATAGTCGAGGGGCGTAAGGGGGGCAGCAATCTTGCTGCTACGCTCTGCAATGCCGTTATGACCTTCGATGACGCAGAACAACTTAAACCAGGGAGAGATCTATGAATCAGGGAGACAGGACATTACATGCTTTGATGTTCGTTGGAACGGGTAGCGACGTGGGCAAAAGTGTGCTGGCTGCTGCTTTCTGCAGGATATTCCGCCAGGACGGTTATTATCCTGCACCGTTTAAGGCACAGAACATGGCACTTAACTCGTTTGCCACGCCCGACGGTTTGGAGATTGGTCGTGCTCAGGCGGTACAGGCCGAGGCTGCGGGTATCGCTCCAGAAACGGATATGAACCCCCTGCTTTTGAAACCCCAGGGCGACCATACCTCACAGGTCGTGCTTCATGGTAAGCCTCTTGGCAATAAGAGCGCCTATGATTATTGGCGCCGTGGTGGCGACGGTATCGACTTCCGTCGGGAGGTCTGTGAGGCTTTCGATAGATTAAGTGCTCGCTTTAACCCTATCGTCATGGAGGGAGCGGGGAGCATTTCAGAGCTCAACCTGAAGGATGCCGATTTGGTAAACATGCCAATGGCCCGTCATGCCAACGCTGATGTGATTCTTGTGGGCGACATCGATAAGGGTGGCGTCTTTGCCTCCGTCTATGGAAGTATCGCCCTTCAGAGCGAAGAAGACCGCAAGCGAATAAAGGGTATTATCGTTAATAAGTTTCGCGGTGATATGAGGCTCTTCGATGAAGGAAAACGCATGTTGGAACAACTCTGTGGCATTCCCGTGTTAGGCATCATTCCATATTTCAAGGATATCCATATCGAGGAGGAAGACAGTGTGGCGCTGGCTCAGAAGTCATGGCAACTGGAACAGGGCAAGGTGAATGTGGCCGTTGTGATGCTGAAACACCTGTCGAACTATACCGATTTCGATGCGCTGGAGCGTGATTCAAGACTTCACCTCTTCTATACCAATAATACCGACGACATCAGCAAAGCCGATATTATTATCATCCCCGGATCTAAATCAACCCTTGACGACCTCTATGAACTGCGTCGTAACGGGTGTGCTCAGGCTATTGTAAAGGCTCGCCGCGACGGGGCAACGGTATTAGGCATTTGCGGGGGCTATCAGATGATGGGTGTAGAGGTGTGCGACCCCGACCATGTGGAGGGCGACATCGAGCGACTGCCAGGACTGGGTCTGCTCCCCGTCTCGACAACCATGAGCGGTGAGAAGCGCACCCGTCAGGTGAAGTGCGAATATGGTGTGGGCTACGAGATACATATGGGCGAGACCTGCCCCTTCGGTGATGCCAAACCAAGGCCGCTGACACATCTCGACGATGGTACGGCCGATGGTTATGTGGCCGACGACAAGTGTATGGGGACCTATCTGCATGGCATTCTCGATAACGCCCTGTTTGTCGATTATCTTCTGCGCCCTTATGGAGAGAAAATAGAACAGGGCGCCAGTCCTTCCGATTATGTGGTGTTTAAAGAACAGCAGTATAACAAACTCGCCGACCATGTGCGCTATCATGTGGATATGGAGCGTATTTACAGCATATTGAGAGATGAATAGCGTGATAGCATTGCTGGTTGGCTGGGTGCTCGACCTTATGGTAGGCGACCCCGCAAGGTTACCACACCCCATCGTATGGTTCGGGCGTCTCATCGCTTTCGGCGAGCGTCGGCTGAACCGTGGCTCCCGCCGCATGTTTAAAGGCGCCCTTATGGCCCTATTCCTGATTGCTGGAGTCTTTCTCCTTACATGGCTTCTCCGCCGACTTTTATCCTTCAGCCTTTTCACTTTCTTACCCATTCACCTTTTTTTCGATGCCGTCGTCATCTTCTATTGTCTGGCGGGCACAACGCTGATTCGCGAGGTGCGCGAGGTGTTCCGAGCCTTAGACCGCTCGTTGGAAGAGGGTAGGGCGCAGGTGGCCCGCATCGTAGGGCGCGACACGTTGCAGCTCACAGCTCAGGAGGTGCGTACCGCCGCCTTGGAGACATTGGCTGAGAACCTGAGCGACGGTGTGATAGCCCCTTTGTTCTGGTTGGCCCTGCTGGGCACACCTGGCATGCTGACTTATAAGATGGTAAACACGCTCGACTCGATGATTGGCTATCACACGGAGCGTTACAAGGACTTCGGTTGTTGGGCGGCTCATATCGACGATGTGGCCAACTATATCCCCGCCCGTCTCACGGCACTGCTGATGATTATTGGTTCATTACGGATCGCCAACTGGCGATTCGTAATGAAATACGGACGAAACCACGCCTCGCCCAATAGTGGTTATCCCGAAGCAGCTCTTGCTGGCATACTGAATTGTCGTTTCGGAGGTCCGCATTACTATTTTGGCGAAATGTTCGATAAGCCTTACATCGGTGATCATGACCGCACGCTCACTACTGCCGACATGAAAACAGCCGTCCGGGTAAACCGAACGGCTGAGGTATTGATGGTGATCATCGTGGCCGCCATCTTCTGGCTAGGCCGCTGATGATATCTACTTCCTAGCCTTATCGCCATAGGGAATAGTCCTCGTATATATCCATTAGAGGGCTATCTGCTTGGCTGTGCCGTCGTAGCTGACGGTGGTCTTTTGGCCGTCGGGGAGAACGATGGTGAACGTGCGCGACGTCAGCATGCCCGGATAGGAGCCTTGGCGGGCACCGATGGTAAGGGTGCGCTGACGGTTGTCCCAGTGGAGGGCAATGGTGGTGTATACGCCCTTCTCATAGTTATAGCCGTCGCCCTCGTCTTCATAGAGCAGAAAGTCGCCGTCGGCACCGGGATAGATTCTGAGCTCTAGGTTGTCCCATGGCTTTTCGCCCACATACTGCATCTCTGGACCCAACGGCAGGATGCTGCCGGCACGCACGAACATGGGCACGCGATTGAATGTGGTCTCGAGAGTGACGCTTTGTCCGCCCCGATAGCTCTGGCCCGTCCAGAAATCGTACCATGTGGCGCCTTTGGGCAGATATTTCGTAGCGGTCTTGGTGGCGGTGAAGTCTGCCTGAGTGGTCAACTCACCCGCAACCTCCTTGCGATCCCAGCCGGTCATGGCATCCTCGCGGATAATCTTCTCGGCTGTGTACTGAGGGTCGAGGATGGGGGCAGCGAGAATGCTGCGACCGAACATGAACTCGTCGGTCATGTCCCATACTTTCTTGTCGGCTGCAAAGTCGCTGAACAGGGGGCGCAGATAGCTGCCGTTATTCGAAGTGACCTGCCAGGCGGTGCTATATAAATAAGGTAAGAGGCGATAGCGCAGGCGTATCATCTCTTCGATAGCGTCGTAGACGGGCGAGCCTTTTTCGCCAAACTGCCATATCTCACGGGGCGCATCGGCGCCGTGGCTGCGGAACACGGGACAGAACAGCCCGTACTGCATCCAGCGTACGTAGAGCTCCTGGAACTGGGGATTCATGGGAGCAGAACCGGCCCCCCTGGTGTTGTAGGAGCCGCAGAAGAAGCCACCGATATCGGTGTTGAAGTTAGGGTTGCCCGTGAGTGAGAAACTGAGGCCTGCGGGCACCTGCTTGCGAAGCATGTCCCACGAAGAGGCTACGTCGCCGCTCCACATGTTGGAGCCGTAATGTTGCTGACCGGCAAACGACGAGCGCGTCATGATGAAAACACGCTTGCCCCGGTCGTCCTTGCGCTGAGCCTGATAGATGCCGCGTACGGTCTCCAATGGGAAGGCGTTGCGCTGAGAGCGCCATGTGCCGCCATACACCTTGTGCTGGTAGTCGCTCTCACGCGGGTTGAAGAAATCTGGGTCGGTAGAGTCCATCCACCAGGCATCGGTGCCGTAGTCGTAGAGGCGTTTCAGATGTTTCCAGTAGATGGCGCGGGCTTCGGGGCTGAAAGCGTCGTAGACCTTGACGCCCGAGGGATACTCCATCACTGGGGGCCAGATGTGGGAGATGCCGCTTTGAGGCCACGTCTCGATGGGCAGCAGCAGGCCCTTCTCGTTTAGCTCACGGAACTGCTGTGTCTGAGGACCGAAACTGGCCCAGATGGATATCATGAAGTGGGCGTGCTTCTGGTGTACGTTTTGAATCAGCTGTCTGCCGTTCTGGAAGTCCTCGGAAAGAAAGTCCATGGCGTTCCACAGATAGTTTGAACCCCAATACTGCCAGTCCTGAATGATGCCGTCGAGAGGCACTTGGAGCTCACGGTACTTATCCACGATGCCCTCAGTCTCAGCAGCTGTCTTATAGCGCTCCTTGGACTGCCAGAAACCGTAGGTCCACAACGGGAACATGGGAACGTCGCCCGAGAGGTGGCGCATCTGTGCAATTACGCCATCGGCCGAACCGCCATACATGAAATAGTAGTCGATGCCCTCGCCGGCCTCGGAGGTGAAGGTCATGCCGCTGGCGTTATCCTCGAACAGGGTAGGCGAGTAGTTCTCCCAATAAAGTCCCCAGCCCTTGATGCTCTGAAGTACGCTCTGAAAGTCTTCAAGGTTCGACTGCTCCATGCGTTTCGTCTCGCCACGGCGGTTCATCTTGCCGTTCTGGATGGTGCCGAGACCGTAGATGGCTTCATCTTTTTCGAGCGTAAAGGTCTGGCTCACCTTTGAGACGTCGCAACGTTTCTCGCGCAACAGCACCTTGCCTTTGGCGGTTGAGAATGTAATACATTTTGTGGTAGGGTCGAGTCTTACACTGAGTTCGCTACTTGATATGGTGTTGTCCTTACGTGTCACAGCCACCTCCTGTGGCTTGGCGGTGATGACCAGCGTTTTCGTTGGCTGGCCTTTAACGATGTGGACGATACTCGGCGTGAAGAATTCTATCTTGACGTCGTCTTGTGCAAATCCGACCAGCGCAGTCAGACATGCGGCTATAGCTAAGAAGCTTCTTTTCATAGAACGTTGATGTTGATAGTTTTATTAAGTTTTGATTTTTTGTCTGATACTTTCAGGGTGAGCACGCCCGCTTCCCTGGCACTGCGCACAATGATCACCAACTGGCCGTTGAAGAGTTTCATGGTGGGCTGTTTGAAAGATTCGAGGCTTGTGGCGTCACCATTGCAGACGGCTTCGAAAGTGCCTGCACCCGTTACTTCGAACATGAGCTGATTGGAAGCATCGGGGATGAGTGTACCTTTTGCATCGGTCAGCGACACGGTGATGAAAGCGAGGTCGTCGCCATCGGCATTCAGCGTTTGCCCGTTCTGCGTCCAGGTGTCAAGCCGTAAATCAGCAGGCTTACCAGCGGTCTTCATACTCTTCTCGCCAGCCGCTCTTCCTTCTGCATCATAGACCACGACCTTTACTTCGCCAGGCTCGTATTTTACGTCGTTCCAGCGCAGGCGATATCGGTCAAGACGCTCTTTAGGGTTCTTAGATATCTTGCCCTGACTTTTGCCGTTAATGAAGAGTTCTGCCGTGGGATAGTCGGTGTAGCAATACACAGGTGTCACCTTACCTCGGCGCTCCTTGCCCCATGTCCAGTGAGGCAGCAGATGGATTGTGTGCTTGTTGTTATTCCAATGCGAACGGTAGAGCCAGTAACGGTCTTTAGGTAGTCCTGCGAGGTCGCAGATGCCGAAATAACTGGAGCGCGCCGGCCAATACTCATCGTAGGGCGATGGTTCGCCAAGATAGTCGTAGCCTGTCCATACGAACTCACCGATTACCCATGGTTTCTCGTCCTGCCACACCCAGTCGTCGTCGGGCAGATTGCTCCATGAGCAGTACTCCACATCGTAGCTTGAACACTGGCCGTCGGCATTCTCAATGGCCTTGGGATCGTATCCTGGCGCCCAAGAGGCATAGCGCGAATTGTCGTCGGGCACCACGGGAAACTTATATACGCCGCGCGATGACACTGTTGAGGCCGTCTCAGAACCAAGCAGGAATCCCTGAGGCAGTTGTCCGATGCTTTTCTGATATTTGTGCACGCGATAGTTGAATCCCGGCACATCCATCACCTTGGCAACACCACTTTCAATAGATGCTTCGGCGTGGTCAAGACCTTGCGTCACAGGTCGGGTGGGGTCGAGTTCATGACAGAGTTTCTGCAGGCTTTCTGCAATCTCCTTACCCGCTTCGCTGCCCTGTTCAGGAATCTCGTTGCCTATCGACCACATTACGATGCTGGGGTGGTTGCGGTTGGCAAGAATCAGGTTCTCGATGTCCTTGTTGCTCCACTCCTTGAAGAAACGGGCATAGCCGTTCTTGCACTTAGGATAGACCCACATGTCGAAACTCTCGGCCATTACCATCATGCCTAGCGAGTCGCAGACGTCCATCTGCATCTGTGAGGGCATGTTGTGCGATGTGCGGATGGCGTCGCATCCCATCGCCTTCATCGTCTTGATCTGGCGAATGAGGGCTGCTTTATTAACCGCAGCGCCTAAAGGACCGAGGTCGTGATGCAGACAAACACCCTTGATTTTTCTGGTCACGCCGTTCAGCTGGAAACCGCCTTCCTTCGATACCTGAATGGTGCGGATGCCGAACTTCTGTGTGGTGGTGTCCAGTAGCTGTCCGCACTGCATGTAGTTGATGCGGGCGGTATATAGGTAAGGTGTCTCTGGCGTCCATAATTGAGGGCTCTTAATGCTGAAGGTCATATCTGCCGTACCCTCGCAGTTCACGTTGTCGTTACTCTCAAGTGCTACTAGCTGTCCCTCAGCATCCAATATCTCTACTACAAAACTCAGTCCGCCGTCTAGCGCATTGCCTGTGCCTACGGTTACTGCCAGCTCTGCCTCATTTGCTGCCAACTTTGTGGTGCGGATAAAGGTTTTCCAGGGGTCAATCCAACTGCTCCCTGTCAGTATCAGTTTTACAGGACGGTAGATGCCTGCGCCGGGATACCAGCGACTGCTTTCTTCGACGTTCTGTAAATCTACCTCAAGTTGGTTGTCGCCTGCTTGCATAAATGGTGTTATATCAACGCGGAAAGTATTATAGCCGTATGCCCAATGGCCAGCCAGAATGCCGTTAAACCATACTGTTGGCTCAGACATTGCACCGTCGAACACCAGTTCTGCATGCTTGCAGTTCTCTGGAATAGTGATGGTGCGCTGATAGTAGCCTTTCCCAATCCAAGGCAGGGCACCCGATCTGCCACTTTTTTCAGTAGCTTCAGTTTCGCCATTCTGCTCGATAGCAACTACTTGCAGGTCCCACTTCTTGTCGAAAGGTCCTGCAATGGCCCAATCGTGCGGTATGCTAATGGTTTGCCATGTCTGTTTATCGTGTGAAAAACGCCATCCGTTGCTTAATGTCGTCTCATATCGCTGCTGGGCGGAAGCTGTAGTTGCAGCAGCCGTCATAAGCAACGCCAGTAGTAGTTCTTTCATAACAAATTGTAATTAGTTTTTAATATTTTGCTGCAAATTTACGAAAAAATAGTGAAATAGTTGGCTGTTTGACATATTTAATGTATTTTTGCACCTAAATTTTCGGAAACAAATACTTATTTTATATATGAAGCATCAGTTAAGAAGTGCGGTATGCACAGAAGGCAGAAGAATGGCAGGAGCCCGCGCTCTCTGGGTGGCTACGGGCATGAAGCATGAGCAGTTTGGCAAACCTATCATTGCCATCGTGAACTCGTTTACCCAGTTCGTGCCCGGTCATACACATCTTCACGAGATCGGTCAGATTGTACGCGAGGAAATCGAAAAGATGGGCTGCTATGCTGCCGAATTCAATACGATTGCTATCGACGATGGTATTGCTATGGGGCATGATGGTATGTTATACTCGTTACCCAGCCGTGATATTATAGCCGACTCTGTCGAATATATGGTCAATGCTCACAAGGCCGACGCCATGATCTGCATTTCTAACTGCGATAAAGTGACACCTGGTATGCTGATGGCTTCTATGCGTTTGAACATCCCTACAGTCTTCTGTAGTGGCGGCCCCATGGAGGCAGGTAAGTGGCGCGGCGAGAATGCCGACCTGATTACGGCCATGGTTAAAGGTGCCGATCCTAGTGTGACCGACGAGGAGATTAAAGAGATTGAACAGTGTGCATGTCCTGGCTGTGGTAGTTGCTCGGGTATGTTTACAGCCAACTCGATGAACTCGCTTACTGAGGCTATAGGTTTGTCGCTGCCTGGTAATGGTACCATCTTAGCTACCCATACTAACCGTATCGAACTGTTTAAGGCTGCTGCCCGTCAGGTCGTTAAAAATGCCTTTGCTTACTACGAGGATGGCGACGAGAGCGTATTGCCGCGAAACATTGCTACCCGCAAGGCCTTTATGAATGCGATGGCACTGGATATTGCTATGGGTGGAAGTACCAACACAGTACTGCACTTGCTGGCTGTAGCTCAAGAGGCAGGTGCAGACTTTACCATGAAGGATATTGATGCCTTGAGTCGTAAGGTGCCCTGTCTGTGTAAACTGGCTCCTAACACTCAGAAATATAGTGTTCAGGAGTGCGGTCGTGCTGGTGGCATTCTTGGTATTCTGAACGAACTGAATAAGGGTGGCTTGATTGATGGCAGTGCTCCTCGTGTTGACGGACTGACACTCAACGAGGCCATGCAGAAATATAGTATAGTAGATGGTGCTGTAGATGCCGAAGCTAATCGCATCTATCAAACGGCACCAGGTAACCGCTTCTCAACCAAAATGGGGTCGCAGAGTGAAGAGTGGGGAACACTCGATACTGATCGTGCTAATGGCTGTATACGTGACCTTGAACATGCATATACCAAGGATGGTGGATTAGCCGTGCTCTTTGGTAACATTGCTCAGGATGGTTGTGTGGTTAAAACGGCAGGTGTCGATGTGGCTCTATGGCATTTTGAGGGCCCTGCTGTTGTTTTCGACTCTCAGGAGGATGCTTGTGAGGGAATCCTTGGTGGCAAAGTGAAGAGTGGCGATTGCGTGGTTATTACCCATGAGGGGCCTAAGGGCGGTCCTGGTATGCAGGAGATGCTCTATCCTACCAGCTATATCAAGAGTATGCACCTCGGCAAAGAATGTGCGCTGATTACTGATGGTCGCTTCTCGGGTGGTACCAGTGGATTGAGTATCGGACATATCTCACCAGAAGCAGCCAATGGTGGAAGTATCGGTAAGATTAAAGACGGCGACATCATTGTGATTGATATCCCTTCGCGCTCTATTAGTGTGAAACTGTCAGATGAAGAACTTTCAGCTCGTCCACAGCAGCCGCTGAAACGCAATCGCATCGTTTCGAAGGCACTTCGTGCTTATGCTCAAAGTGTTAGCAGCGCAGATAAGGGCGGTGTTAGAATAATAGATTAAAGAATATGGATAAACAAAAGATAACAGGCTCAGAGGCACTCATGCTGGCACTCAAGGCTGAAGGGGTGAAGACCATCTTCGGTTATCCCGGAGGCTCTATCATGCCGGTCTACGATGCCCTCTACGACTACACGCGAGGCAATAAAAAGGCTTTTGACCATATCCTCGTACGTCATGAACAGGCTGCTACTCATGCAGCAGAGGGCTTTGCCCGTGTTTCTGGCGAGGTGGGTGTGGCCTTGGTGACAAGTGGTCCGGGTGCAACTAACACTTTGACGGGTGTGGCTGATGCTATGCTTGACTCTACACCTATCGTCGTCATCGCAGGTCAGGTGCCCATTGGCGCTCTTGGAACAGATGCTTTTCAGGAGGTCGACCTCGTAGGTGTGGCCCAGCCTATTTCGAAGTGGAGTTATCAGATTCGTCATGCCGAGGATATCGCGTGGGCTGTAAGCCGTGCTTTCTATATTGCACGCAGTGGACGTCCTGGACCTGTAGTGCTCGACTTCCCAAAGAATGCACAGACAGAGATGGTGGAGTTTGAACCTGAACACGTGAATTTCATCCGTTCATACGTGGCTTATCCTAAGCTTGATATGAAGGCTGTGCGTGAGGCTGCCGATCTTATCAATAAAGCCAAGAAGCCATTGGCACTTGTTGGTCAGGGGGTTGAGCTTGGAAATGCTCAGAATGAATTGATTCATTTCCTGGAAAAAGCTGATATCCCTGCAGGTCGTACCATGTTGGGTTTGTCGGCTCTGCCAAGTACTCATCCGCTGAATGTTGGTATGCTGGGTATGCATGGTAACTATGCGCCAAACTTAAAAGAACAGGAGTGTGATGTGCTTATCGCCATTGGTATGCGTTTCAGCGATCGTGTAACTGGCAATCTCAAGACCTATGCTAAGCAGGCAAAGATTATTCACCTCGATATTGACCATAGCGAGATTGATAAGTGTGTGAAGACTGATGTGGCTATAATCGCAGATTGTAAGGAATCACTTCCTGCACTTACGGAACTTATAGACCGGAACGATCATACAGGTTGGCGTGAGTCATTCATTCCCCTTCAGAAGAAAGAATACGAAAAGGTTATTGAGCCAGCCATCCATCCAAAAGAAGGACCTCTGCTGATGGGTGAGGTTGTCAACGCTGTAGCTGAGGCAACTCAGGGCGATGCTGTATTGGTAACTGATGTTGGTCAGAACCAGCTGTTTGCTACCCGATATTTTAAATATCCCAAGAAACGTAGCATCTGTACCAGCGGTGGTCTGGGAACGATGGGCTATGGTATGCCGGCAGCCATCGGCGCTACCTTTGGCGCACCTGGTCGTACGGTGGTCAGTTTCTCGGGTGACGGAGGCTTCCAAATGTGTATTGAGGAGTTAGGTACCATTATGGAGCAGCAGTGTCCTGTCAAGATGGTGATGATGAACAACCATTATCTGGGCAATGTGCGCCAGTGGCAGGATATGTTTTGGAAGCGCCGTAAGTCGTTTACCAAAATGCTTAACCCTAACTACGAACTAATCGCTCGTGGCTATGGCATTCCTTATGAGGCTGTCGTCGATCGTAAAGATCTTTCAGCTGCTATTGAGAGAATGCTCAAGATTGAAGGACCATACCTTCTGGAGTGTGCTATCCTTGAGGACGACGATGTATTGCCAATGACTCCTCCAGGTATGAATATCGACGATATGATGCTTGAAATTAATGTGTAAGATCATGGAAGAGAAGAAACTATATACCCTGTTAGTATATTCTGAGAATATTGCTGGTATTCTGAACCAGGTAACGGCAGTGTTTACTCGTCGTCAGGTAAATATTGAGAGTCTGAATGTATCAGCCTCCAGTATCCCTGGTGTCCATAAATACACGATTACTGCATGGAGCGATGAAGACCAGATACAGAAAATCGTACGCCAGATAGAAAAGAAGATTGATGTGGTGAAGGCCAACTATTTCACTGATGAACAGCTTTTCATCCGTGAGTCGGGCCTCTATAAACTCTCTACGCCTATGGTGATGGAGAACCCGGAAATCTCGCGCACCATCCGTCGTTTCCAGGCCAATATCATTGAGGTAAACCCCACATACGTCATTGTTCAGATGCATGGTGTTACAGAGGATATTATCTCATTATACCGCGCCCTCGACACCTTTGGATGCGTGCTTCAGTATACCCGTTCCGGTCGTATTGCCGTTACTCGTGGTATGCAAGAGCAGGTTAGTGAGTTCTTAGAAGAAAGGGAAGGCAATGGATAAAGTCGGAAGATACGAGTTCATGGCTGAGCCGTTTCACTGCGACTTCTCGCAGCGGCTCTTTATGGGCCATCTGGGAAATCACATGCTTAATGCCGCCGATTTCCATTCTTCGGCTCGTGGTTTTGGCATGAATTATCTGATGACTATTCAGCGTTCATGGGTGCTTTCGCGTTTGGCGATAGAGATGGATGAGATGCCATGGATGTACACAAAATTCAATGTTGAGACGTGGGTTGAGAATGCCATGCGTTTCTTTACCTCACGTAATTTCCGTGTGATTGGTGACGATGGTAAGGTGTATGGCTATGGACGTTCTATCTGGGCCATGATTGATACAGAGAGTCGCCAGCCTACCGATATCTTTACCATCGATAATGGTGCTATCAACAATTGGATCGAGAGCGAGAAAGAATGCCCTATAGATAAAGGCGGGCGCGTCAAGATGACCGATGATGCTGCTTTTGTCCGTACCATTGAGACCCAGTATAATGATGTCGATATCAATGGACATATCAACTCGGTTAAGTATATTGAGCATGTTCTCGACCTTTGGAATCTCGAATGGTATCGTGAACACCAGATCAAGCGTTTCGAAATTGCTTATGTGGCAGAGGCTCATCAGGGCGATCATCTTAGTTTCTATCGTGAGCAGACTGGCGAACTTGAATATTGCGTTCGCATCTGTAAGGACGATGGCACAGAGTGTTGCCGCAGCAAAGTGATATTCAAATAGAAAAGGCCCGGTGTCATTACGATGCCGGGCCTTCCTCGGTTGACTAGGCCGAAGGTTAGCCAACAGAACATATCCCCCCCTGATAAGAGCTACCCCCCTCTATACATGCCCTCCCCTCTATAAGAGGGAGGGCTATAGTATGAGGGGTGCTCTATGGGGAGAACTTTTTTTCCCGCTAACGCGCCATAACCCGCCAATTGTTTTCGGGATAGTCGTACCTTTGCCATCGCAATAAGGCTAGCGAGCCTGAAAGGAATGCCTCCCATGGTTGACGGAGACAGTCTCCACGAGTCACGCAGATAGGATCCACGGGTGACGGAGATAATCTCCATAGGGGTATAGGTGACGTCTCCATGGGGTGTGGAGACTATCTGAACGACCTACAGACGATATCCCGACGACTCATAGATGACATTCCTTTGGTTAGAGCAGGGTATAAAAAATCCCCGCTCGTATCATTAAGCGGGGAAATCGTGATGGTGATCCCGTTGGGACTCGAACCCAAGACCTACTGCTTAGAAGGCAGTTGCTCTATCCAGCTGAGCTACGGAACCGACCTTAAAAAGGTGATTTCTGCTGAAATCGGCTGCAAAGGTACATATATTTTTGCAAACTTCCAAATTTTCGGGCTTTTATTGCATTTTTTCAGACTGTAAATCTTATATATGAGCGATCATCGAAAGAATTGTTGCCTTCAATGAATGCCTTTGTAGCCTTAAACTCTCCAATATTCAGCGGGTCATTTTTTCTTTGTTTGTCAAGCATCGACTCAGTCTCCTCTAAGGTCTTGCCAAGCTTTGGATAACCATCACTGGCTAGCACAATCTCCCATGGTTGGAAATCGAGCAGGATGATGGACACCTTTGTTTCTGGGATAGGGAACCCATCGATAACGGCATATGTTTTGTTCTGATTCTTCATCACCTCGAGCATGGTGGGTATAATCACTTCGCGGGCAGGGTCGAGGGACTTTCTCAACTCATCCTGTGTCATGCCCTGCATCAGCAGTTCCCTAACCTTCCTGGCTCTTATCTCGGCTAGATTCTGCTCGTAAGGCTTGGGATTGTCGTGATATATTCCGTTTATAAGACAGTGGCAATCGCCAACCAGCCAGATTTCTCTTCTCATACGGCTGAAGATGATGGCCGAAGCACAGAGTCGCTCTTCGGGATGTTGCTGCATGCGCTCAACGGGGAAACGGAGCCAGTAATGGCGGCGCAACGCACGGGTAACACCTACACAGAACTGATGGCTGCTGGTGTTGGCTGGCATTTTGCGGATATAACGACTGATGAGCAGCATGGCATAGCGGCCATTGGTCATAAGAGGGCAATGGCGACGCTTGGTTTTTGAGGTGCTGCCGTCGATAACGGCGATAAAATCAGAAGTTACGACGATTCCGTCCTCGCTTTTCTTGTTGGGGCTTTTCGCTATGATGCTTTGCTCGAGAATTTTCATTTTTAAAATTTGGGTTATAAGATTTAGGCTTGCCGTAAGCTGATGGCTTACTGCTGCCATACCCTGATGGTTTGCCGCTGCCAGGGGCCTTGGGGCCTCCGCCTGCAGGGCGATAACCGCTTTGTGGGGGCATGCCGCTATACAGTTTGGCAATCAAGTCGGGGCGACCGATGCGGCGCAACGACTGCTCGATGCCACGGCGCTCTTCGGGTTTGTACCAGAAGAAGAACTGGCGTTGGGCCAACTTCTCCTTTGGCGTTTTGGCGCTGAACACTGGCTGCAGCGTATAAGGATCGTAGCCTGTGTACCACGTTTCGGTGGCGTTGGTGAGTGGCGTGGGAGTAAAATCCTGTACCTGCTCGAGATGGAAATCGAGGTTCTTGGTAATCACTGCCAGTTCGGCCATATCCTCTTCCTGACAGCCTGGGTGGCTGGAGATGAAGTAGGGAATGATTTGCTGGCGAAGACCCTCCTCGCGATTAATCTTATCGAAGATTCGCTTGAACTCGTAGAACTGTTGGAACGAGGGCTTGCGCATGAGGTAGAGTACACGATCGCTGGTGTGCTCGGGAGCTACCTTGAGTCGACCCGAAACATGACGGGTAATCAGCTCGCGGGTGTACTCCATAGCAGCCTTATTGCTGGCCTCGTCCTTGCTACGATGTAATAGTAGATCATAACGAACACCGCTGCCGATATAGCTGTGTTTGATGCCTGGAAGGGCATCGACAGAGCGGTAGATATCAATCAGCTTAGAGTGATCGGTATTGAGGTTAGGACATATCTGTGGATGGATACATGATGGGCGACGGCACTTTTCGCAGGCGTTCTTATTGCGTCCACTCATGCCGTACATGTTGGCCGACGGGCCACCTAGGTCGCTGAGGTTACCCTTAAAGTCGGGCATCTCGATGACTTGTTTTACCTCGCGCAGGATACTCTCTTTCGATCGGCAGGTGATGAATTTGCCCTGGTGGGCCGAAATAGTACAGAATGCACAGCCGCCAAAACAGCCGCGATGGATGTTTACCGAGAACTTAATCATCTCGTAAGCAGGAATGCGCTTGCCCTTATATTTGGGGTGTGGCTGGCGCGTGTAAGGCAGATCGAACGAGGCATCGAGCTCTTCGGTAGTCATTGGCGGGAAGGGAGGATTGATAACCACGTAACGCCCGTCGACACCCTGCAGCAAGCGCTGGGCGTGCATCATGTTCGACTGCTCTTCGACGTTCTTGAAGTTCTCGGCCTGAGCCTTCTTGTTTTTCAGGCATTCCTCGTGTGAGTGCAGCACGATGTCGCGATCGGTAATGCCACCGATGATATCCTCCTTACGTGAGAGATATACGGTTTGCGGTAGGTCGCGAATGTCGCGTATCTGTTCGCCGGCAGCGAGTCGGCGTGCCAGTTCGATCGTAACTTTTTCGCCCATGCCGTAGGTAATCATATCGGCAGGCGAGTAGCAAAGCAGGCACTTCTTGAGGCTGTCGCTCCAGTAGTCGTAATGACTCACGCGGCGCAGCGAGGCTTCGATACCACCCAGTACTACGGGTACATCGGGATAAAGCTCCTTCAGGATTTTGGCATATACGATGGTGGGGTACTCAGGGCGCATGTCATGGCGGCCATCGGGGCTGTAAGCATCCTCTGAGCGCAAACGGCGAGCGGCGGTGTACTTGTTTACCATCGAGTCCATGCAGCCTGGGGCCACACCGAAAAACAGGCGTGGGCGGCCTAACTTCTTAAAATCGCGATAATCGCCATGCCAGTCGGGCTGTGGCACGATGGCCACACGGAAACCCGCGGCCTCGAGTGTGCGACCAATCACGGCGGCACCAAACGAAGGGTGATCTACATAAGCATCAGCCGAGAACAGGATTACGTCAACGTAATCCCATCCTCTTAGTTCCAACTCCTTCTTGGTAGTTGGCAGAAAGTCTGTCAGTCTATACTCCAATTTTCTTTTTTAGCTTTTTATTTTTACCATTTAACCCATTAATTAAACGGCAGTCCCTGGAAAATCTTAACGGTCATCCCCAGATTGTGGTTGGCCTGGGTTTTCCAGTTAATGTAGAGCATTACCAGCTGCTGTAGGCCGAAAGCCTTCATGTTAGCGTGGTAGATAACGTCGAGACACAGGTCAAGCAGATCTTTATCCTTGCCTGCATCGCCTGAAAGCAGTGAACGGATGTTCAACTTCAGTTTGTCGAGAACCTGCTCGTCTACATAGCCGTTACTGTCGATAAGGTCACGGAAAAGTTGATACTTCTCGATTGTCTGTAGGTGCTGGTCAGTAATGTCCATGCTCCTTGTTCCTGATGAATTGGTTTGAATCTTCATAATTGTATAATATTTTAATTGGTTTGTAATAAGAATCTCAATATACCCCTCATCAGTGAGCAACGTTTCTGCTCGTCCTTGATGCATTCGAAGGGGAATCCCATAGTCATGGCTTTATAGTCCTTGCCGTCGTAGGCCACGCTGGCACTGTAGCCATCGGCATAGACCATGGCGGGGTAGGCGGGAGCTACGGGTTGCAGCACTTCGGGGTGGGTAGCGGCGTAATGGGTCTCGTTCAAATGTCTATAGAATTCGAAAGTCTTACCCAATCCTTCAATGGTGTCGCGCCGTAGACTGTCGGTGTTCACACCCTCGTAGCTGATTTTTAATATATCTTCCAAATAGCGCCTCTCAGCGGGCATGTTCATGTCTGAGCCGATGTATGAACCGCTCACTAACAATGCGCCTCCTCGTGAGGTGAATAATTTCAGGTGCTGTCGCATCATGGGCGAGAATGCCTGATATTGGCGGAGTGCCCATCCGTCATTTTTCTCCAATCCCAATATCAGGTCCATCATCTGATATTGTGTGGGGTGGATATCGTTAGTTTCCAAAGCCTCGCTCGAACAACTTGCAATGTTATAGCGTTTTGCCGTTGCGATGGCCTCTGCGTGTGTACGCACATAATTGAAGTCGTTGCCCGCAATGAACTGCCCCATCAGCGAGTCGTTGGTAAATCCCAATCCACTGCGTGTTTCCTTGCCCATCTGTGTCTTGTCGAAGCTAATCTGATAGCCCAACCATCCTGCCGTACGTCCATATGTGACACCTGCATCCATTTCCAAGTCGAAGCCTTGTTCTGCACTATTGTTCCTCACAGCGGGCGAGGCCAAACGATGGAATCCGTTTACGATGAGTATCGTTTTCTGAGCGCCAGGGCTTTCATAGGCCGATACCACCTCTGTGGGGAAACTTTCGCCGCCGTCGTTCACGGCCGTCACCTTGAATGAATATAGTAACTCAGGCTCAATATCAATTGTCAGACTAGTGTTCTTTCCCTTTACATATGTACCATTGTCGAATCCGTTTTTGCCGATGGCCGTATACACGATGTAGCCTGTAGGTTCTGCTGTGGATTCGTCGGCATCTTTAGTGCTCTTCCAACTTACCTTTACCTGTCCTGTTCCCGTCAACTCGGCCCTGACATGTGTCGGAGCCAATGGTGACACTACATATCTCGTATGGTGCATGCGGCTTACATAGCGCAGTATGGCCTTATAGATACTTCTCGCCATATCGAAGCGGAAGTTGGGATCCTGTCCATAACGCATATCCCAAAAGTTCTGGTGTGACATGGTCTCCAATATGGCGCTGGGTATGCCTGGACAGCGGCTCTCTGAGTAGTTGCGGTCGTAGAGTTCACGTGTCGGCCAACTGCCATAGTGCTTTGCCATATCGTTTGATACTGATACCAGCAGTTCGTCTGCCAAGTCGCGTGACACCAGTCTGGAGAGTCCTGAATACAGGATGCTGTCGTTCAGGTAGGTGGTACATATAGATAGTGTACCTGTATGCGTTTGTCCATCACGCGTGTAGCCTGCATCGCTGTGAATGGCCAACGATAATTCTAAAGGCACCCCCCTTCCTGTAGTATCTGGCATATATACAGAGCCGCCGCCCAGCAAGTTGGCCATGTAGCTGCGTGCATTGATGTCATCACCATAATCGTCTTCACCGTTCTTTGTGGAATAGACGGAGTAGGGCATACCTGCCCATTGCGCATAGTAGCGAGAGCCTTCCAATGCTCGAGGCAGTCCGCTGGTGGTGTAACCTCTGCGTATGTTACCCATTCCTCCGCCGAAACGCACAGCGTCGGCAGTTACAACACCATGGTGATGACGGCTTTGGTTCGACAGTATTACACAGTTGCGTGCACTACTGCCCGCATCGAAATCGAATGTTCCCAAATACACCCAAGTGCGTCCGCCCATCTGCTGATTTACTCTAAATTCTGTAGATACGCCTTGGTGCCACACAGTGTAGTGTGCATCGTCTATGCTATTCTCTACCGTCTGATAGCTTACATATACAGCATAGCGTCCTGCCTCGGTGATGGCAGGTCGCCAGATAATGGTACTTTCGCTTTCTGGATTGTTGGTAACCTCGGTTTGCCTTGATGTGCCTTGCTCGAAGGGGTTTTCGTGATCAACATATACTCCAGGGTGGAAGGCAAAGCCCGCAGAGTCGGCATGATGCCAGCGGTGCTGTCCGCGTGTCTCCTGATAGCCACTCTCAGGCGTGTCGTTGTCAACGATGAACTCGTTTCGCTGCCAGTCGCGCTCCCTTGGCGTGAACACCACCGCCCCGGCCTTCTCCAACATCGGTATGAGGTAGGGCACCACGATGGTCTGGGTGAACAGGTCCTCGCGGGTTCCGAAGAGTGCGGGACGCTGCCATTTCCATACGCTGTCTCTCGTATGGAAATAGCTTCCATGACTGGCCCAGACGCATAGATGGCGATTGTTCAGTCCATTGCTGATGGTATATGGGAGTGATACGTTGCTCACCCAAGGTCTTCCTTTATAATCGATGTCGCCCCAGGTGCGTGTTTTGTCCTCGGTCAGTCTTAACCTGTTGGGAACCAGCTGCTCCAGCGTCCATCCGCCCGTCTTGATACTCATCTGGTAGCCGATAATGCTGTCGGGCAGCAGTGCCCTTACAGCGTCGTATATCTCGCTCACTGTCTCCGGAGTAAACACCTGCTCACCGAAATGTGTGTCAGCGCTGATGTCTATCGTGCGTAGCGAGTCGCTGATGCTGAGTGTCGTCAACTTGCTGCGGTTGCGGAGTTTCTGTGAACTCACGCTGTAGCTGATGAAGTAGCGGTTCAGCTTATCTTTCAGTTCTTTCTGCGGATCTATAGGTTTCACCACTCTTCTTCTGGCAGCCAACACTGTGTGGGCAGTAAGCAGCAACATCAGGGTCAGAACTATGGTGAGCGTTTTTTTCATGGTTATAGTTCTCCAATCGTAAAGTTTTCGGGCTTCTTGCCTTTGAAGTCCTTGAAATAAAGTTTAATGTCACGCATATCAGTGTCCAGATCACCCATAGGGATGATAGTCTTCGTACATTTGATAAGTTTCTTCTCGTAGTCTATGCCATAGAGCAAAATAGGAAGTTGGGCCTTCATACCTATGAAATAAAAGCCTTTTTTCCACTCTTCCCGTCGGGCTCGTGTGCCTTCGGGCGTGATGCATAGACGGAATGTGTTGGCTTCCTTCGCTGCCTCTGCCATCGCATCGGTCATGCTGGTGTGTTTCTGTCGGTGAACGGGTATGCCTCCCAACCACTTGAAGACAGGCCCCAAAGGCCAGAAGAACCACTCCTTCTTCATCAGAAAATTGATCTTCATGCCTATGGCACCACTATACAACTGTCCGAGCACGAAATCCCAGTTGCTAGTGTGGGGAGCCAGACATATAATAAACTTATCGGGGTGGTCCTGAGTTATCTCTGCAGTCCACCCCCAGCGCTTATATAGTAACCAGTTACAGAATTGTTTCCACATGTGCCGTTATGAGTTGATGATGTCAATAATTTCATTGGCCTGCTCAGTAAACTTATCGATCAGGTCGTTATAATAGTCCTTCGCTTTCATGCCGGGTTCGGGGTGTGAAATGCGTCTGCAGTAATGATCCTGGAGTTTTATGATGGTATCAAACTGGTTCTCCACGTTTTTCCTTTTCTTCTCGTCCGAATCGTACAATGAAACGGCCATACACTCTGCAAATAGATTCATGCATACCATGTTGATGTTCTTCTTCAAATGTCTTTTGTTTGCCATAAAATAATCCTCCTTTTTGGTCTATTTTGTTATATTCAGTAAGCAAAGATAGGAATATTTTCTGAGATAGCAATGCTTTCCGTCCCAAAAAATATTAAAAAGTGTATTTTACCTATCTTTTCTTTCGTATTTCTTACAAAAAAACACTAATTTTGCGGCTCAGAAACGATATTATTCATTTTATAAAGTAGTAATAAGATTATGGAAAAAAGTGCATTGCAGCTCGCCAGAGCCGCTTATCAGCCAAAGCTCCCCAAGGCGCTTCAGGGTGCTGTTAAGGTTAAGGAAGGTCAGCCCACTCAGAGTGTAGGCGACCAGGAGGAAATCAAGAAGCTCTTCCCCAACACCTACGGTATGCCTATCGTAGAGTTCGAGCCCGCTACCGAGGCTAACAACACCAAGATGAACGTAGGTATCATCCTTTCAGGCGGTCAGGCTCCTGGCGGTCACAATGTGATTACTGGTCTCTTCGATCAGATTAAGAAGCTGAACCCCGAGAACCGTCTCTTCGGTTTCATTCTGGGTCCTGGCGGTCTGGTAGATCACAACTATATGGAGCTCACTGCCGACATTATCGACGAGTATCGTAACACTGGTGGTTTCGATATGATCGGTTCTGGTCGTACCAAGCTCGAGAAGGTTGATCAGTTCGAGAAGGGTCTCGAGATTATCCGCGAGCTGAACATCAAGGCTATCGTTATTATCGGTGGTGACGACTCTAACACCAACGCTTGTGTACTGGCTGAGTACTATGCTGCCAAGAACTACGGCGTACAGGTAATCGGTTGTCCTAAGACTATCGACGGTGACCTGAAGAACGATCAGATTGAGACTAGCTTCGGTTTCGACACAGCTTGTAAAACATACTCTGAGCTGATTGGTAACATTGAGCGTGACTGTAACTCTGCACGTAAGTACTGGCACTTCATTAAGGTAATGGGTCGCTCAGCATCTCACATCGCTCTGGAGTGCGCTCTGCAGACTCAGCCAAACATCTGCCTCGTTTCTGAGGAGATCGAGCAGAAGGGTATGAGCCTCGACGATATCGTTACATACATCGCTAACGCTGTTTGCCAGCGTGCTGCTGATGGTAACAACTTCGGTACCGTTATCATTCCTGAGGGTGTTATCGAGTTCATTCCTGCTATCAAGAAGCTGATTGCTCAGCTGAACGACGTACTGGCTTTGCCAGAGGCTAAGGAGCTGGATCGTCACGAGTCGATTGACTTCGTAAAGGCTCACCTGACAGACGAGAACCTCGCTGTATTCAACAGCCTGCCTACTGGTGTTGCCCGTCAGCTGGCTCTGGATCGTGACCCACACGGAAACGTACAGGTATCACTGATCGAGACCGAGAAGCTGCTCTCTACAATGGTAGCTCAGAAGCTCGAAAAGATGAAGAAGGAAGGCAAGTACACTGGTAAGTTCTCAGCTCAGCACCACTTCTTCGGTTATGAGGGACGTTGCGCTGCTCCTTCTAACTTCGATGCCGACTACTGCTACGCTCTTGGTACATCAGCTGCCCAGTTGATTGCTAACGGCAAGACTGGTTACATGGCTATCGTTAAGAACACAACAGCTCCTGCTGAGCAGTGGATTGCTGGTGGTGTGCCCATCACCATGATGATGAACATGGAGAAGCGTGCTGGTGAGATGAAGCCAGTTATCCGTAAGGCTCTCGTTGAACTCGACGGTGCTCCTTTCAAGACCTTCGCTGCACAGCGTGATCGTTGGGCTCGTGAAACCGCTTATGTATATCCTGGTCCAATCCAGTACTGGGGTCCAACAGAGGTTTGCGACCAGCCAACCCGTACACTCGCTCTTGAGCAGGGTAAGTAATTAATTTATTAGGCGCGAATTACGCGAATTATCACGAATTTTTTTATTCGCGTGAATTCGTGTAATTCGTGCCTTTTCTTTTTCGTTGATGCCAAAGCGCCGAGTTGTTCGTAGAAAGGGAGTTGGAACTACCCGTACTTACCATGGCCCCCGAGGCCGTCGTAAGCCAAGCATCCTTGTCCGTTTGTTGCGCCGTGTCCCTTCGTGGGGATGGTGGATTGGAGCTGGCTTGGTTGTTGCGGGCTATGTGTGGTTTTTCTATTATTTTTTTGTAGGTCCCTTCGGCTTCCGATGGCGTGCTCTCTATGGCGACGTGAGCTATCCTGAAGGCTACGAGATTCACGGTATCGACATCTCCCACCATCAGGGCCGTATCGATTGGGATGATCTTAAAGATAATGGTTCCATCAACAAATGTCCCATTCGTTTTGTGATGATCAAGGCTACTGAGGGGGCCACTCAGACTGACGAGAACTTCCGAGACAATTTCTATCAGGCTCGCGAAAATGGTTTCACGCGCGGCGCGTACCATTTTTATAGCGTGCACACGCCTGCAGAACAACAGGCCTGGCATTTTATTAACACCGTGAAACTCGAAAATGGCGATCTGCCTCCTGTTCTAGACGTTGAACATAAACCAAAGAGTCAGACCGACGAACAGTTTAAGCAATCTGTACTCGAGTGGCTCGATATTGTGGAACGCTACTATCAGGTGAAACCTATTATCTATACCTATTTTAGATTTAAGACCCGTTATCTTAACGATACTATTTTTAATCAGTATCCCTATTGGATAGCTCATTATTACGTCGATTCGCTTGAATACCAAGGTCCATGGAAGTTCTGGCAGCACACCGATGCAGGACGGCTTCCTGGTATCAAGGGCAATGTCGACTTCAATATCTACAACGGTTCCTACTACGACTTGCGCCAGATGACCATTGGCTCTCAGGAAACTATCGGCGTTAAAGCCTATAGTGAATAAGACAAATAAAGTGGCCAAGCGATGAAAGCCTGACCACTTTTTTCTTTATTACTTAATTACTTAGAGATCACTCTCTTTAACCCATATGCTGTAGCCACGTGAAGGAGCTGAGAGCTCTACACGGCCGTCGGCCTCGACAGTGACTTTCTGTGAGGTGTTCAGGACATTGACCAAACGCTTACCAGCCCAATTGCTGAAGCCAGAGGCGTTCACCGTTACCCACATGGCCTTAGTACTGCTGTCGTGGTTGTTCAGTACGATGATAGCGCCGTCTTTGGTGCCGTTACCCTGGCGACGGGCGATATACAGATTCTGGCAGTTGCTTGATGGGTATGGATTTCCCGTTTCGCTGAGCACTGTTATAACACCACCAAGATACTTCTTACGTATTTCAATGAGCTTCTTCAACTTGTTTTTCAGTGTAGAAGGAGCGGTTGTGGTGTAGTTGGAGTGGTCGGCATCCACCTGTGTCACGCCGAAGAAGTGAGGATAGAACAGACAAGGACGTCCTTCGTGGGTGAGAATGTAGGCATATCCCAATTGATGGTCTTTAGTAACCCATTTGTCGTGCTCCTTACCAGTGTCGTGGTTGTCGAGGAAGGTCACAACCGAGGTGCCTGGGAGCGCGTTACCGCCGCTGTTGCGTACCATGCCGGCATGATTCAACCATGACATGTTGAATGAGTTTCCATTGCCATTACACATCTCTGTGAGCGTGCTCTTCAGTGGGAAGTCGAATCCGTTAACTTGAGCGCCGTAAGAGGCTACTGTGTTAACCCAATTTTTGATACGGTAGTCGGCACCCCAGTATTCGCCTACGATGAATGGCTGTGCACCGTCGACATGCGGAAGGCCGTTCACCCAGTTGGCAACGAATGACTCTTGGAAGCCGCGAACGAAGTCAAGACGGAAACCATCGAAATGAATCTTGTTCACCAGCCACTTACCCCAGTTGTTCAGACGGGTCTGTACTGTGCTGTTGTAGGTGTTATAGTCGTTACCGAAGAACTTGGTGTTCGTGATAATCTCATCTGATCCATAATCGCCAAGCCAGTCGTTAGCGTCGGACGGATGGAAATGACTGTAGTTCCATGAATAGTTAGGTTCACCACTACCAGTATGGTTCACGTAAGTGATGTTGGTATTGGTACGAGCCTGTAGGGTGGTGTTGGCCAAGTTGGTGCCGTTATACCATACAGCCACGGGATAGTAGCCAAGCATAGAGCCTGCGTCAACCCAGTTGCTGCCATCCTCACGCTTGGCAGAGAGACGAATCTCTATGTCGTGCTTAGACGATACATGAATCTTGTACTCGTCGATATCAGAATGATTTTCCATGTGTCCGCGGATGATACGGCCAGAACCCGGGAAGTTGTTGAAGCTGCCGTTGCCGTTGTTGGGCTCATACTCCCAATTGTAAGAAGACGAGATGTTGCTGTTGTCCCAGCGAATCATGAGGTCGTAGCCGCGCTGAGTAGAGGATTCATTCCAAGGCAGTCCATATCCCTTGATTTGAATGTAGTAATCGCCTGTCGCTGCATTTGGGATGACCCAGCGAATCTCATTGGCAGGGTAGGGCTTGTTCTGCTCGCCATGAGCCTCACCGAACACATAAGCCTTTACGGCAGGGTTCACTTCCTCATTCTCATCGGAAGAATAGACGTGGTTGAGTACCACATCGGAGTAGACACTGATCTTGGGCGACTGGTGCATGGTGCTGATCATCGACTCCAGTTCGGCACGACTACCAAAACGCGTTTCTGTGGTACCTTTCTGATAGTAGTTACCCAGGTCGTAATGGTCGTAGATACCATAACCGTTGTCAGTGATACCCCAGTTGCCTTTAGATGGCACTGGTGTCCAGATGGCGGTGATGCCACTTGATTTCATCTCAGAGGCCTTAGACCGAAGGGTGTTCCACCAGGAACCGTTTCTACCAGCTTCGTCTACAGGCACATTCCAGTAGAATGCCTGCATCATTACATCGTTGAGGGGTTGCAGACTGTTGGTGCCTCGCGTCGCAGCCTTTTCGGTCTGTGGTTGTGGTTGCAGGTCAAGGTCCAACGTGTCAGAACAACTTTGCGTCAGCGTCATGCTGAGCAACATGCCAGTGGCAATAAGAAGATTGCCGTTTCTCTTGCATAATAGCTTTTTCATTTCTTGTAGTTTTTAGTTAATTGAAAATCTGTAACATTTGTTTTGCGTTGGCAAATGTAGTAAAGATATGAATATGTTGTTATCTAAAAGTGTGATTTTTTGTGATTTACGATGTGCAATCGATTGAATGAAAAATCCCCTCACCACTATTCTGATAAGGGGACTACATCTTTACACACGCCTGCGCATTAGGTGGATTACGTTTATTGGCGTCGGCGGAACTCAGAGCAGGTGATGGCAGTGGCGATAGCTACGTTGAGACTGTCGACAGTATTGCCTTTGTGGAAATTTGGTATTAAAAGTTTTCGGTTGACCAAGGCGCGCACCTCACCAGAGATACCATTACCCTCGTTACCCATGATGATAAGACCATGGTTAGAGAGCTCTTGTGTATAGATATTCTCACCGTCTAGGAAGGTTCCATAGACAGGGAAGTCTTGGGGAAGCGACTTTAGCAGGGCGGTAAGATCAGTATAAATTATGTTCACGCGCGCAATACTGCCCATGGTGGCCTGAACCACCTTAGGGTTGTAGGCGTCGACAGTATCGTCGGAGCAGTAGATGGTAGAAATGCCAAACCAGTCGGCTATGCGGATGATAGTGCCGAGATTGCCAGGGTCTTGGATGCCATCGAGAGCAAGGGATAGTCCTTCTTGCATCCCTTTGGTAGTAAACGACCTGAGATTCGCGACAGTTTCGGGGATCGCCTCTTTGGGTCCTTGTGGCAGAGGAAAGAGGGCGAGAACCTGTTGAGGATGCTGCTGGAAACTTAGACGGCGGAGTTCGTCGTCGCTGACTTCTGTAGCCTCTGTGGTAGGGTTATTCTTAATCCACTCGGCTATGGCGTAGACGGAGTGGGGCTGGTGGCGCTGTAGCAAATCACCTACAACCTTAGTGCCCTCGGCAACGAAGAGTCCTTCGCGGCGGCGAAACTTCTTTTGCTCGAGCTGTCGGATAAATTTAAACTGATTTTTACTGATCATTTAAAAAAAGTCGTTAATTCTGATGCAAAGATACGAAGAAATTGAGAATTAAGAATTGAGAATTAAGAGTTTTTTTGTAATTTTGGCCCCAAATTAATGAGAATTGAAGATTCGGAATAAGAAAACGGGAGTGATAATACCTATGGTGGCTGTGCTATTGTTGTGCAGCTGCTCGGCTACGCATAGTCTTGACGATAATGAATTGATACTTGACAAGGTAAAGGTTGTTTCCGATAGGAAATATAAGGACATTAGTACCTCACAACTGAAGAATTACGTGAGGCAGAAAGAAAACGCCCGTTGGTTTTTGTCGATGAAGGTACCATTGGGCGTGTATGCGTTGGCGGGTAAAGATAGTTCTTGGGTAGGACGTACGCTCCGACAGATGGGCGAAGCACCTGTAATTTACGATACTCTGTTAGCCAGACAGACGTGCGATGACCTACAGCAGGCGATGCAGAACAAAGGCTATTTGGATGCTCAGGTGGAGTTGTTTGTAGACCAAAAGAAGAAAAAGAAAATTGACGCTATCTATGTTCTTCACCCAGGGAAACCTTATTACATAACTCCGCTTGAAACCGATATTCAGGACTCTACGATTGAGAGGCTGTTGAAAGAACGTAAGTCGCTGTTGAGCGAGGGTATGCAGTTTAACGTAGAGACGATGGCGCAAGAGCGCTCAGATGTATCATCGTTCTTGCAGGACAGAGGCTATTTCAGGTTTCATAAGGAGTATGTGAGTTATAAGGCAAGAAAAAATGAGGCCCTGCACCATGTGGCACTGGCAAAGGTACTGCATCCTTATCAGATAGATGAGGGGCGTGACACGCTGCATAGCCAGTACCGCATTCGTAATCTCAACTATGTCAGTGGAGCGCAGGGCGATTCTACCATACATTTAAGGCTGCGAGTGCTCGAAGAGAACACATTCCTGAAACCTGGCAGCCTCTACTCTGCATCGGATTTGCAAAATACTTATAACCATTTTGGACGATTGGGAGCTGTGAGATATACCAATATTAGTTTTGAGCAGGTGGCTGATACCGCGCTGCTTGACGCAACCATACAGGTACAGACGAACAAACCCTCGACAATCAGTTTCCAACCAGAGGGTACCAACACGGCAGGCGATTTCGGTGCCGCAGCCTCACTGACCTATCAAAACCGTAACTTGTTCAGGGGTTCGGAGACCTTCAGTGTGCAATTACGCGGTGCCTATGAGGCTATCAAGGGCTTGGAGGGCTATCGCAACCAGGACTATATAGAATATAGTGTGGAGAGTAGATTGTCTTTTCCACGATTTTTGTTTCCTTTTCTGAATCGTGATGTGAGGCGTAGAATCACGGCCACTAGTGAGGTGTCGCTATTGTATGACTCGCAGGATCGCCCAGAGTTCCACCGAAGGGTGCTCTCTGCAGGATTCCATTACCAGTGGAAACCTCAGAAACACCGTGACAGCTATAGTTTAGACCTAGTGGATTTAAACTATGTGTTTATGCCTTGGGTGAGTCAGACTTTCAGGAGGGAATATCTTGAAAACGAGTCGAACTCGAACGCAATCCTGCGCTATAACTATGAGAACCTGTTTATCATGCGCATGGGCTTTGGTTATAGTTATAACAATGGGCGACTGGCACTGAAGACACATGTAGAGTCTGCTGGTAATCTGTTGGATTTGTGTGCCCATAGTTTTAGAGCCGAGAAGAACTATTTGGGACAATATCGTGTGTTCAATATCGCCTATGCCCAATATGTGAAGGCCGACTTTGATTTTACACGACAGTTATTGGGAGGTAAGCAGGATCAGTTGATATTCCATTTGGGATTTGGCATTGCCTATCCCTATGGTAATAGCCAGGTACTGCCTTTTGAGAAACGCTACTTCTCAGGAGGTGCCAACAGCGTAAGAGGATGGACTGTGAGAAGTTTGGGCCCAGGACGGTATAAGGATAAGGATGGTAGGATAAACTTCATTACACAAACGGGTGATATGAAGTTTGATTTGAATTTGGAATACCGCACCCATCTGTTCTGGAAATTCTATGGCGCTTTGTTTGCAGATGCGGGTAACATCTGGACATTGCGCAAATACGATGAACAGCCAGAAGGGCAGTTTACCTTACGAGGACTTGTGAACGATTTGGCGGTAAGCTATGGTATGGGACTGAGACTGAATTTCGATTACTTTATATTAAGATTCGACCTTGGTATGAAGGCCATCAATCCAGCTTATGAGACAGAGGAAGAGGCACATTACCCGCTGATTCACCCCAGAATGGGGCGCGATCTGGCATTTCATTTCGCAGTTGGACTACCATTCTAATATAAATAAATCAAAATTAATTTGGTATTTCGCTCGATTTGCACTACCTTTGCACGAAAATTAAAAAATAAGGATGTTGAAATTTATATCGTTTGGAAGCGGCAGCAGTGGAAACTGCTATTACCTTGGTACCGCCACAGACGCACTCCTCATAGATATCGGCGTAGGTATACGCACCCTGAAAAAACACTGCAGGGACTATGGCGTAAGCCTTAGTACGGTGAAACGTGTACTAATCACTCACGACCATGCCGATCATATTAAATCGGTTGGCTCGTTCAGCTACGATTATCAGGTGCCTGTGTATGCTACGGAAAAGGTGCATAATGGCATTAACCACAACTACTGCGTGACCCGTAAGGTGAGCGATGAGAAGAGGAAGGTGCTGGAAATTGGTGAGACGGTGCAATTAGGCGACTTTACGGTGAGACCTTTTGCTGTGCCTCATGATGCTACAGAGAATGTGGGCTATGAGATTCTGGTAGAAGGAATGACCTTCGTGATATTGACTGACGTGGGCAGTGTGACTGATGACGTGAAGCAGGCAATCTCCAAAGCCGACTATTTGGTGATTGAGGCTAATCACGATGTGGAGATGCTGGAAAACGGACCATATCCTGCCTATCTGAAGAAGCGTATACTCAGCGATAGCGGACACCTGTCGAACGATTTATGTGGACGCGTGTTAGCTGAAAATATGTCGGAACACTTGAAGCATGTGTGGCTCTGTCACCTTAGCGAAGAGAATAATCATCCAGAACTCGCTCGCAAGACGGTGGAGACTATATTGAGAAGTTATG
The DNA here is from genome assembly GCF_000746155.1 of Prevotella sp. FD3004. Taxonomy (NCBI): domain Bacteria; kingdom Pseudomonadati; phylum Bacteroidota; class Bacteroidia; order Bacteroidales; family Prevotellaceae; genus Prevotella; species Prevotella sp. FD3004. Next base: position 136,426 of record NZ_JQKR01000013.1, on the reverse strand, counting down.
GCATCGTTCCAGGAAAAGACTTGGAGTTGGAAGTGCTTCGTAGAACCATGCCCACGGGAGTGTATGAGTTAATATAGAATCAAAAAAGAAGTGCGATGAAAGAGGTTATTGTAAAAGATGCAGATTTGCAGCAGGCTGCTATGGAGGGTATGGATGCCTTTATTGGTGTGTTTACCCATGCCATTCATGATGCCATTGGCGGAGAATTGACTGCCGAGAATATGGGCGAGTTGAATAGCGATCAGATAACGCTTCTCTCATGGGAGATTCTGCACGAGGAGTTGATGGATGGTGGATTCGTGCAGTTGATACATAATGGTTACGGCCCTTTCATCTTCAAGAATCCGTTTGCTAAAGCCCTGCGTCAGTGGGAAATGCGTGGACCATCGAAGATGATTTACGACGCTCACACACTATGGTTGAAGTATCGAGACGAGATAGAGAAAGACTGTAGTGACGAAGAGTTTATGGCACTCTTTGAGAAATATCCGGAGTTCGATGACCTCGATGATCTCTTCATTGAAAACGAGGAAGAATGGACTGATGACATCGCCCACTATATCGACGATCATCTGGAGCACTTCGCAACGATAAAATGATATGAACAAGACAGAGGAACTGCTCAGAAAGAAGAGCCCTATACAAATCAAGAATAAGAAGGCTTCATTTGAATACTTCTTTATTGAGACCTACACAGCAGGCATTGTGCTGACGGGTACGGAGATCAAATCCATTCGTCTAGGCAAGGCCAGCTTGGTTGATACCTACTGCACTGTGATTAATGGTGAACTGTGGGTGAAGGGTATGAGCGTGAGTCCTTACTTCTATGGGTCGTACAACAACCACGAGATGAAGCGTGACCGCAAGCTACTGCTTACCAAGAAGGAGATAAGAGCTTTGGAGAGTGCTACCAAACAAACGGGTTATACCATTGTTCCTACGTTGGTGTTTATCGACGATAAAGGGCGTGCAAAGATGGATATTGCGCTCTGTAAGGGTAAGAAGGAGTACGACAAACGTCAGACGCTGAAAGAGAAGGAAGACCGACGTGAGATGGATAGAGCAATGAAAGTGTATAAATGAGCAGACTTAACGATATAATCAAACAGCGGATACTCATACTCGATGGAGCGATGGGTACCAAAATACAGACATACGGTCTTACGGAGGAAGACTTCCGTGGAGACCGTTTTGTGAATTTAGAGGGGCAGATGAAGGGCAACAACGACATGCTCTCACTGACACGTCCTGATGTGATAGCGGACATCCACCGTCAGTATCTGGCGGCGGGAGCCGATATTATAGCAACCAACACTTTCAGTAGTCAGCGTATATCGCAGGCAGACTATCATCTGGAGGATACGGCCTACGAAATTGCCTTTGAGGGTGCAAGAATTGCTCGTCGTGTGGCAGACGAATTCTCTACCCCGGACAAGCCCAGATTCGTGGCTGGTTCTATGGGGCCGACAAATAAAACCTGTTCGATGTCACCTGATGTGAGCAATCCTGCTGCTAGAGATTTGACTTACGACGAGTTGTTGGCTGCATATGAAGAGCAGGCTGAAGCACTGATAGCGGGTGGGGTAGATGCTCTGCTTATTGAAACTATCTTCGACACGCTGAATGCCAAAGTCGCCATCGATGCTGTTGATCGTGTTATGACGAAAAAAGGTGTTGAACTGCCAATTATGCTCTCTGTAACGGTGAGTGATCTGGCAGGGCGTACTCTGAGTGGGCAGACACTCGATGCTTTCCTCGCCAGCGTCAGCACCTACAATATCTTCTCTGTAGGGTTGAACTGCTCGTTTGGTGCCACGCAGATGAAGCCTTTCCTGCGTGAGTTGGCCAAGCATGCGCCATACTATATTAGTGCCTATCCTAATGCAGGTCTTCCCAATTCGATGGGACTTTACGATGAGACCGCAGAATCGATGGCGCCCAAAATGGGCGAACTTGTTGATGAGGGACTGGTAAATATTATCGGCGGCTGTTGTGGTACTGATGAGACGTTTATTGCCGCTTATGCGCCACTGGTAGAAGGAAAGAAACCTCATGTGCCCGTAGAGAATCCCATGACGATGTGGCTCTCTGGACTCGAATTGCTTGATGTCACTCCCGAGGTGCAGTTTGTGAATGTGGGAGAACGTTGTAATGTGGCTGGTTCACGAAAGTTCCTTCGTCTCATTAAAGAGAAAAACTACAACGAGGCCATCGGTATTGCCCGTAAACAGGTGGCTGATGGTGCCCTTGTGATAGATATCAATATGGACGATGGTTTGCTCGATGCTAAGACCGAGATGGTGAACTTCCTCAACATGATTGCTGCAGAGCCGGATATTGCTAAGGTGCCTGTCATGATAGACTCCTCAGACTGGGAGGTGATATGTGCAGGACTGAAATGTGTACAGGGCAAGAGCATCGTGAATTCTATATCACTGAAGGAGGGTGAGGAAAAATTCCTCGAACATGCTCGCGACGTGAAGCGCTATGGTGCTGCGGTGGTGGTGATGTGTTTCGATGAGATAGGTCAGGCCACAAGTTATGAGCGTCGCATAGAGATAGCAGGTAGAGCCTACAAGTTACTAGTTGAGCAGGTGGGTATGAATCCGCTCGATATTATCTTCGACCCCAATGTGCTGGCTGTGGCCACAGGAATGGAGGAGCACGATAGCTATGCGCTCGATTTCATTCGTGCGGCAGGCTGGATTAAGGAAAATCTGCCTGGTGCTCACATCAGTGGTGGAGTAAGTAACCTGAGTTTCTCGTTTCGCGGTAACAACTATATTCGCGAGGCCATGCACGCCGTATTCCTCTATCATGCTATCCAGAAAGGCATGGATTTCGGGATCGTAAATCCTTCAACGAAGGTAACGTATTCGGATATTCCTCAGGAGGAACTTGATGTTATCGAAGACGTTATACTGAATCGGCAAAAAGGGGCGGCTGAAGCGCTTACTGAGTTGGCGGGACGGTTACTGGAGGAGCAGGAAAAGAAGCGTACCCAGACTGCCACTGACTCCTCCGTTTCTGAAGAAGAAAAAGAAAACCTACCTCTGGATGAGCGCCTAGAGAAAGCGCTTGTCAAAGGCATAGCCGATCATCTGGAAGCAGATTTGAAAGAGGCACTTGAGTCTTATCCTCATGCAGTTGATATTATTGAAGGGCCACTGATGGCGGGTATGAATACCGTAGGTAAGCTATTTGGTGAGGGTAAGATGTTTCTTCCTCAGGTGGTAAAGACTGCTCGTACCATGAAGCAAGCCGTTGAGATATTGCAGCCTTATATCGAAGCCGAGAAAACCGCAGGCGCAAAAAGCGCGGGAAAAGTGCTGTTAGCAACGGTTAAGGGTGATGTACATGACATTGGTAAAAACATCGTAGGTGTGGTGATGGCATGTAATGGCTACGAGATCATTGACATGGGAGTGATGGTGCCAGCCGAACAGATAGTGCGAAAGGCCAAAGAGGAAAATGTAGATCTGGTAGGTCTGAGTGGTCTGATTACTCCAAGTTTGGAAGAAATGGTCAACGTGGCACAGGAGTTGGAAAAAGCAGGTATGAATATACCTATCATGATTGGCGGAGCCACTACCAGCGAACTGCATGTGGCACTGAAAATAGCCCCTGTTTACGGTGGCCCTGTGGTTTGGATGAAAGATGCCTCGCAGAATGCCCTTGTGGCATCAAGATTGCTAAGTGATGAACAGCAGGTTGAGCAGGAACTGGCAGAGAAATATGAACAGTTGCGAGTGGAATATCAGCATGAGCAAATAAAACTCTCGTCAATCGAAGAAGCAAGAAAACAGAAACTGAATCTTTTCTAATAAGATAAAAAAGTATAGATATGGGAAATAATTATAATGATAAGGTGATGGGATTGGTGAAATGGTTTTTACCTTTTTGTCTTTTTATTCTTTTACCTTTCTCTTCCGCAGCGCAGAAGCGTGAGATGCGTGGCGCGTGGATACAGTGTGTGAACGGACAATTCCAAGGTATGGGCACTGAGAAGATGCAGCAGACGCTGACCTATCAGTTAGATGAGTTGCAGAAAGACGGCGTCAATCTGATTATCTTTCAGGTGCGCCCTGAGTGTGATGCCCTTTACGAGAGTAAGCTGGAACCTTGGAGTCGCTTTCTGACAGGAGTTCAGGGCAAAGCTCCGTCCCCCTATTGGGATCCTCTGCAGTGGATGATTGATGAGTGCCACGAACGTGGTATGGAATTGCATGCATGGATTAATCCCTATCGTGCTAGAACAAAGACCACAAAAGAGTTGGCGCAGAACCATATTGCCAGACGTGCACCACAGCGTTGTTTTGAATACGATGATTTGCTGATACTGAATCCCGGTATTCCCGAGAATCGCGACTATATCTGTGAGGTGGCCAGAGATATTGTTACTCGTTACGATGTCGATGGTATCCATATGGACGACTATTTCTATCCCTATCCCGTTAAGGGCGTTTCTATTCCAGATGCTGCTCAGTTTCGTCAGAACTCAAATGGTATAAAGGATGTGAACGATTGGCGTCGTTATAATGTTGATCTCTTTGTAGAGCAGTTCTATAAAACCATCCACGAGGCCAAGCCTTGGGTGAAGGTGGGGATTTCGCCCTTTGGTATCTATCGCAACAAGAAAAGTTCGCCTATTGGCAGTAACACGAATGGCACACAGAACTACGACGATTTGTATGCCGACATCCTATTGTGGATAAATAATGGCTGGCTTGATTATTGTGTGCCTCAGATTTACTGGGAGATAGGTAATAAAGCCGCTGACTATGAGACCCTGATTAAGTGGTGGAGTCAACATGCTGCAGCACGTCCGCTGGTGATTGGCGAAGATGTAGAGCGTACGGTGAAATTTTCGGATCTTCAGGATCCTAACCGCAACCAGCAGAGTGCAAAAATGGCCCTCCATCGTCAACTGCCCTATGTAAAGGGAACAGTGCTGTGGTATGCTAAGGCAGCTGTTGACAATGTGGGAAACTATGGTAGCAACCTGCGCAACGTGTATTGGAAAACACCCGCCTTGCAGCCATCTATGGAATTCATCAGCAACAAGGCACCTAAGAAGGTGCGTAAGGTGAAGCCCGTATGGACCAGTGACGGCTATATTCTTTTCTGGACTGCTCCTAAGGGTAAGGACTGGAGTGATACGGCTACGAAATATGTAGTTTATCGTTTTGCCAAAGGTGAGGTGCAGAATTTGAATGATGCTTCGAAAATATGTACCATCACCAATCAGACCTTCTATAAACTACCATACGAGAATGGTAAGGAAAAATGTGTTTATGTAGTAACAGCCTTGAACCGTCTGCAGAATGAGAGTAAGCCCGTAGTTAAGAAAATAAAACTGTAACGATATGAAAAGGAGGAATCAGGCATTATGGCATGGCGCATGGGTATTATTATTCTCTATTCAATACTTACTATTCATTTCTTGTGGTAACAAGAATCTTTCGTCAGAAGTTCTGCAACATAAACTCGACAGCATAAAGACCATCGAAATTCGTGAGCGGCTGGAGGCACAGGGTATCAACCTCCAGAGCTCTGATAATCCTATCAAGATGTTCTTCGATAGTCTCGATATCCAGCCGTTACCCATCAGTTATACCGAAGACTTTGTGAGATTCTTGCCTGCTTTTAAACCGGTTCCACAGGAGATTGTAACATATCTGAACCTCGAAGGAAACCATCCTAAGGCTATCGCTGTTTCCGAGAGCCTTGGAGCCCGTATGATGTTATTGGCAGCCGACGAGACAAGCGAGGAAGAGCGTTATTCAATATACCTTTATTCACTCGACGACGAGTATATGCCCGTCGATAAGCTTTGTCTGTATGCAGTTGAGGATGAAGAAGATGAATTCAGTATTAATCCTGAGGAATTTATACAGTATTTCTCAATTACTAGCGATTACGAAATACATCTGTTAGACTATTCTAAGCAGGCTCATCAAACGCGTACAGAGGAGGTGTATTATGTGGATCCGTCGCGTCATTTCGTACTTCAGAACAGTGAGTCCTACGATTAGTCTTCTTTCAGCAGATTTTCGAGAAAGTTGTCCAGATCTTTGTCGAGCCCTGCCATCAGGTCGGGATTGATGATTACCATCTCATCGTCAACAAGATAAAGTTCCTCTACCGTTTCCTTGTCTTCATCTTCAAGAACAAGTGAGAATGGCTTCAGTATTGACATGTTCTCTACAATGTCTTTCAGGTTCTCGATACACTTGCGAATCACTGAAGGCACCTGTTGATAGAAGTCCTCATCGGTATTGCCGATCCATTCTTCTACCACACAACGGTCCAGTTCTTCGTCATTGTCGTTGTAGGCTCTGATTTCACCTGTCTCCTGTATCACACGGATATGGATATCGGTCATGTCATTGGCCTCTGCTTCTGGAGGAAACTTAGCGGCAATCTTGCGAATGGCGCGTTCAATCTGCTGAATAGTCTGTTCACTGGCTTTCATCTTCGTTTCAATTTAATTCCGTTGCAAAAGTAGTAAAAATCGGTGTAATTGCAAACGATTACGACTTTTTTTTGAAATTATTCTTAATTCTTAATTCTTAATTCCCTTTTTTATTGTACCTTTGCATTTGCAAAGTCGAGTTTACAAAACCGATAACTTACCGAAGTGGGCTCATGAGTACTAAAATAAGTCATTCTGGAATCATCGAATCGATAACGGGTGGATGTGTTAGGGTACGCATTCTTCAGACTTCGGCTTGTGCAGCCTGTAAGGTGGCTGCCCATTGTCATGCCTCAGAGTCGAAAGAGAAGATTATTGATGTCTTCAATTGCGATACAGCAGCTTTCAACGTGGGACAGAATGTCACGGTGTGGGCTTCGCGTGATGTAGCAAACAGAGCCCTTTTGTTGGGGTTCGGTCTGCCTTTCGTTATCATGATGGCCGTATTGCTGGCGGTGCTTCTGTTTACTGGCAGTGAGGGACTTGCCGCTGTATCTGCCTTACTCTCGCTCGCACCTTATTATCTGATCATCTTCTCTTGTCGGGGTATGATTCAGAAGAAGATATCCTTCTCAATAGAAGTTAAGTAATATAAACTAAAACAAATAAAAAAAGCATTTATGAATTTCATCTTAATTGCAGTGATTGTCTTGGGAACCATCGGTTTGATTGCCGCTGTGGTACTTTTTCTCGCATCCAAGAAGTTTGCTGTTTATGAAGATCCCCGTATTGCGCAGGTCAGCGAAGTATTGCCTGGCGCTAACTGCGGTGGATGTGGATTCCCTGGTTGTAGCGGTATGGCCGATGCCCTTGTGAAAGGATCCGATGCCGGAAGTATTGATGGACTCTCTTGTCCTGTTGGTGGTGCCGATGTCATGGGTAGAGTGGCTGATCTGCTCGGTATGGCTATTGCCAACTCAGAGCCTATGGTAGCCGTGGTGAGATGTAACGGTACTTGCGAGCATCGTCCGCGTATCGCTGAATATGCAGGTCTGCGCACCTGTGCTGCCATGCATGCCTGTGGTGCTGGTGAGACGGCTTGTGGCTTTGGCTGTCTGGGTTGTGGCGATTGTGTTGTGGCCTGTCAGTTCGATGCCATCCGTTTGAATCCGGAAACTGGTATTCCCGAGGTCGACGACGATAAGTGTACCTCTTGCGGTGCCTGTATGAAGGCATGTCCGCGTGGTATCATCGAACTTCGTAAGAAAGGACCGAAGAGTAGAAGGGTATTTGTCTCATGTGTCAACAAAGACAAGGGCGCCGTTTCTATGAAGGCATGTAAGGTGAGCTGCATCGGTTGTGGTAAGTGTGAGAAGGAGTGTCCCTTCGGCGCTATTACTGTAGAGAACAATTGTTCATACATCGATTTCAACAAGTGTCGCCTGTGCCGCAAGTGTGTGTCGGTGTGTCCTACTCATGCCATTCGCGATGTGAACTTCCCCACGCCTGCTCCGGCTCCGAAACCTAAAGAACTTAAAAAAGAAGAGGAGGTAAAAGCATGAACGTAAGGACATTCAGTATAGGTGGTATACACCCTGAGGAGAATAAGCTCTCTCACAACGAAGCTATTGTGGTCGCAGCCCTGCCCAAACAGGCAATTTTTCCACTGAGTCAGCATATTGGCGCTCCCGCTAAACCCGTAGTTAAGAAAGGTGATAAAGTGAAGGTAGGTACGATGATAGCCGAGGCTGGTGGATTCGTCTCTGCCCCCATTTTCTCATCAGTCAGCGGTACGGTTTTTAAGATTGATACAGCCATTGATGCAACAGGCTATCGCAAACCTGCCATTATTATTAATGTAGAAGGCGATGAGTGGGAAGAGACTATTGACCGTTCTGACAAGTTGGAGTTGGTGGCCGATCATCCCGAACTGACGCCTGAGGAGATTGTCAGTCGTATTAAGGATGCAGGCGTCGTTGGTATGGGTGGAGCTTGTTTCCCCACCTTCATCAAACTCACGCCGCCGCCAACAGCCAAGGCTGAGTGTGTAATCATCAACGCCGTAGAGTGTGAGCCTTATATTACCGCCGACTTCCGCCTGATGATGGAGCGTGCCGACGAGATTCTCGTGGGGCTGGAACTCTTGATGAAAGGTGCAAAGGTAACAACGGGCTATATCGGTATCGAGACCAATAAGATGCCCGCCATTGAACTGCTTACCGGGAAATGTGCTAAGAAGTTCAATGGAACAGAATATCATGTTGAGGTGGTGCCCTTGCAACAGCGCTATCCGCAGGGTGGTGAGAAGCAGTTGGTTGATGCTGTAATCCGCCGTCAGGTACCGGCTCCTCCCGCTATTCCTGTCAATGTCGGCGCCATTGTTCAGAATGTTGGTACTGCTTTAGCTGTATATGAGGCTGTGATGAAGCATAAACCACTCTTTGAACGTTGCACTACTGTTACAGGTAAGCGTTTGGAACATCCTGGCAACTTCCTCGTTCGTATGGGTACACCGATGATAAACCTGATTGAGGCCTGCGGTGGTATGCCCGATGGCGACAATAAGTTGCTGGCAGGTGGCCCTATGATGGGTAAGGCCCTCACTAGTGTTGAGGTGCCCATTTGTAAAGGAACTAACTCTGTGACGATTATCTCTGCCGAAGAGGCTCGCCGCAAGGAACCACAGCCCTGTATCCGTTGTGCCAAGTGTGTCTCAGCATGTCCTATGGGATTGGAGCCTTATCTGCTTGCCAAACTCTCAGAGGTAAAGAACTGGGAGCGTGGCGAGCGTGAAGAAATTGTCAGTTGTATTGAGTGTGGTTCGTGTCAGTTCACCTGTCCTGCTCATCGCCCGCTCCTCGATAACATCCGCCAGGGCAAATCCACAGTCATGGGCATCATCCGCGCTCGCGCCGCTAAAAAATAAAAATTAGGCACTGATTAACGCGGCTTTATAAATAAAGACACGGCCAGCTGCGCAAAAAGCAGCGTCTCTCAAAGAGAACCGCGTGATCCGTGCCAAAAATAAATAAAGAATTATGGGAAAATTAATTGTATCACTTTCGCCACATGCCCACGGAACTGACTCGGTAGAGCGCAACATGTATGGTGTTATCATTGCTCTGATGCCCGCTCTGCTTGTGTCGTTCATTTATTTCGGTCTGGGTTCGGTTGTTGTAACGACAACCAGTGTGGCTGCCTGCGCTTTCTTTGAGTGGGCTATCAGCAAGTATATCCTGAAGCAAGGTAAGAACACGGTGATGGATGGCTCGGCCATCCTTACAGGATTGTTGCTTGCTTTCAACCTGCCCTCAAACCTCCCCATCTGGATTATCCTCATTGGTGCGCTTTTCGCCATCGGTGTGGCAAAGATGAGTTTTGGTGGGTTGGGCAATAATCTCTTTAATCCTGCACTCGTAGGTCGTGCCGCTCTGTTGGTGGCCTTTCCTGCACAGATGACATCATGGCCTCAGGCTGGCCAGTTGACTAGCTATCTCGATGCAGAGACTGGTGCTACACCTCTTTCCATTATGAAAGAGGCTATCAAGAGTGGCGATGCCTCTGTCTTGGATAAGCTGCCAGAGAGTCTGCACATGTTTATCGGTCTGCCTTCAGAGTGCGGCTATGGTGCCGGGTCACTGGGTGAGGTTTGTGCCTTAGCACTTCTCATCGGCCTTGCTTTCATGTTGTGGAAGAAGATTATCACTTGGCACATTCCGGTATCGATTATCGGAACGGTGTTTGTCTTCGCAGGTTTACTCCATTTGGCTAATCCAGCATACGCCAATCCGATCTCTGTTATTCTTTCGGGTGGTCTGATGCTTGGCGCTATCTTCATGGCTACCGACTATGTGACGAGTCCTATGACGCCTAAGGGACAACTTATTTATGGTGTGGCCATCGGTTTCCTTACCATTGTCATCCGCAACTGGGGTGCTTATCCTGAGGGTATGTCGTTTGCCATTCTCATCATGAATGCGTTCACGCCGCTTATAAATAATTATGTGAAACCAAAACGTTTCGGGGAGGTTGCAAAATGAAGAAGCTTGAATCATCTTTAACGAATATGGTGCTGGTGCTCACAGGAGTAGCCGTTATCATGGGTGGTATCCTCGCTTTTGTAAACCATCTTACCGAGGGACCTATCAGTGATCAGAAAGCCAAGGCACTAGCCGACGGCATCAAAACCGTGATGGGAGTCGATAACCTGAAAGTAGCCAAGACCGACACGGTTCGTCAGAACGATGCTAAGGGCAAAGAACTGACTTTCGTGATCTACCAGACTCAGGATTCAAAGGGAAAAGATCTTGGCGCTGCTGTAGAGAGTACCACTGGTGGCTTCGGTGGCGATTTGAAGGTGCTTGTTGGTTTCGATGTAGAAGGTCAGATTCTTGGCTATACGCTCTTGGAGCATGCTGAGACACCAGGACTTGGTGCCAAGGCCGACAAATGGTTCCAGAAGGGCGAAAAGGGTGATATTATCGGAAAGATCCCCGCAGAAGCTCTGACGGTGTCTAAGGATGGTGGACAGGTGGATGCCATCACGGCTTCAACCATTACCAGCCGTGCCTTCCTGCTCGCAGTCAATAATGCTTATAAGGCCTACAAGGCCACACCCGCTACAGATGCGGAGACAGGAGCCACTACTAAGAAAGAGAATTAGATACGGATTAACACGGCTTTATAAATAAAGACACAGCCTGCTGCGCACAAAAGCAGTGCTTCTCAAATGAGAGCCGTGTAAATCTGCGCCAAAAATATAAATATAAGGATTATGAACTATATAGGAATTATCAAGAACGGCATAATCAAGGAGAACCCCACATTCGTCTTGATGCTCGGTATGTGTCCTACGCTGGCCACAACCACTAGTGCTCTCAATGGTCTGTCGATGGGCCTTGCCACGATGGCGGTACTCATCTGTACCAATTTTGTCATCTCGTGTCTTAAATCAGTCACTCCTGATAAGGTGCGCATCCCTGTGTTCATCGTTGTGATAGCTGCCTTTGTTACCATTCTACAGATGGTAATCAAGGCTTTTCTGCCCGACATCGATGCTGCTTTAGGATTGTTCATCCCACTGATTGTGGTCAACTGTATCATTCTCGGTCGTGCTGAGGGCTTTGCTTCGAAGAACTCACCTGTTGCCTCACTCTTCGATGGCATTGGCATCGGTCTTGGCTTTACGTTGGGTTTGACGCTCCTTGGCATCTGTCGCGAGTTGCTGGGCTCTGGTTCTGTTTTCGGCCTCACCATGTGGCCCGAGACCTACAATATTCTGCTCTTCGTTTTGCCTCCGGGAGCCTTCATCACCTTAGGTTTCCTCATCGCAATTGTGAACAAATTAAGGAGACAAGAATACAAGTAGTTCAAGGAGTCCAATACATATGTCCTGAACTCCCTGTCTCCCTGAACTCCTAAAAAATAAAAGCATTATGGAATATATACTGATTTTTATTAGCGCCATTTTCGTGAACAACATCGTGTTGTCACAGTTTCTCGGCATCTGTCCGTTCTTGGGCGTATCAAAGAAGATCGATACCTCGCTGGGCATGTCGGTAGCAGTAGCCTTTGTGCTAACGTTGGCCACCATCGTTACCTGGCTGGTACAGAAATATGTGCTTGATGCCTTTGGCTTGCAATACCTGCAGACTATCGCCTTTATCCTCGTTATCGCCGCATTGGTTCAGATGGTCGAGATTGTGCTGAAGAAGGTATCGCCAGCCCTCTATCAGGCGCTGGGTATCTTTCTGCCGCTGATTACTACCAACTGTGCCGTGCTTGGCGTGGCCATCCTCTGCATCCAGAAAGACTATAATCTGTTGCAGTCTGTGGTCTATGCTTTCTCTACGGCCCTTGGCTTTGGTTTGGCACTCACCGTTTTTGCCGGTATGCGCGAACAACTCGAGTTGGTAAAGATTCCCAAGGGCATGCAGGGTATGGCCATTGTCATGCTCTCCGCTGGTCTGCTGAGTCTTGCCTTCATGGGCTTCTCAGGAGTCGACGGCGGTCTGAAGCTCCTTTTTGGGTTAGATTAAAAAGAACAGGCTTCCATTTGGAAGCCTGTTCTTTTTATGTGTTTATTTCACTACGAAGTCGAGTGATTGGAGGTCTTTGTCCAATGACGAGGTGCCGTAGAGAATCTGGTAGCGACCTGAACGGGTGGAGAGTTCGTCGATACTTTCGTCATAGTATTCGAACGACTCGCTATCGAGGGTGATGGTGGCATTTGCTGTCTCACCAGCCTTGAGTGAGAGCTTCTGGAATCCCTTCAGACTCTTGATGGGAGCGTCGGGGTAGTCGAGTGCCTTGACATATACCTGAATAGTCTCAGTACCCTCGCGACTGCCGGTATTGCTGACGGGAACGGTGAGCGTTACCTTGCCGTCTTTCTTCATGGACGACTTAGACAGCTGACCTTTGCCGACTGTGAACGTGGTGTAGCTGAGGCCGTAGCCAAAGGCATACTGAGGCACACCTGTGAAGTAACGATAGGTGCGGTTCTTCATCGAGTAGTCGAGGAAGTCTGGCAGGTCGTTGTTAGAGCGATAGAACGTTACGGGAAGTTTGCCGCCAGGGTTATAGTCACCAAAGAGCACATCGGCTAATGCCTTGGCACCACCCTGACCTGCATACCAAGCCTGTAGGAGAGCGTCGTACTCATTCTCGACACTACCAAAGGCGATGGCAGAACCAGAACAGTTGACAAATACCACGGGTTTGCCTGTGGCGTGCATGGCCTGAAGGAGCATCTGCTGAACTTTTGGCAGTTCGATATCAGCCTTGTCACCGCCTTCGCCCTCCATCTGGGCAGAGATACCACCGATGATGATGATAGCGTCGGCAGTGCTGATTTCCTTAGCCAGATCAGTGAAGTCGGCAAGGTTGCGTTCGCAGATGTCGCCACGCAGCATGGCAAACTGACCATTTCCGCGACGATATTCAACCTCGAGATCATAGGTCTGTCCCTCCTGAACAGGGAAAGACTTGTACTCAACCTTACGACCGAAGCCGAAACCACGGCGCATGCCACCCTGAACCTCTTCTACCATCTGACCATTGACACGGAGGATATACCCGTTGTCGGTCATGAGTGTGTACTTCATCTCACCAGTGAAAGTAGACTTGTACTGACCGCTGATGCGTATAGATACAGAGTCGCTGTTGACACCTTCAGCAAAACCCCAGGCACCGAAAGTAGAGAAGTTGAGCTCGTTATAGAAAGCTGTCTTGACAGGAGTGCCTTCGAGGTTACGGTTGTTGAAGAATTCAACCTTCACGCCCTGACCATCGTTGAAATCGCCGAGATGACGGATGGTGTTGTACTCGTCGTTGAGCTCACAGGCCTTGCGGTAGATGATGTTGGCTCCAGGCACAGCAGCCTTGATGCCTTCGAGCAACGAGTGGGTATGAGCCTGCGTAGGTGTGCCGCCATAGTTACCATTGAGCATGGCAGCATCGTCGGCATTAGGACCAAGAACGGCGATGGTTTTGATATCTTTAGAAAGCGGCAAGATGCCGTTGTTCTTGAGTAGCACCATCGACTCGCGGGCGGCCTGAGTAGCGAGGGCGTCGAACGGCTCGCTGCTGATGACATCAGAACCCAGCTTAGCCCAAGGCAGCATGTCGGCAGGGTCAAACATTCCGAGCTCGAAACGACCTGTGAGCGTCTTACGCAGATGCTGATCGAGATCGCTCTCTTTGATGAGGCCTTTCTTCAAACCCTCGGTGAGTGACATGAACACCTTGCCACACTCGAGGTCGGTGCCATTGAGAACTGCATCGACAGATGCCGAGAGTCCGTCCTTATGTGTCTCGTGTTGACCACGGTTGAAGAAGTTGTTGATGGCGTCACAGTCGGTAAGCACGATAGCGTCATAGCCCCATTTGTTACGCAGGATGTCAATCAGCAGACGGTCGCTGGCGCAGCAGGGGGTGCCTTCGAAACGCTGATAAGCGCACATCACCTCACGAACATTCGCCTTCTTGACCAAGGCTTTAAAGGCGGGGAGGTAGGTCTCCCACAGGTCGCGGTTTGATGGTTCTACATTCATGGAGTGGCGCAAGGGCTCAGGACCGCTGTGAACGGCGTAATGCTTAGCGCAGGCATGGGTCTTGAAATAGTGGTCATCGTTACCTTGCATGCCGAGAACGGTCTGTACGCCCAGTACGGCATTCATATAAGGATCTTCGCCACAGGTCTCCTGACCACGTCCCCAACGGGGATCACGGAAAATGTTGACGTTAGGACACCAGAAGGTGAGCTCGGGATTTCCTGGATAGTAGACCACGCCCATAGGTACATTAAATATGTTATGGTCGGAACGGTTCCAGTTTGCTCGGGCTTCGTCGCTCACGGCAGAGAATACATTATAGAAAAGCTGCTCACTGAAGGCTGCAGCCATGCCGATGGGCTGGGGGAACACGGTGTAGCCGTCCTGACGAACGCCATGGCAGGCTTCACTCCACCAGTTGTAGGAGGGAATGCCAAGGCGGTCGATGGAAATCGACTTGTTCATCATCAGTCCCACCTTCTCTTCAGGGGTGAGCATAGAGATGAGGTTTTCTACGCGCTCAGCTGTTGGCAGCTTGGGGTCTTGCCAAGCATACTTCGTCTGAGCCATTGTGCTGACGGAAAGTCCAGCCAGCAGGGTCAGAAATAGGAATCTTTTCATGTACAAATAGTTTATAAATTTAGTTAGAATCTTACAATTACGCTGCAAAGGTAAGAATAAAAATTCTTTTGGAAAACTTTTTTGCAGAAAAGATGAAAGATAATTTGGCAGTGTCGTGGCAAATTGCTAACTTTGCAACCGATTTCTAAAGTTAACCCCTCGTCGGAGTTTCGTGTAAGCTCTGGGTGGACTGATAAAATAATAAAGGTGGTGAACACCAAGCGTCTGGTTCTCGGGAAGGGCTGGCATAGTACACAAGGGATATGTATAACATTTAAAAACAAAAGCTATTATGGCACAAATGAATTTTGGTGGCGTTATTGAAACTGTTGTCACCAGCAAAGAGTTCTCACTTGAGAAAGCACGTGAAGTATTAAAGAATGAAACGATCGCAGTGATCGGTTATGGTATCCAGGGTCCTGGTCAGGCTTGTAACCTGCGTGATAATGGATTTAACGTTATTGTCGGTCAGCGTCAGGGAAAGACCTATGACAAGGCTGTTGCCGACGGATGGGTTCCTGGTGAGACGCTGTTCTCTATTGAGGAGGCTGCCGAGAAGGGTACCATCCTCTGCATGTTGCTTTCTGATGCTGGTCAGATTCAGCAGTGGCCTACCATTAAGAAATATCTGAAGCCTGGCAAGACTCTGTACTACAGCCATGGCTTTGCCATCAACTGGAGTGATCGTACAGGTGTGGTTCCTCCAAAGGATGTCGACGTGATTATGGTTGCTCCTAAGGGTAGCGGTACTTCACTGCGTACCATGTTCTGCGAGGGCCGTGGTCTGAACTGCTCGTATGCTGTCTATCAGGATGCAAGCGGTAACGCAAAGGAGAAGACACTGGCCTTTGGTATCGGTATCGGTGCAGGTTACATGTTTGAGACAACATTCCAGCGTGAGGCTACCTCTGACCTGACAGGTGAGCGTGGCTCTCTGATGGGTGCCATTCAGGGACTTTTGCTTGCTCAGTATGAGGTACTCCGTGAGCACGGACACTCTCCTTCGGAGGCTTTCAATGAGACCGTTGAAGAGCTGACTCAGAGCCTTGGCCCGTTGTTCGGTGAGAAGGGTATGGACTGGATGTATGCCAACTGCTCGACAACGGCACAGCGTGGTGCACTTGACTGGGCTCCCCGTTTCCATGATGCCATCAAGCCTGTTATGGAGTGGCTTTATTACTCTGTGCAGACTGGTAACGAGGCGCAGATTAGCATCGATTCTAACTCTAAACCTGACTATCGTGCAGGTCTTGAGAAGGAACTTGAGGCTATGCGCAATCAGGAAATGTGGCGTGCCGGCGAGACCGTACGCAAACTGCGTCCAGAGAATCAAGACGTATAATCTAAATAGGAAATTGCGGGGGTGTGTACCCCCGCAATTCATTTTTATAAAAGTATGGGAAAATTAGTAATTAATTCGTATGATGAATTCGCAGCCCATCTGGGCGAGGAACTCGGAGCCTCAGACTGGTTGCAAGTAGATCAGGACCGCATCAACCTGTTTGCTGATGCCACACTCGACCATCAGTGGATACATGTAGACGTGGAGCGTGCCAAGGAAGAGAGCCAGTACAAGAGCACTATTGCTCACGGCTATCTGACTCTTTCGCTGTTGCCCTACATGTGGGACCAGATCATCGAGGTGAACAACATTAAGATGCTCGTAAACTACGGCATGGACAAGATGCGCTTCGGACAGCCGGTAATCACTGGTTCTAAGGTGCGTCTGGTAACAAAACTGCACAATATACAGAATCTGCGTGGTATCTGCAAGGCAGAAATCGAGTTCCGCATAGAGATTGAAGGACAGCGCAAGCCTGCACTCGAAGGTATTGCTTCGTTCCTGTATTATTTTGTATAAACAAACTATAAAAGAAAGAAAAGGATAACGTATGGGAGGCTTTTTTGGTACCATCTCCACGAAATGCTGCGTGAACGACTTGTTCTACGGCACAGACTATAACTCTCACCTTGGCACAAAGCGAGCAGGACTGGTAACTTATGACACGGAAAAGGGATTCAGTCGTAAGATTCACAATCTTGAGCGTGATTATTTCCGCTCTAAGTTCGAAGATGAATTGGACTCGTTCTCAGGCGACCAAGGTATAGGTGTGATCAGTGATACTGATCCACAGCCAATACTCGTGAATTCACACTTGGGTCGCTATGCTGTAGTGACAGTAGCGAAGATTAATAATCTGGAAGAAATAGCTCAGGAATTGCTGGATCGCAGAATGCACTTCAGCGAATATTCTGCCAATACCATCAACCAGACGGAGTTGGTGGCATTGCTCATCAACATGGGACGCACCTTTGTTGAGGGCATCAATCTGGTGTACAAGAAGATTGAAGGTTCTTGCTCGATGCTGATTCTGACGGAAAAGGGTATCATTGCCGCAAGAGACTTCTTGGGACGTACGCCAATTGTTGTTGGTAAGAAAGAGGGAGCTTATGCCGTGTCGAGTGAGACTACGAGTTTTCCGAACCTTGACTATCATCGTGAGAGAGACTTGGGGCCTGGAGAGATAGTACTTCTGACAGCAGATAAGATGGAGGTGCTGCAGGAGCCTTTCAAACGTGAGCAGATTTGCTCGTTCTTATGGGTCTACTACGGATTCCCCGCATCAGACTACAATGGTATCAACGTTGAGAATGTGCGTGAGACGAATGGTAAGATGATGGGTGAACAGGATGATACGGATGTGGACTGCGTTTGCGGTGTGCCCGACTCAGGTGTTGGCATGGCATTGGGTTATGCAGAGGGTAAGGGCGTACCCTATAAGCGTGCCGTGCTGAAATATACACCTACATGGCCTCGTTCGTTTACACCTGGCAATCAGGAACGTCGTTCACTGGTGGCTAAGATGAAG
The DNA here is from genome assembly GCF_000746155.1 of Prevotella sp. FD3004. Classification (NCBI taxonomy): domain Bacteria; kingdom Pseudomonadati; phylum Bacteroidota; class Bacteroidia; order Bacteroidales; family Prevotellaceae; genus Prevotella; species Prevotella sp. FD3004. The sequence continues at coordinate 118,466 of NZ_JQKR01000013.1, read as the reverse complement.
CTGATACCAAACCCGGCACTGCTGAAAGACAAACGTGTGGTGTTCTGCGACGACTCTATTGTTCGTGGTACGCAGTTGAAGGATAACGTTAAGACCTTCTTCGAGTATGGTGCTAAGGAGGTTCACTGTCGTATCTCATGTCCGCCATTGGTATATGGTTGCCCGTTTATCGGCTTTACCTCGTCGAAGAGCGACATGGAACTGATTACACGTCGTATCATCAAGGACTTTGAGGGTGATGACAAGAAGAATCTGGAGAAATATGCACAGACAGATTCTCCTGAATATAAGCGTATGGTTGATGAGATTGCCAAGCGTCTGGGCCTGACATCATTGAAATTCGCTAAGTTGGAAGACTTGATTAAGTCGATAGGTATGGAGAAGTGTCATGTCTGTACACACTGTTTCGATGGCTCAAGCTATTGTCATGAGCACGACAAGGAAGATGAGCGTCAGATGAAAATCGAGTTCTAATAAAAATTCAGACTTTTAAGAGCATACCGTCTTCCTGACGGATAATCTCTTCTTTGAAGAGATATTCGAGCGCGGCATCCAGTTCTGCAGTAGGCAACTGGATGTCGCGTATGTCTGTAATGGGGTGGGGCTTCCCGTCGTCAAGCAGAGAAAGAATCTGCGTCATGGCTTCGTTGAGACGGGGCTCTGATGCTGCACTCTTATGATGGTCCAGGCATACGTCGCACTGATGGCAATCGTGACTATTCTCCTCGCCAAAATAGTGAAGCAGCTGTCGGCTACGGCAAATGCTGTCATTGGTGGCATAGCTGAGCATGGCATGGATACGCAGGGTAAACTGGTGCTTACGCTCTTCGTAGACGGCAGGCATCAACAGGATATGCTCTTTATCTTCGCGTCGCTGTGTATAGCGGATATAAGGTGTCTTCTTTTGGGGAATGAAGTGTAGGATATGGCGCTGGCTGAGACTCTTTAGAATCATGTAAACCTGATGTGGCTGTATACCGCATTGTGAAGCCAGAAATGCCTCGTCGATGTAGTTGTAGTCGGTAAACAGTCCACCGTAGTTACGCAAAAGTGCTGTGACGACCTTTTCTTCGTTGGGCGTGTTGCTTTCCAAACGATAGAGATCGTTCCTGTCGAGGGTAAACATCACGCGAGCTTGGTTGTCTTGCTCTTCGGTATATTCGATATAGCCGGCACGTGTGAGAATTTTCAGGGCAGCGTCTACTTGGATGGGAAAATGTCGGTAGGTGTGGCAGAACTTATCGATGTTGAACTCGAAAGTATGACCATAGCCCGAACCAGCACCAATCTGATAATAATAGGCCAGATGTTCGTAGATCTCACGGATATAGTCTTTTTCTGGGAAGGTGTCGGCAATACGTTTCTCGAGTTTACGTTTGTCGGAATCATTGTAAAGCAGCACGGCATAGGCCTTAAAACCATCTCGACCAGCACGTCCGGCTTCCTGGAAATAGGCTTCTGTACTATCGGGGCAATCAATGTGCACAACCAGTCGGACATCGGGTTTGTCGATACCCATACCAAAGGCATTGGTGGCTACCATCACGCGTACCTTATCTTCTTGCCACGCTTTCTGGCGGTCGTCTTTCACAACGCTGTCGAGTCCGGCATGATAGAAAGTGGCAGAGATGCCTGCCTCGTTGATGAGGTCGGAGAATTCTTTTGTGCGGCGACGGCTGCGTGCATAGACAATGGCCGAACCTTTCATGCTGCTGAGGATATGGAGCAGTTCTTCGCGCTTGTCGGCTGTACGGCGTACCACATAGGCCAGATTCTTTCGCTCGAAACTCATGCGGAAGACTCTTTTCTCTTGGAAGGAAAGACGGTCTTGGATATCATCGACAACCTGAGGGGTGGCTGTCGCAGTAAGTGCCAGTACGGGGATATTTGGCAGGAACTTGCGGATCTTTGCTATTTCAAGGTATGAAGGGCGGAAATCATAACCCCATTGCGAGATACAGTGCGCTTCGTCGACAGTGATGAAACTGACCTTCATATGGCGAAGTTTTGTCTGAAAGAGGTCTGAGGAGAGACGCTCAGGCGACACGTAGAGAATACGGATATCGCCAAAGATACAGTTCTCAAGGGTCATGATGATTTCCTCGCGAGTAAGACCCGAGTAGATGGCTGCAGCACGAATGCCTCGACGTCGCAGGTTATTAACCTGGTCTTTCATCAGGGCGATAAGCGGGGTGATGACGACACAGGTCCCCTCCATTGATAATGCCGGAACTTGAAAGGTAATACTCTTGCCTCCACCTGTGGGCATAAGTCCCAGCGTGTCGTGACCACTGCCTATGGACTCGATGATCTCGCGCTGAATACCGCGGAAATCATCGTAGCCCCAATAGTGTTTCAGTATCTCTTGATAGTTCACTCTTCCGAGGGTTGAATATCCTCAATCTGCAGTTGAACCTCTGTGCGCTTGTATATGTTGTCTTCGATGGTGTAGACAATGTCGAACGAACGTTTCGACTTAATATAGCGCGCAGCAGCACTCTGTCCAAAAGCAATACCGTTAAGAACATTGCTCGACTTGGAATCGACAAGCTCCAGCTTGATGTGTTCCTGCTGGCGACCAACCACCTTTGAGGTGCCATAGTCGTAGACATTACGAGTGCAGAAAAGCGGCTTCGGATTGTCGGGACCGTGAGGTGCAAATTTCTTCAGGTCGTTGTGCAGTTTCTTGGTGACATCTTTGAAGTCGATAACGGCATTGATATCGAGAGTCGCTTCGGTCTGTTCGGGCTGAATATGCTCCATGACGTATTTCTGGAAACGGCGACGGAACTCAGGGATGTTTTCTATCTTCAATGACAGACCTACGGCATAGGTGTGTCCGCCGAAGTTTATGAGCAGATCGCGACAACTCTTGATGGCATCGTAGACATCATAGCCAGCCACACTGCGCGCTGAGCCTGTGGCAACACCATTGAAATTGGTGAGTACTACCGTCGGACGGTAATAAAGCTCAGTCAGGCGAGAGGCAACAATACCAATGACACCTTTCTTCCAGTTCTCATCGTAAAGCACGATACTGGCATGATGCTTCTGGCTTTCAAGTTTAGCTACAATCTGGTTGGCCTCTTCTGTCATCTGTTTGTCCACATCCTTACGCTGCTCGTTATATTCGTTGATGTGGTTAGCTTCTGCCAGCGCCTTCTCAAGGTCGCGCTCTACCAACAAGTCTACAGCCTCTGTACCGTTCTGCATACGTCCCGACGCATTGATACGTGGACCAATCTTGAAAACGATATCGCTCATGGTAATCTCACGTCCTGTAAGACCGCAAATCTCAATAATCGACTTTAGTCCCACTGATGGCGCAGTGTTCAGCTGCTTTAGTCCGTGGAAAGCCAGAATACGGTTCTCGCCCATGATAGGTACGATGTCGGCAGCGATGCTGACAGCACAGAAATCGAGTAGAGGGATAAGCCGTGAAAAGGGAATGCCGTTGTTTTTGGCAAAGGCCTGCATGAACTTAAAGCCCACACCGCATCCGCACAGATGCTTGAATGGGTAGGTTGAGTCAACGCGCTTGGGATTCAGAATAGCCACAGCCTCGGGCAGTTCATCATCGGGCACGTGATGATCGCAGATGATGAAATCAATACCTAAGCTCTTGGCATAGGCGATTTCGTCGATTGCCTTAATGCCGCAATCGAGCACAATAATCAGTTTGATACTCTTCTCAGCCGCATAGTCCAACGCTTTTTTGCTGATACCGTATCCCTCTTCATAGCGATCGGGGATATAGTACTCCATGTTGGAATAGAACTGCTGTAGAAATTTGTACACCAAAGCTACCGCCGTACATCCATCGACATCGTAGTCGCCGTACACCATGATGCGCTCTTTACGCCCCATGGCATCGTTGAGTCTGTCTACTGCCACGTCCATGTCGTTCATCAGGAACGGATCTATCAGTTCGTTTAGCATCGGGCGGAAGAATCGCTTGGCTGCGCTCTCCGTTTTGATGCCACGCTGAATAAGCAGGTCGGCGAGGATTGGGCTCATCCCAATCTTCTCTCCCAGCTCTTTAGCCGCCGTCTGTCGTTCTGATGTAGGTGGTTCGTAATTCCATTTGAAATGCATTAATATATTTATTTTTTATTCTTATCGCTTTGGTGGCAAATGGGTACAATAACCCAATATAGCGCCCAAAGGTAAGCATAAAAAATGAAATAACGGCATAATCTGCTCATTTTTTAACAGATTATGCCGTTTTTTACCTATTTTATATGATATCAGATGCCGAGCTTCTTGCGGATTTCGGCTGGGATAGCATTCTTATTGATGAGGAAATCCATTGTGTTTGCGGCAATGAAGGTCTTGGTCATATACCAGGTTCCCTTGTAGTCGCCGGTCTCACCCCATGAGTTCTTTACCATGTAATATTCCTTACCATTCTGATCCTTGGCAACACCGTAGATCAGCATGCCATGGTCATCGGTCAGCTCCCAGTTGTCGAAACGCTCTTGGCGCAACTCCTGTGTAGCGACAATCTCAGGAACAGTGCATCCCAGAGAGTCGATGATGTCGCGTTTCTTAGTGGCGGTCATCTTCAGCCATTTTGCCATGTCGCTGCCCTTGAGGCTCTGCTGTGTCTTTTTGCTGTCAACAGCGTATGCCAGACCCTTGCGGGTGAAGCCGTCCTCAGAAACATCACCGCCCCATGCTACGGTGTAACCCTCGTTTACTGCGTTGTCGATAATCTGCATCATCTCGTCCATAGGTACGTTGTAGCTCTGTGGGAAGCGCCAGTTGTCCTGTACCTCTACGGCAAAAGTGGTGTAGAAGGGATGGTGGGTATAGCTAGTGATGCTTACGTAGTCGTCGAGGTTGATGCCCAGTGAAGCCATGAAGGTCTTTGGTGTATATTCCTTGCCCTCATAGGTGAACTTCTCAGGGCACTTGCCGAGGTAGGCGTCGAGGATACCCTGCATACCGTTCTTCCAGGCATTGCTGATTTTCTTGGCATCGCTCTTGGCAATAGCGGCAACGTATGGCTCTAGCACACCGAAGAACTCGTTGAAGTTGTTCAGAGAATCACCATACAGAGAGCCAGGGAAAGGCATGGTTCCCTCAGGAACGATACCATGAGTCTTCAATGTGGCGAGTACGTCTTCGGCACTTCCGCCCTGAGCGAACTGGCAGTCACCATGATAGCGAACCACTTGGATGGCACGCTCCAGATAGGTCTTGTTGGCTACGAAGCTCTCGCAGAGATCGTAGGTTTTACCCGTGGCCTTCAGAATCTCAGACTCGAAGTATGAAAGGGTAGAGTAATCCCAACAGGTACCCGAACGGTTCTGGTCCTTGATGCTTGTGATAGGATTCTCCTTAATGATAGTAAAGACGGGCTTGTTAGCGTCTTTTGCGGGTGCCTTTTTCTTGGCAGCCGATGCACTGAGAGCCATCATGGCCACGAGTGCGAGTGTCAGAGTTTTTTTCATAAATTTAATCTTACTATTGTTTCAATTGTATTGTTTAGTAATTGTTCTTTTCCATAAAAGCCTCAAGATCCTTGGGGTGATAAGGAATGCGCTTCTGTCCGAGGAAACGGCAGCCGTCTTTCGTGATCAGAATATCGTCTTCGATGCGTATACCGCCAAAGTCCTTGTATGTCTCTAGTTTGTCGAAGTTCAGGAACTCCTTGCAGTGTCCGCTGGCCTTCCACTCGTCTATCAGGGCGGGGATGAAATAGATGCCTGGCTCGTCGGTTACAACGAAACCCTCTTCCAGCTTGCGCCCCATGCGTAGACAATTGGTACCAAACTGCTCCAGATTGGGGCGTGTCTCTTCATCGAAGCCAACATATATCTGTCCCAGTCCTTCCATATCGTGTACGTCCATACCCATCATGTGTCCCAATCCGTGAGGCAGGAACATGGCGTGGGCTCCGGCAGCGACAGCCTCGTCAACGTCGCCCTTCATCAGTCCGAGTTCCTTCAGTCGCTCCGTCATCAGACGGCATACGGCGAAATGTACATCGGCATACTTTACACCGGGCTTAGCCACCTCAAATACATAGTCGTGACAGGCCTCTACAATAGAGTAGATGTCGAGTTGTCGCTGGGTGAACTTACCTGACACAGGCATGGTACGGGTATGATCTGAGCAATAGTCGTTGAGTTCGCAACCTGCATCACAAAGTGCCAGACGACCCGCTTCTAACTTAGCATCGGAGGGGTTGCCATGCATGATTTCACCATGCTGTGAGAAGATGGTGGCAAAACTGTTTCCCTGAGCCAGACTGCGGGCGATGCCGTCCACCTGACCTGCCACGAAACGTTCTGTCACATCAGGCCTGATAAGCAATTGGGCTGTGGTGTGCATCACGTAACCCACGTCGCAGGCAGCATCGATATATGCTATCTCCTCGGCACTCTTCGTGGCACGCATCTTCACTACGGCTTTGATGAGCTTCAAGGAAGCGGCCTCTTTTTGCTGGGCGGGATGGATGCCCAAAAGGTCCATGATCTGAATCTTTGTATCGAAACGATAGGGAGGCAGGAAATGGATTGTGCGCCCCTTTGCCTTGTTGCAAAGCGTCTTCAGTTCCGCCATTGGAGCTGTATTGCCGACACCTACCTCTGAAGCCAGATCGGCTACAGATGGGGTGAAGCCCATCCACACGATGTCTTCCACGTCGATATCGTCACCAAAGATTATCTCTGTGTCATTGTCGATATCAATGACACCTACCAGCCCGTCGCGGTGCTGTCCAAAATAATAAAGGAACGTGGAGTCCTGTCGCATGGGAGCGTAGGCATTGGCGGGATAGTTTGCTGGAGACTCATTGTTTCCAAACAAAACAATGATGCCTTCGCCAACGAGCTGCTTCAGTTCTTTACGTCGATCAATATAAGTTTCTTTGTTGAACATTTGTCAATGTTTTCGTTATTATTCGTCAAATTGTCGGCAAAGTTACATATTATTCTTCAAAAAGCTGTATCTTTGCGGCAAATTTTTGCAATATTTATGCAGATAGACAGAAAAACTGGACTTGTGTTAGAAGGTGGAGGCATGCGAGGCGTGTTTACATCGGGGGTACTCGATGCTTTTATGAAGTACGATTTAACCTTTCCATATGTGGTTGCTGTGTCGGCAGGTGCATGCAACGGACTGTCGTATATGAGTTGTCAGCCTCGTAGGGCCCGGTACTCGAATATCGATATGCTGCGTAAGTATGACTATATATCGCTGAAGAGTCTGCTCACCCAAGGCAGCATCTTCGACCCCAACATCCTCTATGAGCGCTTTCCTAATGAGATCGTACCTTTCGACTATGAGGCTTACAGGAATAATCCAGCGACATACGAGGTGGTGACTACTAACTGTCTTACGGGGCGTGCAGAATATCTCTCAGAGAAAAACGATGCACGGCGACTGACAGCTATTGTCAAGGCGTCGAGTTCGCTGCCCTATGTAGCTCAGATTACTGAGGTTGATGGTATCCCGATGCTTGATGGCGGCATTGTTGACAGTATTCCTGTGGCGCGAGCCATTGATAAAGGCTATTCGCCTAACGTCGTGATACTCACCAGAAATCGTGGCTTCCGTTCTAGTGAACCTGACTTCAAAATTCCTCGTTTTCTCTACAAGGAGTATCCTCGTCTGCGTGTTGTTCTGAGCCATCATGTGAAAGTCTATAATGAGCAGCTTGATCTCATAGAGCGGATGGAGGATTGGGGCGAGATTATCTGCATTCGTCCTGAACGCCCGATGGAGGTTGAGCGCATCTGTCGTGATGTAGAGAAACTTGAAGCCCTCTATGAAGAAGGCTTTGATGTAGGCGAGCGATTCTGCTTAGGGATAAAAAAGGGAAAATAAGGTAAAAAAGAAAAAAAACGCACGGCAAATGACGATTTACCTTATTTACCTTTCTGCTTTCTTACTTTTTTTTATTATCTTTGCAGCCAAATTTGAAATAACAGACATTAAAATACAATGGGAAAAGTAATTCTGACCGGTGATCGTCCCACCGGCAAACTCCACTTAGGGCACTATGTAGGCTCACTTCGCCGCCGTGTCCTGTTGCAGAACGAAGGTAACTTTGATCGTATGTTCGTGTTTATGGCCGACGTTCAGGCATTGACCGATAATGCAGATAATCCAGAGAAAATTCGTCAGAACATCATAGAGGTGGCTCTTGACTACCTCGCAGCAGGTCTTGATCCAGAGAAGTGCGTATTGTTTATCCAGAGTCAGATTCCTGAACTGGCAGAACTTACCACCTATCTGATGAACCTCGTATCGGTAAGTCGCGTACAGCGCAATCCTACTGTGAAGACAGAGGTGAAGATGCGTGGCTTCGAAGGTGAGAGCATCCCTCTCGGCTTTTTCTGCTACCCTGTATCTCAGGCAGCCGACATCACTCTGTTTAAGGCCACTACCGTTCCTGCAGGTGAGGATCAGGAGCCTATGCTCGAGGTGACCCGTGAGTTGGTACGTCGCTTCAATCAGATCTACGCTCCCGTGCTCGTTGAACCCAACATCTTGTTGCCCGAGAACCTTACAGCTCGTCGCCTGCCAGGTACCGATGGTAAGGAGAAAATGTCGAAATCATTAGGCAACTGTATCTACCTTTCAGATTCTGCTGATGATGTATGGCAGAAGGTACGCTCTATGTATACCGATCCAGAGCATGTGAACCTCAACGATCCCGGTCATGTAGAAGGAAATGCCGTATTTACCTATCTCGATGCTTTCTCATGCGATGACGACTTCAAGGAGTTCCTGCCAGAGTATCAGAACCTTGATGAGTTGAAAGATCACTACCGTCGTGGTGGCCTTGGCGACATGAAGTGCAAGAAGTTCCTCAATCAGGTGCTCAACAAGTTCCTGGAGCCCATGCGTGTTCGTCGTGCCGAGTTCGAGAAAGACATCCCTGAAATATATAATATATTAAAGAAAGGTACGGAGCAGGCTCGTGAAGTCGGGGCTCAGACCATGGATGAGGTCCGTAAAGCCATGCGTATCGACTATTTCAACGATGCTGAACTCATCCGCCAGCAAGCGGAGCGCTTCGCAAACAAATAAAGACCAATCCCAGCCAAGTGGCTGGGATTCTTTTTTGATACGATGAATCGTTACTTTCTTGTAGTGCGGGAAAGGTACTACTATGGTACGGAATAGGGCATACCATAGTACAGATATGGACATACCGTAGTACAAGTGTCGGAATACTGCAGTACGGAACGTCTGTACTGCTCTTAGAGACTATCCTTATGGTCAGTCGTTCCAGTTATGGTGTAGTTCATAAGCTTCAAATTCCAGATGTTGTAGCCCCATTTTCTCAAGTAAGGCCTTAATTGCTTTAATATCATCTGGCGAACAAAGTCTGTCTCCTCGTCTGCGTTCAAAATACCCGGTACGTCCAAATCGTTGCTGGAGGCATTTCATAAAGACACTGTACTGATGAGGTAGCATCTTTTCTTGCATGGCTGCGAAGCCTCTGGCGAAGCCTTGAGGCTCATCAGGACGGTAGAACTTGCACCGTTCGGAGGGATGAGTCAGTAGCGGATTCGCAATCTTAACAACCTTGTCGTGCTTGGTTAGTACATGCATGGCCATCTGGCGCAAGCAGTGATCTGCCATCGGGCAGTCTTCCTTCATACAGAGCAGATAATGGTCTGGTACTTCTTTGAAATTGATCATATTCATGCCTTTCGTTTTTTTCTGCTGCCAGCCGAGACTTGGTGGAGGCCGTCTCCTCCGGGATCCAGGGGGAGTGTTGTGTATACCCCTCTCTTGGCCCCCCTTATATAAGGGGCCTAAGAGGGGGTTACACTCCCCCTAGGCTCCCTACGGAGACGGCCGGCGAGGTCTCGGCAACGCAGTTGCAAAGTTACGAGGCCATGAAGTCTAATTGTCGGGTTATGGCTGATTATAGCCGTTATCAGAATCCCGATTTATGAAAATATAACGTTTTTAACTTATGAGAACATGAATACAAGTCAAAATCGCAGTTATTTGTCTTTCAGGAGATCGGGGCGGAGTCGGCGTGTGCGCTCCATAGCTTGCTCAAATTCCCATTCGCGGACTTTCGCCTCGTTGCCGCTCAGCAGAATGTCTGGAACCTTCCATCCTTTGTAGTCGGCAGGACGTGTGTAGATGGGAGCGGCGAGGATATCGTCCTGGAAACAGTCGGAGAGTGCACTCTGTTCATCACCAATCACCCCAGGCACGACACGGACGATGGCGTCGGCAATCATGGCTGCCACGAGTTCGCCCCCCGTCAGTACGAAGTCGCCAATAGAGATCTCTTTGGTGATGAGGTGATCGCGCACGCGCTGGTCGATGCCCTTGTAGTGGCCCGCAAGGATAATGAGGTTGCCTTTCAGCGAGAGTTCGTTGGCCATGTGTTGGTCGAACCGTTCGCCATCAGGCGATGTGAAGATGACCTCGTCGTAGTCGCGTTCAGCCTTGAGGGCCGTGATGCAGCGGTCGATAGGTTCGCACTGCATCACCATACCGGCAGAACCGCCATAAGGGTAATCGTCAACGCGACGCCACTTGTCGAGAGTGTAGTCACGGAGGTTATGCAGGCGTATCTCTGCCAGTCCTTTCTTCTCTGCACGTGCCAGAATGGACTCATGGACGAAGCCTTCGATCATCTCGGGCAACACGGTGATAATATCTATTCTCATTTTGCGTAATAATCTTAAGTTGTTATAATATATCCCTCTATCTTCGCTGCAAAGTTACAACTATTTTTCTATTTTATGGTGAAAAACGATGATTATTTGGACTTTTCGCCTATTCTCGGAAGTTCTCCAGAGAACGAGTCGCTAAGTTGCTCAAAGAGATAAGGAATGGAGGCATAGGTGTTGTCATGTTTTCCTATTCTAACCATGATGAGTTGGTTGTGGGGATTGACGTATAGCACTTGTCCGCGAATGCCATGAGCGTAGAAGCCTGGGTATAGAGGCTTTTCGGCTCCGATACTGCTTGTATTATACCAACAGAAGTGATAGCCGTGGTTATCATTGTCATATTCGGTGGATTGTCGTATCCAGTCTTCACTGACGATGCGTTTCCCATTCCACATGCCACGATTAAGGTAGAGTCGTCCAAGCTTTGCCAAATCTTTCATGGTGGTAGATATGCCGCCGAAAGCGTGAGCAAGGTCATGCTTGTGGCTATCGATGTTGATAGTGGCTGGCGACTCCATCTGCAATGGTCTCCACACTTTTTCACTGAGATAGTCGGCATAGCGTTTTCCTGTGGCTCGTTCGATGACCACACCGAGAATCTGGCTTGTCATACTCTCATAACGGTATTCTGTACCAGGGGCACAACGGAATTTCTGTTGCCGGATCTGCTTTCTCAGATTATGGCCGTAATTCAGTTTCGCCATCGCATTGAGTCGCTTCAGATACTTTATCCGAAGGGAATAGGTGTCATCAAAGTCCAGTCCGCTCTGCATGTTGAGTAAATGTCGGATGGTAAGCTTTTGCCACATAGGGTCTTTCTTCTTCAGTTCTGGCAGATAGTCTGTCACGGCATCATCCACACTTTTGATAAAACCATCGTCGACGGCAATTCCACACAATAAGGAAGTGATGGATTTCGATATCGAGAATATGGTTGCCAGCCTGTCGGTAGAGATATCACCAAAACATTTCTCATAGACGATGCTGTCGTTTTGAATGATAAGGATACCTTGTGTATCGGTTTTTCCTGCCAATGCCTTCTGTAATGTGATGTTATGATACCGAGGGGCTTGGTTGAAAAAATGCAGTGTGTCAATCCAAACTGCCTGTTTCTCTGCATAAGGGAATTGGAATGCCTGTGTCCCATTGGTAATGGTGTCGTGGGCATGATGCTCAAAACTATATATATGTGGCCCGCTTTGGCCATCGGCACGGAGTCCTCTTATAATGGAACATGAATGCATGACCATGCAGAGAGAGCTAAGTAAAACTATACCGGTAAGATGCTTTTTTCTCATAATAAAGTGACATGTCCTCATATTGTATAAAACTCTTTAATATGTTCTATATAATCTTTTCCAACCACTCTTCCGTACTCATAAATGCGGCGCATCTCTTCCGGGTCGTGAGAGATGTGTCCGATGCGTAGTTTCTCCTTCGGACGAATGACGAGACAGCGACCTTCTTGCTCTGCTTGACGTATATAGTCCAATTGCTGATTATACATGATATGGCGTTTGTCGAGAGCCTCAATCATCAGGGGGTATTTCCTCAGTGCGATGCGCATTAACGGCATCAGGCGGTTGTGCCCCTTGACATAGCCCTCTGGCTGCGTAAGAACCACCACGTTGCGGTCATAGCCAATCTGCTCGAAGTACTCAAGGGGGATGGAGTCGGCAACGCCGCCATCAAGCACCTTCAGACCTTCTAATTCAACGACCTTTGATGCCAGCGGCATAGAGGCCGATGCGCGAATCCAGTCGTAGGTGAGGGGAGTGGCTTTTTCCAGTTTCTTGTAGATGGCTTTACCTGTCAGTACATCAGTGCAGACAGCGTAGAAGGCCATAGGGTTCTTATCGAAAGCCTCGTTGTCGAAGATGTCGTATTGTGTGGGGATGATGTGATAGCCGAACTCAGCGTTATAGAGATTGCCAGTACGGAGCAGTGATTGCCAGCTACAGTAACGCTTGTCGCGGGCAAACCTCGTATTATATCGAATGGCGCGCCCAGGTTGTCTTGACTTATAATTACAGCCGAAAGCTGCTCCCGCCGATACGCCAATGAGTCCATCGGGTTCAATGCCTGCCTCCATCATCACATCAATGATGCCTGCCGTAAAGAGCCCGCGCATGGCGCCGCCTTCAAGTACCAATCCCTTTTTCATGGGGACAAAGTTACGAATAAGTGAGGGAAATACCAAATTTATTTGGATAATTCCGAACGTGAGCACTTCGAGCATTGCTTAAAGTTACGATTTTTTTTGCAGATACAAAAAATATTCGTATCTTTGCAACCAAAATCTATAATATTGAGATGAATCTTTTAACCAATAAGTATGTGTGCTTTTTTAAAGCACTATGTATTCTGAACCTGCTGGTGATGCATTATACAATCATCATGACATGTGATGTGGAAAAGCCGATGGTGCCAGTAGATTATGTGGATAATTTCTGTTTTGTGACGATAGAGGTGGTGCTACTGGTCTTACTCTTTACATTAGCATCCTTGGGGAGATTACGCATCGGCGCATTTCTTACTACGGTCGTTACATGTCTTTGGGCATTCTCGAATATTGTTTATTCCCGCTTCTTCTTTCAGTATATTCCTTATTCGGCGTTTAGCGAGAGTAATAGTCTGGCCGATCCTGTCGTAGTTCGTAGTCTTATTGACGGCTTTCGCTGGGGCGACCTGTATTTTGCGTTGAGTTTGGTATTGGCAATAGTTCTCTATCGGAAGATTCCCGATATGAGATTGAAACTGAAGTCGCTCAAATATTGTGTGGTAGGAATTCTTTCGGTCATCTTATTAGGACTGGCATCACACTGGGTACTGAAGCCGACATTCAGTATGAAAGCCTATGTAGAGGATATTAACTACGAACTGTTCCGTACGTGGCGCTATACGTGTCAGCCTGTGTATACCAATTTCCAGCGTGGTTCAATGCGATGCATGGCATTTGCTTTCATCGAAGAAAAGTTTGGCACTCATAAACTCACAGAAGAAAAGAAGTTGGAAATTAAGCATGAAATTAATCGCTTGAAGCCTATGCAGGTGAGTGGACATCATGCTAATTCGGAGATTAAGAACGTGATTATCCTATTGGTGGAGTCATATATGTCGTTTTCAGTAGACATGAAGATAGACAATCAGGAGGTAACTCCTTTCCTCAATTCGTTGGCCCGCGATTCTTCTGTTTATTATAATGGTCACATGACCTCGAATATCCAAGGCGGTGAATCGTCAGACGGACAGTTGATATACATGATGGGATTATTGCCTCTAAGATGCCAAATCTCAATCACTAAGGCGAAGCGCAATACAATGCCTGCCTTACCTGCCATACTGAAACGACAGAGAGGTATGCAGACACGGATGGTGATTCCAACGGCTGCGGCGATGTGGAGTCAGGATGCCATGTGTAAGGCATACGGGATAGAAAAACTTTATTCGAGAAATGATTACCCGAAGTCTCATGGTTCGTTCCTTTCTGATGAACAGGTGATGGCATTGGCTGATTCCGTGGATTCGCAGAGCAGTCAGCCATTCTTCTCGACGGTCCTCACTTTTTCGATGCACAAGCCATATATCGAGAATATCGACAATGAGTTTACGGCTACTGTCGGCGTAGAGCCATCAGAATTCGGCTATTATCTGAATGCCTGTCATTATACGGATAATCAGATTAAACGCTATTTTGACAGTTTGAAAGCAAAGGGACTGTATGACAGTTCGCTGATTGTAATCGTCGCTGACCATCATGTGTCGGAAAACCAGTTGGAATTACCGCCGATTATCAATGAGCGCGAACTGCCTGTATTTATCATTAATGGCGGTTTCTCGAACGATGAGGCATGGCATGGCCAGTGCAACCAACTCGATGTGTTTACCACAATTCTCGACATCCTCAACATTGATTCTGAGTGGCGGGGACTAGGCCATACGCTACTGAATCCACATTACAAAAACTCGCTGACAGAGGCCGGGTACAATTATTCGGAGTGGATAATTCTGAGCGATTATTTTAAAAATTGATAAAAAAGAAAGATAATTGGATTATTATCTGTACTTTTGCACCCAATGAGAAAGGTTGGACTGTTATTCTGGATGCTGTTGGTGACTGCTTTTGCTTGGGGGCAGGCAGTCAGTGACGTGAAGTGTATGACGCTGATGGATGTGCCCTTGGAGGGGACCGACTCGGTGTTTATACCAACTTTGCAGGCTGCGGGATTCCAGCAGGTGAAGTCTGAAGGCGATGATCCTGATACCTATTATTTTAAAGGTGACTTCTACGGCATCAAGGATGCTAAATTGATGGTGACCGTTAATGAGAAAACCCGTCTGTTGTCGGATGTGACGGTAAAATGCGGACCATATCGGACTCGTGAACTTTTTGACCGCAACCAGAAATATCTGTTAGGTAAACTCCAGCGTGAGTGGGGTAACTTCAAGGCGAAGGGTGACGGCTCGCTTCATACGATGACCGATTATGGCTATATTCGTCAGTCCACTTCGCTTGATGCGGAAGGACGCCACACAATAACCTATTTCTATCTGAATATGGCACCTTATTATAAAGATGCTGCCAATATGGGACTGAAGGGATTCATACAGGAGGTAATTACCGAGAATCCTGTGGGTGAGGAAGCCATTCTGCATTTCGATGAAAGGGGCAAACTTGAGGGTGTTGACTTGATAGACAGAAAGTATAATGGCGCGGGTTATATCACTGAGGCTGCACAGATGGAAGCGTCAGGTGAGAAGAGCGTGATAGCCTATGAATATGACGACGAATGCAATTTGCGCAGACAGACACTAACAAACACAAAGTCGGGGCTGAAGGTAATAAACGAGTATAAATATAATGATGATGGCGAGATGACTCAGCAAAGCAAGAAGGTGTTCGATAAGCAGAACGAGTGCATCATGTCTATCAACATGAAAAACAGCATAGAGGAACGCGATGACAACGGTAACTGGATTAAGAACGAACTGACCCTGACCTATTGGGAGAAAGGTCAGCGACCTCAGACCATGAAAGTTAACCAGACACGCACCATCAGTTATTGGGACGAGGACTGATTATTCTATCATAGATAGGAAATCTTCTTCGCTCACAATCTTAATACCTAATTTCTCAGCTTTCTGGAGTTTCGAGGGACCCATATTCTCTCCAGCAAGGATAAATGAAGTCTTGCTAGAGATACTTCCAACGTTCTTGCCACCATTTTGTTCGATGATAGCCTTATACTCATCACGACTATGGTGAGTAAAGACACCACTGATTACAATGCTCTGTCCTGTCAGCTTGTCGCTCGTCTGGGCAGTCTGTTCCTCTGATAGTTCCATCTGCAGACCGTAGTTTCTCAGGCGCTCAACGATTTCAATGTTTTTCTCATCGTGGAAATAGGTGATGATACTCTTGGCCATCACCTCACCGATGCCCTCAATCTCCTGCAACTCTTCCAATCCGGCATTCATCAAGGAATCGATATTCTTGAAATGACGTGCTAGCAGTTTCGCCGATGTCTCACCTACGAAACGGATGCCAAGGGCAAAGACCACTCGTTCGAAAGGTACTTGCTTTGAGGCGGCAATGCCGTTCACGATTCTCTGAGCTGATTTGGTGCGGCTGCCATCGCCATTGATCTGCTGCACCTCAATCTTATAAAGATCTGCGATGTTCTTGATGAGTCCCTGACGATAGAAATCATCGACAGTCTCAGGACCCAGTGAATCGATGTTCATAGCCTTACGGGCAATGAAGTGTTCGATACGCCCCTTAATCTGTGGCGGGCACCCCGTGTCGTTAGGACAATACCAGGCAGCCTCGCCTTCATAGCGTACCAATGGTGTGCCGCATTCAGGGCAGCGCTTGATGAACTCTACAGGTTGGGCGATGATGGGGCGCTGGTTTACATCTACACCAACGATTTTGGGAATAATCTCACCGCCTTTCTCAACATAGACGTAATCTCCGATATGCAGGTCGAACGAGCGGATGAAGTCCTCATTATTCAGTGTGGCGCGCTTCACGGTGGTGCCTGCCAACTGCACAGGATCCATATTGGCTACAGGGGTGATAGCACCGGTACGGCCAACCTGATAAGTGACTTCATTGAGACGGGTGCACACACGCTCAGCCTTAAATTTATAGGCAATGGCCCAGCGTGGACTCTTGGCGGTAAAGCCTAAGGCGCGCTGTTGGCGCAGAGAGTTTACTTTCAGTACAATGCCATCGGTAGCTACAGGCAGGTTCTTGCGCGCCGTATCCCAATAGTTGATGAAGTCGTAAATCTGCTGCAGGGTCTTGACTTTCTTCATGCCCTCGCTGATTTTGAACCCCCATGAACGTGCTACTTCCAGATTCTCGAAATGTCCATCGGCAGGCAACTCCTCGCCTAACAGATAATAAAGGTAAGCATCGAGCTGACGACTGGCAACTAAACTTGACTTCTGACTTTTCAGTGTACCACTGGCGGCATTGCGAGGGTTGGCGAAGAGAGGCTCCTCGGCTTCCTCGCGCTCCTTGTTCAGACGTTCAAATACAGCCCATGGCATCAGGATCTCGCCACGTATCTCGAACTCGCGAGGATAGCTTGGGGTTGCAAACCGGTCGTTGGCAACAGGTGGCGTTAGCACTAGGGGAATACTACGGATTGTCTTTACATTGGTAGTCACATCGTCGCCATGCACACCATCACCACGAGTTACGGCCTGTATCAGTTTGCCATCAACATAAGTCAAAGAGATGGAGAGACCATCGTATTTCATCTCGCAGCACACTTCAAAGTCTTCACCAGCCAGTCCTTTCTTCACACTCTCATACCAGTCGGCCACATCCTGTTCGTTATAAGTGTTGGCTAGTGAGAGCATGGGGTATTTGTGCTCTACCTGACGGAACTCCTCATTCAGGTCGCTCCCTACACGTTGGGTAGGGGAGTTTGGGTCGGCCATCTCAGGATGACGAGCCTCTAAGTCCTGTAGTTCATGCATCATGAAGTCGAACTCCTGATCGCCAACCGTAGGTTGGTTTAGAACGTAATATCTGTAGTTGTGCTTGTGCAATTCCTGACGAAGTTGCTCTATGCGTCTGATCTCATCCATTGTATTTCTTATTTAATGCCTGCAAATTTACGAAAAAAAAGAGAAATCACAACTTTTGTCTTTTTATTTTTTCCCCTTTTTATTTTTTTTGTAACTTTGCGGTCGTTATGTGGATGATGTTTCAGGTGATACCGATTATGTGGCGTGCTGTGCGACCAAGTAGGGTTGCCGACATGCCGGCTGTTGTTAATACCTTCTGGCTTCGTAAGGGCTACGAGGGGTTAACATTCTTCGGTAAGATCCTGACACCCACACAACAAGAGGCTGATGCTTTTAATAGCGGCTTCTCAGCCATGAAGAATCATGAGATGATACATCTGAGGCAAGCACAGTCGTGTGGCGACTCCTGGCTACGTTTCTACCTATTGTATATGTGGTATTGGTTGCGGGCCCTTTCCATGTGTAGGAAACTCAGGAATGCCGGCTATCTGCTGAATCCCTTTGAGATGGAGGCTTATCATAGAATGAATGAGCCTGATTATCTCTCGCATGACGGTTCTGCTACAGAATGGCGGAGGTTTGCCAAGATGACACTTCGTGAACGATTAGATTTTTACAACCATAGATTATGAACAAAAAACTGCAGGCGCATAGCGCTATCTTCTTTGCAAACACAATTTTCGGACTTGGCGTACCCGTCACCAAACTGTTGCTCGACGAGTGGGTTACTCCGATGGGTTATATGGCTTCGCGCTCATTGGGCGCCTGTCTGGTATTTTGGCTGATTGCTGCATTTCTTCCAAAGGAGCATGTGGAGCGTAAAGACCTGATTACAATCCTGATAGGCGGTTTGATGGGATTTGTAATTTCCCAGACGCTTACAGCTTGGGCGCTCGATTATACCAGTCCTGTTTACTTCTCACTCATAGCTGCGCTGACGCCTGTAGCCGTGATGCTTTGTGCTGCACTGACCATTGGCGAAAAGATTACGCCCATGAAATCTCTGGGCGTTCTTCTAGGTATTGTGGGAGCTGTTTTAATGGTACTGATGAGCCAGTCTCAGGGTTCTGGGAAAAACGATCTGATAGGTATCTCGCTGGCTATTCTAAGTGTCCTCACGTGGGCTGTCTATCTGATAATAACCCGCAACGTAGCCTCGAAGTATTCGCCTGTTACGCAGATGAAATATGTTTTTCTCATCTCTGCTATCGTTACAGTACCTATAGCTATTCCTGAACTTTCGGCCAATGCGCTTTATACAGCATCTTGGGGATGGGATGGCGTTGCCGAAATGCTCTTCATTGTTTTATGCGCAACGGCCCTCGGCTATTTCCTGATTCCATTTGCTATGAAGTACTTGCAGGCCACCACGGTGAGTATCTACACCAATCTGCAACCAGTTATCGCATCGTTTGTTGCTATTCTGTTAGGTCAGGACGTTTTTACATGGGATAAGCCCGTAGCAGGTGTTTTGGTTTTGCTAAGTGCCTACATCGTAACGGTAGTAACGGCGAAAGATTAGCTTGAAGGCAAGTGTCGGAACCATTTCCTTATTTAAAAATTTGGTTTTTTACTCAATTTACATTACCTTTGCAGCGCCTTAACTATAAATGAGGTAATCAGAGATGAGAAAAAAAGAACAGAAGCAATACTGGACCATGCGGATTCGGCCCCATGAAAGGCTGTGGCATATCGATCTGGGCGAAATCTGGCGCTATCGTGACCTGACGGAGTTATTTGTCAGGAGAAACATCGTGGTACAGTACAAACAAACCATACTTGGTCCCTTGTGGTATTTGATACAACCCGTCCTCACTGTAATTATGAACATGGTAGTGTTTGGTGGTATTGCCAAGATGAGTACAGACGGGATTCCCCAAGCCATCTTCTATATGGCAGGTAACATCTGCTGGTTCTATTTCGCAGACTGTCTGAATCAGTCGTCGTCCACATTTACGGCTAATCAGCACATGTTCGGCAAGGTTTATTTCCCTCGTTTGGTAGTGCCTATCGCTGTGGTGATTTCCAATCTCCTCAGGTTCGCCATTCAGGCTGGTTTGTTCGTGGTGATGTATCTTTATTTCTTTTTTAATGGTGCAGACCTTGCCGTTAATTGGGCCATCCTGCTCACACCAGTATTTGTTGTGATGCTGGCAGGCCTAGGTCTTGGCTTTGGCATCCTAATCTCATCGCTGACCACTAAGTATCGCGACTTTACGATACTCTTTACTTTTATCGTCCAGCTTTGGATGTATGCCACACCTATTGTCTATCCCTTGAGTATGGTAGAAGAGAGTTCACTTCGCACACTGATTCTGGCTAATCCGATGACGTCGATCATCGAAGCCTTCAAATATGCCACTTTGGGTCAAGGCTATTTCTCATGGCTCGCCCTTGGCTATAGTTTTCTGTTTATGAGTGTTTTACTGCTGTTCAGTATTGTGATATTCAATAAGGTGCAGCGCAATTTCATGGATACTGTATGAAGGCTATTGAGTTTAATCATGTAGGTAAGCAGTATCGTTTGGGACTGGTTTCTACTGGCACCTTCAGTCGTGACTTCAGTCGCTGGTGGGCCATGAATGTACTTGGTAAGGAAGACCCCTTCCTGAAGATTGGTGAGACCAACATCCGTTCAAAGAAAGGTGAAAGCGATTTCGTATGGGCACTGAAGGACATCGATTTTAGTGTGGAGCAAGGCGATGTGGTGGGCATTATCGGTAAGAATGGTGCAGGTAAGAGTACTCTGTTGAAGTTGCTTTCACGAGTGACTGCCCCCAGTATTGGCGAAATCAACGTTTGTGGACGCATCGCATCGTTACTTGAGGTTGGTACTGGCTTCCATCCAGAGATGACTGGTCGTGAGAACATCTATATGAATGGTGCCATCATGGGTATGACTAAGGCTGAGATTACCCGCAAGCTCGACGAGATTGTTGATTTCTCTGGTTGTGAGCGTTACCTCGATACCCCCGTCAAACGCTACTCCTCAGGTATGAAGGTGCGTTTGGGCTTCTCTGTAGCAGCCCATCTGGAGCCAGAGATACTGGTGGTGGATGAAGTGCTGGCAGTAGGAGATGCCGACTTCCAGAAGAAGGCTATTGGCAAGATGCAGGATGTGGCGAAAGGCGAGGGTAGAACCGTCTTGTTCGTCAGCCATAATATGGCGTCGGTTCGTAATCTTTGTCAGAAGGGCATTGTGCTCTGCGATGGTATGACCGATTTTATTGGAACAGCAGAAGAGGCTATCGATCATTATCTGAAGTCTGCTACCACCCAGACAGAGAATAGGAAACTGATGACAGATTGTATAGGCTATTGCAAAAGCTATTTGAAAATCAACGAGATACAGATTAATAACACACCCTATACTACAACATCTTTGTCTCCAAGGCAAGAGGTTCTCGATGTACTTATCAAGGGTACGACCAAAGAACCCATGAAATGTGAGGTGCGTATGATTATCAAGAAACTCGATGGTACGCCATTGGCAGGTTTTATTGAAGGTTGTTATACGGGTCAACTATGTAATATCCAACCTGGCGAGTTTACTTTTGAGCGACATATCCGTCTTCCTAAGTATCTGGCAGATGGTTATTATATCATTGCACTTTATCTGCATGAGCCCCATGTACAGGATTTCTTCCAAGCTCAGAATTGCCAGACCCTCCACGTCGAGGGTTTCTACGAGCCATATGCCCATCCCCTTAGGCTCTCTACCGAAGGTTTCATTGGTCTGGAGTCAGTCTAAGCGAAAAACTACCATAAACTCTATATGCATAAACCATCAGTCAGTGTTATCATTCCAGTTTACAATGTAGAGCCATATGTTGCGGCTTGTGTTAGAAGTGTCATGCGTCAAACGTATGAGGGGAAAATCGAGTGTATCTTTGTAGATGATTGTGGAACTGACAAAAGTATAGATGTTGTTGAGAAACTTATTGCAGAATATTCAGGCCCTATTGCTTTCAAAATTATCCATGCTACTCACAATCAAGGTCCTTCAGTAGCTCGTAACATCGGAATGGATGCTGCAACATGTGAATATCTTTACTTTCTGGATGGTGACGATGAGATTACGGATGACTGCTTTGAAACACTGACGGCGCCGCTTGTTGAGGAATTATATGATATTGTTGTAGGGGATATAAAGGTGATTGGTCTATTCCAAACCGCTCGAATTGCTATGTGGCCAGGGCTCCTCAGTGTTTCAGGCTGGGTGATGTGATGGCTGCCCACCTGAGGGCTTTGAAAGAGGAAAAGCACGATTTCATAGATACCTGTACGATGATGAAGTATTATGGGCATAAGTTTAATACGATTCTTGGAACAGTAGAGAATATTAAAATAACGACACCTGCCGACTGCTTTATGTTTCGTGCCATCATAGAGGCAAGGGAAGAGGGCGTCGTGTTCGGACTGTAGCATGAATAAATAGGATTGTTATAGACGACTTGCGAAGAATGGGTGAGGCGAGTCTGCCTTGGAGGCAACTCGATGGAAAGACGGTTTTCGTGACTGGGGCTACAGGCATGTTGGCATCGTATGTTACTCTGCTGTTGCTCTATTTGCATGAGCATTGTGGCGTTGATGTGCGTGTGGTGGCACTTTGCAGGAATCGCAAGAAGGCTGAAGAATTCTTTGGCTCTTATCTGGATAAACCTTATTTCCGTCTCCTGATTCAGGATGTTTGTGCTCCAATTGCGTATGAAGGAGGGATTGACTATATATTCCATCTGGCAGGGAATGCCAGTCCGCACTTTATCAATACAGACCCAGTTGGTATTATGAGGTGTAATCTGGTGGGGACGATGAATATACTAGAATGTGCTCGTAACTGGCAGACGGCGAAAGTGATATTTGCTTCGACTCGTGAGGTCTATGGTAAGAACGAAGAGGCAGACTTGCTGGACGAGAAAGCATTTGGAACTCTCGATACTTTGGATGATAGATCGTGTTATCCTGAAAGTAAGAGAGCTGCAGAGACTTTGTTGAGGAGTTATTATCTGCAATACGGCATGAGTTTCAATACCATTCGCATAGCTCATTCATATGGGCCAACGATGACGTTGGAGAATGATGGAAGGGTGATGGCTGACTTGATGGGTGATGTGGTGACCGGGCGTGATATCGTCTTGAAAAGCAATGGTGAAGCACTCCGTGCTTTCCTATATGTAACAGATGCCGTATTGGGCATGTTTACTGTACTTTTTTATGGAGCTCCCGGAATGGCCTATAATTTGGCTAATGAGACAGAACCCACCAGTATAAGGAATCTGGCAAAACTGTTGGCATCGCAGAGAGAAGGTATTCAGGTTGTAATTTCAGTTGGTGAGCAAAAAGGTTATTGTTCTTATCGTCGTACAGCCTTAGATACAACTGCGATTGAACACTTAGGGTGGAAACCAGAGGTTTCACTTACGGAAGGAATTAAACGGGTATTTGAATATAATGCATAGATAAAGAAAAGCCTCACCATTTGGTGAGGCTTTTATATTAGTTAGCTGATTCGAATTCTTCGAGGAAACGGGTGTCGTTTTCGGAGAACATTCGCAAGTCGCTTACACGATATTTCAAGTTTGTGATACGTTCAACGCCCATACCAAAGGCATAGCCGCTGTAAATCTTAGAGTCGATGCCGCATTGCTCAAGTACGTTGGGGTCAACCATACCACAGCCCAAAATTTCTACCCAACCAGTATGCTTGCAGAAACCGCAACCCTCACCGCCACAAATGAAGCAGGAGATATCCATCTCAGCTGAGGGTTCTGTGAATGGGAAATAGCTGGGGCGCAGGCGAATCTTCGTATCGGCACCAAACATTTCTTTGGCAAACGACAACAGGACCTGCTTCAGGTCTGTAAACGAAACATTTTTGTCAATATAGAGACCTTCTACCTGATGGAAGAAACAGTGCGCACGAGCCGTGATGGCCTCGTTACGATATACGCGTCCAGGACAGATGACACGGATAGGCTCAGATAACTTGCCATCTTCTGTATGCAAGTGTTCCATCACACGAGCCTGTACCGATGAGGTGTGAGAGCGGAGCAGGATGTTCTTTGTTACATCGTTGGGATGCTGCGATACAAAGAAAGTATCCTGCATATCACGAGCAGGATGATCGGCTGCGAAGTTCATCTTGGTGAACACGTGCAGGTCGTCTTCAACCTCTGGACCATCGGCTAGGACGAAGCCCATACGCGAGAAGATATCGATAATCTCATTGGTAACGATTGTCAGCGGGTGGCGTGTGCCGAGCTGAATGGGGTAGGGAGTACGGGTCAGGTCGATAGCCTCTTCGCCGCCCTCCTCAGCCTCCACCTCTTCGCGCAACTGATTAATGCGCTCTGTGGCGAGTGTCTTCAGTTCGTTAATCTTCATGCCGACAGTTTTCTTCTGATCGGCAGCAACATTGCGGAAGTCGTTCATCAAGGCTGTAATCTCGCCTTTCTTGCTCAGATACTTCAGTCGGAGCTGCTCAACTTCCTCTGCGTTTTTTGCGCTTAAATCCTGTACTTCTTTCAGGAGTTCATCTATCTTATCAAGTATCATAATCAGTAAAAATTGCAATTTTGCGTGCAAAGGTACAAAAAAAATGAGAATTATGATGCAGAATTAAGAATATTTTGTACCTTTGCCGAAATTTGAAAGAATAAACAGATTGATTAGGTTACTTCTTCATTAGATGAAAAGGTTTTTTATTGCGATCTCCGCAGGTCTGATGTTCATGTTCTCATGTACGGGAAACAGGTCTAATCAGGGAGATGATATGCCTGCTGATTCTGTCGCCGATTCCACAGATATGGCGGGTGCCGACACGATGGAACTGTTGATTACAGAGACGCCAATGCCTCGTGCTGCTGACGCCATGTTTGATGACTTTCTTTTCAATTTCTTGGCCAATAAGCGATTGCAGAAAGAACGGATTGTTTTTCCCCTTCGGATATTTAAAGATAATAAGGTGGAGCAGGTAGAAAAGTCGCAATGGAAGATGGAGCATCTGTTTATGCGTCAGGGGTATTACTCGCTACTCTTCAATGACGATAAGCAGATGTCGCTGATGAAGGATACTGCTGTTAGTGAGGCTGTTGTAGAGAAAATATTACTTAAGAAAAATGAGGTGCACGATTATATGTTCCGTCGTATAAGGGGTGCATGGATGTTATGTGAAGTCAGAGTTAATCCCCTTGAGAAGAATGTCAATGCCTCGTTTTTGAAGTTTTATCAGCGTTTTGCTTCCGACAGTACTTTTCAGACAAAGAGCCTGAATGAGACCGTACAGTTTGTGGGGCCTGATCCCGATGACGACTTTAACATGATGGAAGGTGTGATTACTGCTGATACTTGGGAGGCTTTTGCTCCCAAATTACCTGCTAAGTCGATTTATAACGTGATATATGGAAAGCCTCAGAAAGAAGGTACGGATAAGATATTCCTTTTGCGAGGTGTAGCTAATGGTCTAGAACTTGAACTGCGTTTCAAGAAGATTGGCGATAAGTGGCTACTAATGAAAATGACCACTTGATGAGAGATGTATTGAATTATAGTCTGAAAGCCCACAATACATTTGGCATTGACGCCAAATGCAGTAGGTTTTTGGAATACAAAACCATAGTCGAGGCACAAACAGTAGCTAAGATTCTTCGTGAGAGCGATACTCCTTATATAATAATAGGTGGGGGAAGTAACCTTTTGCTTACTGGCGACTACGAAGGGATCGTTGTGCATTCAGCCTGTAAGGGTATAGAACGCATGGGCAATCGCCTTGTTTGTGGCAGTGGTGAGGTGTGGGATGATGTTGTTGCCAAGAGCATTGATATGCAGCTATATGGCGCAGAGAACCTTTCGCTTATTCCTGGCGATGTCGGCGCGAGTGCTGTTCAGAACATCGGTGCCTATGGCTCAGAGGTCAAGGATTTTATCCGTAAGGTCCGTGCTGTAGAGATTGCAACAGGAGAACTTCGCGAATTCTGCAATGATGAATGCGAATATGGATATCGTCAGAGTCGTTTCAAGCACGAGTGGAAAAATCGCTACCTGATTCTCTCTGTAGAATATGAGTTTTCTGAGACGTTCCAACCTCGTCTGGAATATGGTAATATCCGTGTTGAATTGGAGCTCAAGGGTATAACTTCCCCAACAGCCAAGCAACTCCGACAGGCCATAATCGATATTCGCAACGCTAAGTTGCCCGATCCGAAAGTTGAAGGCAATGCGGGCAGCTTCTTCATGAATCCCATTGTGAGTCGTGATAAATATGATGCATTAGCAGCGCAATACGAGGGAATGCCTCATTACGAGGTGGATGCCGAGCATGTGAAGATTCCTGCAGGTTGGATGATTGACCAGTGCGGATGGAAGGGCAAGTCATTAGGCCGTGCTGGCGTTCACGACAAACAGGCCTTAGTTCTTGTTAACCGTGGTGGTGCTACGGGGGCAGAAATTGTAACCCTCTGTGAGGCGATCCAGAAAGACGTGAAAGTAAAATTCGGTATTGTTATTCATCCCGAAGTGAACATAATATGAAACTGACTTTTTTAGGAACGGGAACCTCTTGTGGTGTGCCAGTCATTGGTTGTCAGTGCAAGGTCTGTCAGAGCACAGATCTTAAAGATAAACGCATGCGCTGTTCTGCTCTTGTTGAGACCGAGACAACGCGTTTGCTAATTGATTGCGGTCCCGACTTCCGTCAGCAGATAATGTCGCACCCCTTTCGTAAAATAGATGGCATCCTTATCACCCATAGCCATTACGATCACATGGGAGGAATGGATGATATCCGTCCTTATTGTCAGTTTGGCAAGATAAACGTTTATGCAGACCCTATTGCTCGCGAATCAATGCTCCAGATGCTGCCTTATTGCTTTGCAGAACATCGCTATCCAGGTGTCCCAGCCATCGGACTCCATGAGATTCTTCCTCATCAAATGCTGCATATTGGCGATCTGGACATTATGCCTATTGAGGTGATGCATGGTCAGTTGCCCATTCTAGGCTATCGTATAGGTAAGTTAGCCTATATTACTGATATGAAAACCATTGCCGAGTCGGAAATGTCATATCTCAAGGGCATAGAATTATTAGTTGTCAATGCGCTTCGTTTTGACAATCCGCATCATTCTCATCAACTAGTCGACGATGCCATAGCTTTTGCCCGTAAGATTAAAGCTCCTCGTACGCTCCTTATTCATATGTGCCATGATATAGGCTTGCATGAAGAAGTGAATAGAATTCTGCCTGAAGGTATTGAACTGGCTCACGACGGACAGGCTGTTTTTCTCTAAATTCAGCCAAATTAGCTCGAAGAATACGTGTTTTTGTTAAAATAGCTTAAATTTATGTTGTTTTTATGGTAAAACACTTGGAGGTATTTAAAAAAAACGTATCTTTGCCATGTGTTTTTCATAGTATTAGATTTAAGGTTAACAAAGGTTTGGGTCACAGCGGTGACCCTTTTTTTATATTTTAATCCTTCATGTATGTCGCTTTGATTCTACTTTCTGTTCTTCTTTCTTCCAAATAAGGAGTTTCTTCCAAACAAGAAACCATACCCTTTCATCAGTTTTCTAATTAGCAGAAAAGTGTCTACTGCCACAAAGCCATTGCTTATGAGCGACGCAATATAGTCGCCCTTTGAATTTTCCTCTTTTTTTAGAAATACCTGATTCCAAAGTGACGTGAATTTCGTGTTGTCCTGCTGGAGTTGATCAAGCAGTTCATCTTTACGTTGTCTTATTTCGTCAAGCGTATGATATTCTGTAGTTGGTTTCTTTACTGGAAGCATAAAGTAGAGGGATTATTGCTTTATTTGCCAAGAAGTAATGAGGCCAGAAAATGCACCAACGGCTTTTCTATCCACGACTTGCGGAAAATTACGAAAAACATAAGGATAAGCAGGTGTAGTCCAGCCACTATGAAAAACGCCGCAGATGTACCTGTGAAGTTTGCCAACCAGAACGCAAGGGCAATCGAGAAATACATCAGTACAGCAATAATGATTAATATGAAAATAACTGCCAAGGCAGCCGCCGTTAATAGGCGTACTACCTTGTCAATCACATCAAACTTCAGATATTCCTTCTGAAGTCCGAGATAATGTTTTAGCACTTCGATAAGTTGTGCTATTGTCTCAACGTTCTTATCGCTGGAGAGCATCTCTTATTCCTCCTCTGCTGCGTCCTGAATGTCGTCAACGAGGTCAACAACTTCCTTGCGGCTGAGTTTGATGTTGTGCTTCTTCAGAAAGTCCTCAACGGCATCAGTGATTTTTACGCGGGTGTCCTGTCCCTTTTCAGGTGCCATCAGAATGCCCAGAGCTGCGCCAGCGATAGCTCCGCCAAGAAATGCGCTTAAGTAACCTAGACTCTTCATAATTATTATCGTTTATAATATTAATAGTAATGAATTGTTCTGCAAATATACGAAACTTTTCGTTTGTAAAGCAAAAAAGAGCCAAAATTTTTGTAAAAAAGTTGTGATTTCTGCGATTTAACAAACTTTATGTGCCTTTTTTGCTCGTGTTTGCTCGATATTTAGTAATTTCGCAGCAATTATTGAACTTATAACTTTATTAAATAACAAAAACAAAATGAAGAAAACAACCCTTTTGTGCGTAGGATTATGCGCAGCAATGGCTTTTACAAGTTGTAAATCTAACGAGAGTGCCTATAAGAAGGCATACGAGAAGGCTAAGCAGTATGATACTGCTCAACAGACTCCAGAGCAGTCTGCAGCTCAGGAGGCCGTTGTGGCTCCTGTTCAGGCAAAGCCAGCCAATGAAACCCGCGTAGTAGACAATCTCGACAATGTTTCTGTTCGCTCCGAGAATGTGTCGCTCATCAGTGGTAGCGGTCTGAAGGCTTTTAGCGTAGTGGTTGGTTCTTTCAGCGTTCGTGCTAATGCCGATGGTCTGCAGCAGCGTCTGAGAGATGCAGGCTATGACGCACAGATTGTGAAGAATGAGTCTAACAACATGTTCCGTGTTGTAGCTTCTACTTTTACCGATAAGTTGGGTGCTGTCAATAGTCGTGATCAGCTTCGTGCCACTTATCCGGATGCATGGTTGCTCTACAACGCCCAATAATTTACGAGATTGGCGCGTATATTATCAATAGATTACGGTAAGAAACGTACCGGTATTGCAGTCACCGACCCTCTTCAGATTATAGCTGGAGGGTTGGCGACTGTTTCTACATCGGAGTTGTTTGATTGGCTTCGAGCTTATATGGCCAAGGAGCCTGTTGAACGTATTGTAATCGGTGAGCCTCGTCAGCCTAATGGTCAGCCCAGCGAGAATATGCAGCGCGTAGTGCAGTTCGTTAATCGTTGGCGCAGGGCCGTTCCCGAAGTGCCCATTGAGTTTTTCGACGAGCGTTTTACCTCTGTTCTGGCCCATCAGGCTATGCTTGATGGTGGCCTGAGGAAAAAGGCCCGTCAAGACAAAGCTTTAGTTGATGAGATTAGTGCAACCATCATTCTTGAAGACTATCTCCGTTCTCGTAAATGACTCTCAATTCATAATTTATAGAAGACAATGATATTACCTATTTATATATATGGTCAACCTGTGCTTCGTAAGGTGGCCGAAGATATTACTCCCGACTATCCACAACTCAAGGAATTGATTGGTGATATGTGGGAGACGCTTGCTGAGTCAGAAGGAATCGGCCTCGCTGCTCCTCAGATTGGCAAGTCTATCCGTCTTGTTGTAATCGACCTCGATGTGCTGTCGGATGAATTGCCTGAGTATAAGGATTTCCGTAAAGTGTTTATCAATGCTCATATCATAGAGTACGATGAGACCCAGACCGATACATCGGAAGAAGGTTGTCTTTCGCTCCCTGCTATTCATGAGAAGGTTGTACGTCCAATGCGCATTCATGTAGAGTGGGATGATGAGCAGTTCCAGCACCATGATGAGTGGATTGAAGGTTATCTGGCCCGTGTCATGCAACATGAGTTCGATCACCTCGACGGAAAGATGTTCATTGACCGTATTTCCCCGCTCCGTAAGCAGCTTATCAAGAGCAAGCTTCGTGCCCTGCTTCAAGGTCGATTCCGTTGCGGCTATCGCACTAAAGTGGTGAGAAAGTGATTGAAATGCGGCGCATTTTATTATTTCTCTCACTTCTGCCGCTGTTTGCGCAGGCGCAGTTTAATACCGACCGTCTTGTCATGATAGGACGATCGGCATTGTATTATGAGGATTATGTCCTCTCAATTCAATATTTCAATCAGGCTATCAGCCAGAAACCATGGCTCTATGAACCGTGGTTTTTTCGTGGGGTAGCTAAGTTTTATCTCGATGATTTTCGTGGGGCAGAGATTGACTGCTCTGAAGCTATCGAGCGCAATCCATATGTGGTGAGTGCCTATGAACTCCGAGGTCTAAGCCGCATCAATCAGAAGAAGTTTGCCGAGGCCGTGAGCGACTATGATCGTGCATTACGTTATGATCCTGAGAACCAAGGGCTTTGGCACAATCGTATTCTTTGCCTGATTCAGGAGAAAGATTACGATCGTGCGCTTGCTCAGATCGACACCATGACCACTCGCTGGTCGCGTTATGCTCGGGCCTATGCTATGGAGGCCGAAATCTATTTGTTGCAGAAAGATACCACCAAGGCTGTCAAGTCGCTCGACAAAAGCCTGGAACTTGATCCTTACGATGGTGGCCTCTGGGCCGAACGGGCTATCATCAGTCTGGCCCGTCAAAAGTGGAAAGAAGGTGAGGAGCTTCTTACCAAGAGTATCCATCTTCTTCCAAAACATTCAGACAATTATATCAACCGAGCTATGGCTCGTTACAATCAGAACAACCTTCGTGGGGCGATGTCCGACTATGATACGGCCCTCGACCTTGACCCTGATAACTTCCTTGGTCACTACAATCGTGGCCTTCTCCGTGCACAGGTGGGCGATGACAACCGAGGAATTGAAGACTTTAACTTTGTACTGAAGCTTGAGCCCGACAACCTGATGGCTCTTTTCAATCGTGCCTTGTTGTTGGAGCAGACGGGCAATTTGCGTGGTGCTGTTCGTGATTATTCCAAGGTTATCGAAGAATATCCTAATTTCTGGTTTGGCTTGCAGCATCGTGCCTCTTGTTATCGCCGTTTGGGTAATACCAAACAAGCAGAACTCGATGAATTCCGTATTTTGAAGGCTCAGATGGATAAACGCTATGGCAAGCAGCCCCGTCTCTCAAAGAAACAGATGCGTAAACGTAGCGATGAAGACCTCGAGAAGTATAATCAGCTAGTTGTGGCTGATGAACAGGAGGTTGAGCACGAGTATAAAAGCGATTATCGCGGACGCGTACAGAATCGCAAGGCTGAACTTGTATGGCAGCCCATGTATGGCCTCACCTTTATTAAACCCCAAAACGATGTAAAGATTGAAATCCCTTATGAGTCTACTGTTGACCAGTTCAACCAGCGTTCAGGTTCTCATACCGTCTTTGTGTCTTGCGAACAGCGTAACCTCAGCGAGGAACGTATGAAACAGACCTTTTCCTATATTGACTCGCTTAGTACTCGTATTGACGAGGCCAAGACTACGACCGCAGTTGTGCCTCTGTTATTACTCCGTGCAGTAGCCTATGGTACTATTCAGAATTTCGACAATGCCATCGATGATTTGAGTATCTGCCTGCAGATTGATTCTACCTCGTCGCTTGCTTATTGGCAGCGTGCTGTATGTCAGGCCAAAATCAACGAGTTCAACGCCTCACAGGGCACCAATATCGAGCTTAAGTCGGCTAATGTGATGGGTGACCTTTCCGAGGCCATCCAGCAGTCGCCGAAAAATGCCTATCTATATTACAATCGAGGCAACCTCTATGCCCAGCGCAACGATTATCAGCATGCTATTGACGATTATACGCGTGCGTTGAAGTTAGAAGAACGACTTGCAGAGGCATGGTTCAATCGTGGTCTTGCCAAAATTTATGTCAAGCGTGTAAATGAGGGTATAGAAGACCTCTCGAAAGCAGGTGAACTTGGTCTCTATCAGGCATATAGTGTGATTAAAAAGTACCGCGAAAAATAGAATTTTGCAGCAAGAATTAATCTGTAGCCCCAAATTCTTATGAAAAAGATTTTAGTTGTTATTGCCCTTGTCATGCTGAACATATGTCAATTACCAGCACAAGAACTAATAGCGTGTGGACCCTTTTATAGCGAACCGCATGAAGTAACTGTTGAGGCCAATATCACATTGCAACCATTTGTCGAACAGACTGTCGGCATGAGAAGTAACTCAACACGAACAGATGTAACTGCTATTAAGTGGATTGACCGTATCACAAATATGCCGACTTATTTAAGGGACTTTTATGATCTTTATGGGAATAAAGTTCATGAAGTTCTTAATGGAAAACAAAATTGGACTGCAGATCCTGCTCTGGCTGATTATAATGAGAGCAATAATTCCTATTATATTACGCTAACGACTATCAAGGGGACGGTCGACTTTACATTCTCCAGAGATGCATCAGCGGAAGTTATAAAACAGAGTTGTAGAAATGCTGTACAAGAGGTTTGTAAATCTCAGTATGCTGATGCTGATTCTTTCATACGCTATCTGATAATTGCTCTGAGTTATGATTATCCAGAAGCATTCTGGTTACGTAATTATTTCAGATGGGGCGATTATTATAGTTGGCAATACAATTATAGTCAAACCAGTGGCAAAGGTACAGCGGAGTATTCTCAAAGAATATATTTTGTATTAAAAGCCGATGATTTTGATCGGCGATTGGATTTTTTGGATGATGCCATATTGGTATATTCTGCTGTGACAGATATCACTGAGAAAGTTAACGGCATTATAAGTGAGAGCCCCGATGGCAGCCGTTATGACAAGGTCGCGTATTTGAATGATTGGCTGACGCATCATAATTGCTATAATCCCGAATATTCCGGTACTCCAGACAATATGAAACATCATGTAGTTTGGAGTCCATATAGTGCTTTTATGGGGTTGTCTGATGCTGACGGACCTGTTTGTGAGGCGTATGCGAGGGCATTTAAGATACTTTGCGATAAACTGAATATACCTTGCGTCCTTGCCTCGGGGTATGCTAAGGGTAATAAACTTCAGGCTCAAGGCGAATCGCATGTGTGGAACGAAACGCAAATGGACGATGGTCAATGGTATGCGGTCGATGTGACATGGAACGATCCGGTAGTAAAGTCAAAACAAGAAAAGATTTCTGGCTTTGAAAATCATAATTGGCTGTTGTTGGGAAAGAAGGATTTGGTTGCAAATGATTTTACGTTTGAGGAGTCTCATCCCTTATCTATCACATGGGATAACAAGCCTGAGATTATGGATAAATGGGATTGTTTGATTGAATCACTGATTGCCGATTACAAATACAGAAATTCTACTGGCATCCGAACTGCGGCATATCACCCATCTGATAAAGTTCAACTTTATAATATGCAAGGTCAGAAGGTCGATGCAGAATATAAGGGAATTGTCCTTTCTAATGGTAGAAAGTATATTGCCAAATAAACCGAGAGCACAAGTGAGGGATCTGCGTCCTCTTTATCGTCGAATATGAAAAAAATCCTCATTTTGTATGCAATGTCGAAAATTTGTAGTATCTTTGCACGCAATTTCAAATTCAAACATATATTGTAGATATGATTAACATTACATTCCCAGACGGATCTGTTCGCTCGTATGAGCAGGGCGTAACTGGTATCCAGATTGCAGAGAGCATCTCTCCGGCTCTTGCACGCAGCGTTGTAAGCTGTGGAGTAAATGGTGAGACGGTAGAGCTGAACCGTCCTATCAACGAGGACGCTACCATCGAGCTCTACAAGTTCGACGACGAGCAGGGTAAGCATACCTTCTGGCACACATCGGCCCACTTGCTGGCCGAGGCATTGCAGGAGTTGTATCCTGGCATACAGTT
The DNA here is from genome assembly GCF_000746155.1 of Prevotella sp. FD3004. Lineage (NCBI taxonomy): Bacteria > Pseudomonadati > Bacteroidota > Bacteroidia > Bacteroidales > Prevotellaceae > Prevotella > Prevotella sp. FD3004. The sequence goes on along the minus strand of NZ_JQKR01000013.1, from coordinate 84,833 downwards.
CGGTTTCGGACCTGCTGTCGAGAATGGTTTCTTCTATGATGTGCTGCTGAAAGACGGCGAGAGCATCAAGGAGAGCGATTTCCCAAAGATTGAGGCTAAGATGAAAGAACTGGCTGGTAAGAAAGAACCTGTTGTTCGTCGTGAGGTACCAAAGGCCGAGGCCCTGAAGCAGTTTGCTGAGTGGGGACAGACCTATAAGTGCGAGCACATCGAGCAGGATCTTGAAGACGGTTCAATCACCACCTATACCCAGGGTAATTTCACCGACCTGTGCCGTGGTCCACACCTCGTGGATACAGGCGAGATCAAGGCTGTTAAGCTGACAAGTGTTGCCGGCGCTTTCTGGCGTGGCGATGCTAACCGCGAGCAGATGCAGCGCTTGTACGGTATCTCATTCCCCAAGAAGAAGATGCTCGATGAGTATCTAGAGATGCTGGAGGAGGCTAAGAAGCGCGACCATCGTAAGATAGGTAAGGAGATGGAGTTGTTCATGTTCTCAGATAAGGTAGGTAAGGGCTTGCCCATCTGGTTGCCAAAGGGTACCGAACTCCGTCTGCGTTTGCAGGATCACCTGCGCAAGGTGCAGAAGCGTTTCGGCTATCAGGAGGTTATCACTCCACACATTGGTTCTAAGAACCTCTATGTTACCTCTGGTCACTATGCTCACTATGGCAAGGATTCGTTCCAGCCTATCCATACACCTGAGGAGGACGAGGAGTACATGCTGAAGCCAATGAACTGTCCTCACCACTGCGAAATCTTCGCTTGGAAGCCCCGTTCATACCGCGACCTGCCTCTGCGTATCGCTGAGTTTGGTACCGTATATCGCTACGAGCAGAGTGGTGAGCTGCACGGACTGACCCGTGTACGTTCGTTCACACAGGATGATGCCCACTTGTTCTGTCGTCCCGACCAGGTTAAGCAGGAGTTCTTGAATGTAATGGATATCATCGGTATCGTGCTCACAGCCTTCGGGTTCAACTTCGAGGCTCAGATTTCTCTGCGCGATCCTAACGACCACGATAAGTATGTAGGTACTGATGAAGACTGGGCACTGGCTGAGAAGGCTATTGTAGAGGCTTGTCAGGAGAAAGGCCTGCCTGCTAAGGTAGAATATGGCGAGGCTGCTTTCTATGGTCCCAAGCTCGACTTCATGATTAAGGACGCTATTGGTCGTCGTTGGCAGCTGGGTACTATCCAGGTTGACTACAACCTGCCTAAGCGCTTCAACCTCGAGTATACCGATGAGGACAACCAGAAGAAGACACCTGTAATGATTCACCGTGCACCATTCGGATCAATGGAGCGTTTCTGCGCTGTGCTGATTGAGCACACCAGCGGTCACTTCCCCTTGTGGCTCACACCTGATCAGGTTGCTATCCTGCCTCTGTCGGAGAAGTATAACGACTATGCCCAGGAAGTAGCTAAGAAGTTTGATATGGGTGGCGTCCGCGCAACCATCGACCTGCGTAATGAGAAGCTGGGCCGTAAGATTCGTGACAACGAGCTGAAGCGTATTCCTTACATGGTAATTGTAGGTGAGAAAGAACAGCAGGATGGTACCGTAGCCGTGCGTCCTCAGGGCGGTGGCGAGCAGAGTGTTAAGACCATTCAGGAGTTTATTGACGAGGTGAACGCTCGCGTTGCCGAAATGACAAAAGACTTCTAAAGTAAAAAAAATAGGAAAAAATTTGGTTAATTCGCTGAAAGTTAGTAATTTTGCACCCGATTTTCTAAAAAGTATTTGATGAAGAATGACAAATTGAAGAATCAGTATCGAATCAACGAACAGATTCGAGTACGTGAAGTCCGCATCGTCGGTGACGATGGTAGTACCGTTGTTAATACCCGTGATGCGCTGAGCATGGCCCGCGATCAGGGCGTAGATCTCGTAGAGATTTCACCCAACGCCAATCCGCCCGTTTGTCGTCTTATCGATTACTCCAAGTTCCTTTACCAGCAGAAGAAGCGTCAGAAAGAAATGAAGGCCAAGCAGGTGAAGGTTGAGGTGAAGGAAATTCGTTTCGGGCCTCAGACCGACGAGCACGACTACCAGTTCAAGCTCAAGCACGCTCGTGAGTTCCTTGAGGAGGGCAACAAGGTTCGTGCCTATGTGTTCTTCCGTGGACGTTCAATCCTGTTCAAAGAACAGGGCGAGGTGTTGCTGTTGCGTTTCGCAAACGACCTTGAGGAGGTAGGAAAAGTTGAGGGTATGCCCTCGCTCGAAGGTAAGAAGATGTTCCTTTATCTGGCTCCTAAGAAAGCTGGTGAGAAGAAAAAGAGTCAGCAGGCTCGTGATCGTGAGGCTGCTGAGGCAGAAGCTAAGGAAGCAAAGAAAGCTCAGCAGGCAGAATCAAAAGAGACAGAGATGCCAGCTAACGGTGGTCTCTTCGCCAATGCAAAGATCAGTGCCGATGCGCTGAAGAAATTGCAGGACAACGAATAGAAAAAGAAAGGTGGCGCGCCCGGTATATGCGTTGCTGCCGTTTATTAATAACAATTTAAAATTTTAAAACAATGCCAAAAGTAAAGACAAATTCCGGTGCAAAGAAGAGATTCACATTCACCGGTACAGGTAAGGTAAAGAGACGTCACGCCTTCCACAGTCACATTCTGACTAAGAAGACCAAGAAGCAGAAGCGTAACTTGGTTGGTACAACTATCGTTGATCAGACAAACATGAAGCAGGTGCGTGACCTGTTGTGTCTCCGTTAAACCTATTGTCGAACATTTAAAGTAGAAGAAAACTATGCCAAGAAGTGTAAACAACGTTGCCTCAAGAGCAAAGCGTAAGAGAATTTTGAAGCTTACCCGCGGTTACTTCGGTGCCCGCAAGAATGTTTGGACAGTAGCAAAGAACACATGGGAGAAAGGTCTTACCTATGCTTACCGTGATCGTCGTAACAAGAAGCGCAACTTCCGCAGCCTGTGGATTCAGCGTATCAACGCTGCCGCTCGCCAGGAGGGTCTGAGCTATTCTGTTCTGATGGGTAACCTTGCAAAGGCAGGTATCGAGATTAACCGTAAGGTTCTCGCTGACCTCGCTATGAACAACCCCGAGGCTTTCAAGGCCATCGTGGAGAAGGTTAAGTAAAGAATCGCAAGTCTTTATCAATAATAATCCCAGCCGAAAAGGCTGGGATTATTTGTTTTTATTCCCCTCTATAGGTTCCTATGAAGAATATCACACCGCTACTTGCTTCCTGAATCACGTATATAAATGGGCGGTTGCAATGGAAGTCTACTTTCTCTGGTTGATGTCCAGGACCAGGCGACATTAAATCCATCATGGCCACGGTCACAGCTGCCGCTTTAGTACCTTCCTCATTAACCTCGATAGCGGCTTTCTGTTTCATCAGCCCTACATGTAGCCCCTCCTTGATATTAGAACTGATGTTTGGAAACTCGGCTGAACTTGTGAACATCGTCGGTGCTCCCATTGCAGATAGCGGTTCTACCAGGTCGGTTTCAAAGTCTGTCTTAAAGCGTGGAATCATAATATCAACCTCAGCACTCCATGCGTTCTGATAGTTGGTAAGTTCTTTCCACCACAGACTGCTCATGCTGCTGATTACGGTATCTATCGTCTTACCCTCCTTGGGTAGTAGCACCTTCATGCTCCACTTGTCACCGCTGCCGTAAGGTAGATTCAGCATCTGACACATCTCGTCTTCGCTGTATAATGCCATAGCTTTACGATGCATCATCGGCAGACTCTTCTTCTGGCCGTCCATAGCCGTGAAGTCCTCGTTCTTTGTATCTTTCTTGTCAAACTTGTCAGTCCAAGTGGCCTTGAAATAGATGGCGTTCATCAACAATAGCAGGGCATCGATATTCAGTTCATTCTCTTTCAATATTTCTGGAATCATATTGTCAGTTTTTTTCTTACACCAGCCGTTGATCTGTTTCAGCGCCTCGTCCTTCTTGCTGAAATCAAGACTTGATACTTCTGCACTATAGTAATTTTTCATGTCTTTTTCATACTGGGATTCCAACTTGACATTCATAAACTTGTTAGAAATTACCGTATTTGCGACCTCCAATGTCACCGACGAGTCGGTCTTGGGAGCCTCTTCTATCAGTTTCTGACAGAACTCGTTCACCGCTTTTACTTCGTTATAACCAAAGCCCAAAACTGTGCCAATCTCCTTGGCCGTCTCGCCTGTGGCACCATCATTAAGCATGCCCATCACATAGGTTACGCTGATAGGCGATATGATGCTGCTCTTTTTGCCCGTAGGCATGTTACTGATGGTCTTGAACAGATTGAACGAGAAGTCAGTGTTCTTCTCTACATAGGTCTTTTCCTCTTGTGTGAGTTCAATGGCTCTGGTTTTCGGCAGCATGTTGATTACCTCTTCACCCTCATCGAGCTCATTACTGCTTTTGCAGCCTGCTATGGCCACAGCTACGGTCGCGAATAAAAATAGTTTTTTCATAATCAGTTATGCTAAAGTTATAATATTTCACTCATGTATGACTCCACCTGTAGAACTTACAGGTTGTAGCGCATTCCCAGTTGTAGACTCATAGCCGTGGGCTTATCTTTGAAGAAGTTGCTCACGTTACTGCCGTTGTCAAAGTAGTGTCGCACGCCTGGTTCTGCATAGACGCCCAGTTGTGGTATAATGTTGTACTGCACCCCCAGATGTCCGCCAATAGACCATTGCGGACGGTCCTTGTCTATTTTCTGTTCTATGCCGTCTGTTTCTGCTGTCGCTTTTACGTTAAAGTCTACCTGTCCACCAGCGCTCACATAGATGTTCAGCCTGTCCCACTGCCACAATTGTAGCTGCATATTTAATGGGACACCCACGTAGTGCAATACTTGATGACGCTTTACCTCAAGCGAGCGCATCACGCTTGTAAAGTCAGAGTGGAGCTTTGTGTAAGCCACACCCGAACTCACCGATAAACGGTCGGATAGGGGATAGCTCAACGTAATACCTATTGTGAAGGGCTGATCATGGCTCTGGTGCTCTTCGTAGCCAACCAGATAGGCTACCTCGCCGCGCGACATGGCAAAGTTGCTTAATGTTGATGGGCTCATCATCACACCGTTCGTGTTATCATATCCGCCCGAGGATGCTGAGGCATACAGGTTCATGGTTGATTTTCGTGCATGGGAGTGTTGTTTCTGCCGCTCTAATTCACAAACCCTAGGCAGAGTGTGTTTCTTATCCTGTTCCCTCAGCGATTCCTTATCCTCAGGTGCTTTTGTCGTCTGTTCTTTCTCTATTGTCTGCTTAGCAGATTCCTCTGTAGACTGAACGGCTTTTGGCTCTGTCACCTCCTGTGCCTCAGTTGCAGTTTCGTAGCCTGTAGCCTGCGCCATCAGCTTCCTTTCTGTGCTTGTGGCGGCTATGCTAGTGGCTTTTGCGGCAGGAACTGCCATATCTTCTATAGTGCTCTCAGAGTGTTCGTTGCTATCATTGTGAGCCGTCTGTATGTTTCCATTCTCCGGTGTGGCCTGTTGTGCCAGTTCTGTGCTCTGTTTGCCCGTCTCGATGTTTTCCCATAGCATGTAAGCCCCGCCCAGCAGCAGTCCGACTACGGCTGCGGCTACTACGTATCGGCGCAACGACACCATCATCGTCGGCTTTGGGGTTACCTGCTGCTTGTCGAGCGTAGCCTCAATGTCGGCCCACAAGTCGCGCTTAGGCTCCTCGCGGTAGTTCTCCATGTGGTTTCTCAGCCTTTCGGCCCATTTGTCTTGCTTCATATCTCGTGTCGTCTTATATAGTCATTAATCATTTTTATGAGCATTTGTTTGGCTCTTGCGTATTGCGAAGTAGAGGAGTTTTCTTTGATGCCCAGTCTCTTGGCTATTTCGCTGTGCGAGCAGCGTTCGAAAACATATAGGTTCAATATCATTCTGTAGCCTGGTGGCAGTTGTGCTATCATGCGGCTCATCACTTCAGGTGGTATTCGTTCCAGTTCCGTCTCTTCGTCGGCCTGTTCTGGCATCTTATCGGTGAAGCTTATCCGTTCATGCTTCTTGATAAAGTCGAGCGACTTGTTTACAACCGTTCTACCAATCCATGCTTTTAGTGCTCCTTCTCCGTTGGGCTCAAACCGTCCTATTGCTGTAAAAATGCTGATAAACGTGTCCTGAACCACGTCGTCTACGTCGTCGTTGTCGGGGATATACCTGTGTCCTATCGACGTGGCATACCCTTTGAAGCGCTCGTAGAGCCGCCTCATGGCTTGTCGGTCACCCGCCTTGACGGCGGTCAGCAGTTCTAGTTCGGTTTCCAACTTAGTTTTTTATTTTATGCGCTTTGTACTCGTAAATTTCAACGTCATTTCTGGGTTCAGTTCTTTTACAGTCTCCCCGTCGCCCGTGCCACTCGTTATGCAGTATACCGACAATACCAGAGTGAATGCGTTGTGGTAATTATCAACCGTGGCCACAGTCCTATTGGCGGTAAAGAGCGCTCTGAAGAGGGTTTCGCTGCCGTCGGCCTCGTGGACGATGAACGATATCTCTGCCGAACTGAGAAAAAACGAATGGTCATAGACTTCCGACGAGTTTTCCAGATAAATGGCATTGTCTGAATAGCCTAAAAGTCGGAATGTCAGTGCGGGCGGCATGACGTGGCTTACCGAACTCACCTTCATGTTAGGAAACATTTTGCTCACAATGGTCTGATAGGGATAGCTGTCGAACGAAATCTCGCTGGTGTCGTCAATCTTAACATAAGCGTTGACTGTTTCTGCTTCCAATCCGTCTACCGTCCAGATACCGTTATACGTCAATGTTTCTCCTTTCAGATTACTGCTAAGCTGCTTGCTTGGATCTAAAAATTCCGTATTTTCCATATCTTCGCCAGGTGCGCAAGACATAGCTAATGCGGCGAGTATCAGAGCGGTTCCCATTTGTCTAAATAGTCTTTTTGAGTCCATATCTTTATATCTCTTTTATTATATAAACGCATAAACTCTCAAAATACTGCATAAAAAAATGTTAAAACCGAAATAATTCTCTTTCACGTGCTCCCAATAATGATGAAACTCTCATAAGTAATAATTTATATGTTTATGTACAAATATAAGAAAAACGCGTGGGGAGAAATGTTGGAAAAGTAGGGTATGTATCGGAAAAACAACATGTTGCTGTAAGAAAAATGGGGTTTTCAGACAAATTATTTGGTGTTTTATTCTTTTCGTTGTACCTTTGTGGCCATGATCACAAAGGGAGAGATGCAGTTTGATGGTATGTTGACGATGGCAATGCTGTCGTTGATGTCGCTGTTATGTGTGCTGAAGGCACAGCCCGACAGGTCGGTAGAGAGTTTGGCCGACTACAACTGTTTCAACGATCGTGATTTTTCTCATGAGGTGGTCTGGCAATACACAGGCGCAACACCTGCTAAATATCAACTATAGACAAATGGGTAAGATCAATACTAAAAACACAACAGACGGCATGTTTATGGCCATGGTGAAGGCGGCGATGACGGGCTCCGAATTGAGAGTGAAGCCGACTGATGACGAATGGACGCAACTGTTTCGGATGAGTAAGAAACATGCGGTCGTAGGATTGCTATGGAGCGTGGTCTGTAAGCACAAAATGCCGATGACGTTGGCCGTGCAATGGGCCAGTGAGGCTGAACAGATACGCGGACTAAACGGATTGATGAACGACGAAGCCGCGCGGTTGACTGAGGCCTTTAGAAACTGGGGAATAAAGACAGTCATACTGAAAGGGCAGGCCAATGCCCGACTTTACAACGACCCGTTGGTGAGGCAGCCTGGCGACATAGACATCTGGGTTGAAGGCGGCAAAGAGCGTGTTATGAAACTCCTCATAGAGATGGGTTTCACACAACCTCAAGACTTGAAGGGGAGAAACGGAAAAAACTTAGTAAATTACCATCATGTGCATCTGCCGAAGAACGACAGAGGGGTAGATGTTGAAGTGCATTTCCGCCCGTCATCTGGGAATCATAATCCTTTGACTAACAAGTGCTTGCAGAGGTGGCTTGAAACAGAGGTTAAACATATTGAGGAGACCGAGGATGGCTTTTCGGTGCCTCTGCTGAAGTTTGCTTTAGTGATGCAATTGGCGCACATACAACACCATTTCCTGAACAGCGGCGTTGGTCTCAGGCAGATATGCGACTATTATCTGTTGCTGAAGCATTCTACGGCCGACGACAGGCAGGAGGTGAAGGGCTTGTTAAATCAGTTTGGTCTGCGCCGGATTGGTGGAGCGCTGATGTGGGTTCTTGCTGAGGTGTTTGGTCTGGACAACGCGCTGATGCTCTGCAAGCCCGACAAGTACCGTGGTAAATGGTTGCTGCGTTTCATCATGGCTGAGGGCAACTTCGGATACTACGCCCAGCATGTTAAGGTAAAGTCAGACGTGGCCTATTTTCTGAAAAAGGAGTATAGACGCCTTAAACTGCTACCATTTGCACCTTCGGAGATGGTGTGGTTGGAGCTGATGCATTGGAAAGATCTGTTTGGACTTTTGCCTGAACGCATAAGACGCGGTCGATTATCGTTAAGAAATATCCAGAGATGAAGGAAACACGATATTATCAGGTGGCTGAGCACGCGTTCAGCGTCACTGGCGAAGAGGGTATCTTCGCATTGATGGGTAACTATGAACCGTTTTGTGTCGGTTCAAACCAGATAGTATTCTCCCTTACGATTACCGATGACAAGGCTCCCGTCTATATAGAGGAGCTGCGCCAAAACGACGAGGGACAGACCATAATCTGCGGACGGACTGCGGACGGACATCCTGTGTATGAATATCGCTGGCAGAACAAGATGGTAGGTTGGCTGATATGCTCGAACGATTATAGCGAGGGGCGTCTCGTGATAGTTGGACCACAGGCGAAGATGGTATTAAACAATGCGCTGATGATGCTCTATTCGCTTTCTACAGCCGATAAGGGCACGATACTTTTTCATTCTGCTGTAGTAAGTTATTGCGGTAAGGGGTATATGTTCTTAGGCAAGAGCGGCACGGGCAAGAGCACGCACGCCGCTTTGTGGCTGAGATACATAACAGGCTCGGAACTGATGAATGATGACAACCCCGTGGTGAGGGTGATAAATGGGAAAAGCTTTGTCTATGGTTCGCCTTGGAGTGGTAAGACACCGTGTTATCGGAATGTGAGCTGTGAGCTGGGTGGTATCGTTCAATTGAGTCAGGCACCTTACAACAAGATTCGCCGGTTGAGTGGAGTGGAGAGTTACGCGATGCTGATGCCGAGTATCAGCGGTAAACGTTGGGATAAGCGTGTTGCCGACGGACTACATCAGTCGGAGAATACATTAGCGAAGACTGTGCCAACATGGTACTTGGAATGTCTGCCCGACGAAGCTGCGGCTCTGCTTTGTAAAGAAAAGATATGTGATGACAGATGATGAAATTTTAGAAGAGGTTGTCAGGCTGTTGAGTGAGGGCGTGAGTGTGACCCTGCCTGTTGACGGACGTAGCATGCTGCCCTTTATCATCGGCGGTCGGGAGAGTGTTATCCTGAAGAAGCCCCAACGGCTGAAGAAGGGCGATGTGGTGCTGGCATGGGTGGAAAACTGTCGTTATGTGGTACATCGCATTATCAGCATCGACGGCAATCGTGTGACCCTGATGGGCGACGGTAATCTTGTTGGTACGGAGCGTTGTACCATCGATGAAGTGAAGGCTGTTGCAACTCATATTGTGGACGCAGATGGTGTCCGACACGACTTGTATTGTTTATGGCGGCGTATCGGCTCGAAGGTCTGGTGGTATCTGCGCCCTTTCAGAAGATATTTATTGGCAATATATAGAAGAGCTAAGAAGATAAAAAAGTAAAAATGTAAGAAATGAGAATAAAGCAAGGATTTGTGCTGCGCGAGGTATGCGGCGAACAAGTGATTATGGGCGAAGGTCTCGGGGCTCTTGACTTCGGTAAGCTGCTGGTGCTCAACGAGACGGCAGCCTGGTTATGGCAGCAGGCTGCTGAGATGGAGACTTTCAACGTGGATCTGCTGACGGAAAAGCTCTTAGGGACATACGACGTGGCGCCTGAAGAGGCCCGAGAGGATGTGTCCGACATTCTGCAGAAGTGGCAGCAGGCCGGTTTGGTAGAAGAATAAGCTTTACTCGTGGTGATAAGGCTCGCCCTTAATGATGGTGCAGGCACGATAAATCTGCTCCGTGAAGACGAGGCGTATCATCTGGTGAGAGAAGGTCATCTTTGAGAGCGACAGCTGTTCGTTGGCACGAGCATAGACTGCAGGCGAGAATCCATAAGGACCACCGATGATGAATACGAGTCGGCGGGCGGTATTGCGCTTCTGTTCCAGCCAACGCGCAAACTCGATGCTTCGAAACTCTTTTCCATGCTCATCAAGCAGAACAACGGTGTCGGATGGCTGCAGCTGCTTGAGAATGAGTTCGCCCTCGGCTGTCTTCTGCTGTTCTTCAGAGAGGCTTTTGGTGTTCTTCAGCTCAGGAATGGTCGTGAGTTCGAAGGGCATGTAGTGACCGATGCGATCGACATAGTCGCTGATGCCCGCCTGAAAATGCTTGTCGGTAGTCTTACCTACCAGTATCAGAAGAGTTTTCATATTCGTGACGACGCTTGGGATTCATAGGAAACCATCCTTTGAGAACACGCTTACGCTGAGAGAAGAGCTCGCCGATGCCCCAAAGTGATGAAGCTCCGAAGACACCCAGGAACGACGAGATATATACATTCTCGACAAAGAGAGCCGCTAGGCAGCAGACGATACCTATAAGCAGATAGAGAATCCAAGGACGTGTGCCCCAGTAATACTCGGTCTTGATAACTATCGGGTGCCAGATACCTATCGTGAGAAAGGTCATGACGGCGATGGTGATTCCTGTGAAATACATGCTGAATATTTAGTTTGCAGAATTCGGCTGCAAAAGTACCAATTTTATTTGTATATCTGCATTTTTTTTTCATTTTTCTTGGTTTGGTAATGGAAAAAATGTAATTTTGCACTGATGGAACAAACTGAAACCTTTATCATACAACAGCTTAAGGAAGGACAGGAGCGGGCTTACCGATATGTGTACGACCGCCACTACCAGATATTGTGTCATGTAGCGGCACAATATGTGCACGACGATTTCCTGGCTGAGACCATCGTCGGCGACGTGATATTCCACCTGTGGGAGGTTCGCGAGACGATAGAGATAAAGACTGGTTTGCGCAGCTATCTGATGACATGTGTGAGAAACCGTTGTCTGGACTATCTGAAATCGCAATACAATCAGCGTGAAGTGAAAATGTCAGCTACTCCGGATATCAGCGACGACTTTCCCGTGCTTAATTATATAAAGGGCGACGACTATCCGTTGGGCCACCTGTTAGAGCAGGAACTTGAGGGCGAGATCATGAAGGCAGTCGACAGTCTGCCCGAAGAGTGCGGCAGGGTGTTCCGTCTGAGTCGTTTCGAAGAGAAGAAATACGAGGAGATAGCCCGTGAGCTGGGCATCTCGGTCAACACGGTAAAGTATCACGTGAAGCATGCGCTGGTATTGTTGCACGAGGCGCTTGGCAAGTATCTGGCAGCGGCCATCCTGCTGCTGGTGGAACAGATGGCATAAAAATATTTTTGAAAAAATATCAGTTCTGACTACCCTCAGGACTTTTTTTATCGTCAAACTAATAACTATCGACCATAAGATGACAAACGACAAGTCACATTTCGAAGAGGAGATATGGTTCTCGTCCGTTAGTGAAGAGCAACTGGCCAAGTACGACAAAGACGCCGCTTTTGCCGCCTTTAAGAAGCGTGTGGCAGAGAGCAGCAAGCCTAAAGTGCAGACCCACCACCGTCTGAGATGGCTGCGATATGCTGCTGCCGTGGCTGCCGTCGTGGCTGTGGGCTACTTCTCGTTCAAGGGCGGACAGAGTAACGTGGCTTCGGCTTTTGGCGATATTGTGATTGAAGCTCCACAAGGTTCTCGCACCCAGATGACGTTGCCCGACGGCACGAAGGTGTGCCTGAACGCAGGCTCAAGAATATCCTATTCACAAGGCTTTGGCTTTTCAGTGAGGTTAGTTAGTTTAAAAGGAGAGGGTTACTTCGAGGTAACCCACAATGAGCAGTTGCCTTTCAGCGTCGAGTCGGAGAATGTGCGGGTCAAGGTACTTGGCACGAAATTCAATTTCCGCGATTATCCGAGCGACGCGGAGGCAACTGTCTCGTTGACAGAGGGTAGCGTGGCCATGAGCAGCACGAAGCATCCCGCCGAAGACCGGCTGCTGAAGCCCGGTCAGCGTGCGATGGTCGATAAGCGCACGGGTAAGATCTATGTCGAGAACTACGACGTGGCCAAGTCGAGCCAATGGACCAACGGCCGACTGATATTCGACGGCCAGCCCCTGATGGAAATCGTGAAGACGCTTGAGCGCAGTTATAACGTGAAGATTACCATATCCGACAACCGCCTTTTGACACTCAGGTTCTATGGTGACTTCCTGCGCCAGGAGCAGACGCTCCGCGAGGTGCTCGACGCGCTGGCAGCTACCGACAAGATCAGGTACGACCAACACGGTAAAAACATAACATTATATTACCCATAACAAAAATTATACAATTTATTTTTATCAATGTCTAACTTAAAACTATTTTCAGCCAATGAACAAAAGGAAACTTGTTATTCTGGCAATGATGCTTGCCGTTGGTATTGGTAGCTGGGCTCAAAACCTGCAGCTCAAGCTGAACAACGTGACGGTTAAGAAAGCTATGTCGGAGTTGAAACAGAAAAGCGGGTATTCGTTTGTGTATGAGGCCAGCGACGTAGACACCAACAAGAAGGTGAACATCGACGCTGACAATGCTAATGATGCCATTGACCAGATTCTGAAGGGTCAGGACGTGACCTATGAGATTCAGGGCAAGAGCATTGTGATCTCTAAGAAGAACGCCGGAAAGGCCGCGAAGGGCAAGAAGCAGCGCGTGACCGGTACGGTGTTGGACAACAACGGCGAGCCCGTGATTGGCGCAACCGTGATGGAGAAAGGTACGAAAAACGGTACCATCACCGACATGGAGGGTAACTTCGTGCTCGAGACCGCTCCTGGTGCTGAGCTTGATATCTCGTATATCGGCTACAAGTCCCAGACCATCAAGGCCTCGGCTACGGGCGCCACTTCAGTCAGTCTGAGCGAAGACAGCAATCTGCTCGACGACGTGGTCGTAGTGGGTTACGGTACGCAGCGCAAGAAGCTGATTACCGGTTCAACGATTCACGTGACGTCCGACGACATCGCAGCCGTGAATGCCGTCGACGCATTCGGTGCCCTGCAGAGTCAGGCAGCAGGTATGAACATCGTGATGAACTCAGGTCAGCCTGGTGAGAGTTATAAGGTTACCATCCGTGGTATGGGTACTGCTGGTTCCAACTCTCCGTTGTATGTTATCGACGGCGTGCCCGGAGGTAACATTGCCGACCTCTCGCCAAACGATATCGAGAGCATCGACGTTCTGAAGGATGCCGCTTCGAGCGCCATCTATGGTGCACGCGCATCAAATGGTGTTATCCTGGTGACCACCAAGAAGGGAAAGGCCGGACACATTCAGGTGACCTTCGACGGTTATCTGGGCTGGCAGAACGCCAACACCAACGACGTTACGCCGCTGAACGCCAAGCAGTATATGGAAATCAACGACAAGGCCTACGAGATTCAGGGCGTAGCCACCTACGACTGGGCGAAGCTCATCCCGAAGCAGTATGCTCAGATAATGAACGGCACCTGGAACGGTACCAACTGGTTGGAAGAGACCATGATCGACGACGCGCCTATCAACAACGCTTCTATCAACATCACAGGTGGTGGCGACGTGTCGCGTTTCTCCATCGGTGCCAGCAAGTTCCATCAGACGGGTACCATCGGATGGCCTGCAACGCCAAAGTACGACCGTACCACTATCCGCATGAACTCAGACTACTCACTCATCCGCAGAAACGGCAGAGACGTGCTGAAGTTCGGCGAGAACGTCACATTCTCGGCTACCGACAAGAAGGGTATCTCTATCGGCGGTATCTACAGCAACAGCATCCGCAGCCTGCTGGCCATGAGCCCGCTGCTGCCTGCCTATAACGACGAAGGCGGTTTCTATGAGTATAAGGATATCCAGGCCGACCAATGGGACTTCAGCGCAGAAATGTCGAACCCCTTGGCAGCCATGAAGTATGACGAGGGTTACGGCTACACAAAGGGCTGGCGCCTGCAGTCGAACTTCTTCCTCGAGTTTGCGCCTATCAAGGACCTGACTTACCGCGTGAGCGCAGGTTGGCTGTACCATCACACCGACCGTCGCAGCTACAAGCCCGTCTACGAGCTGAGCACCAAGAAGTCAAATCCTGCCGACGACGTCACTCAGCGTCAGTCATACAACACCCGTTGGTCGCTCGAAAACACGTTGAACTACGTGAAGAGCTTCGGCGGTCATAACATCGACATCCTGCTGGGTCAGTCGCTCGAGAAGTGGGGCTACGGCAATAGCGTGGGTGTGACAAACTCCAACTCGCTCTTCCCGGGCTCGTTCGAGCATGCCTATATCGACAACGCCAACGTGGTCGACCCAGCCGTGACCTCTATCAGCGGCACACCACAGGAGCAGGGCGCCCTGTCGTCGTTCTTCGGACGTGCGAACTATAACTACAACGAGACCTATCTGCTGTCGCTCGTGCTGCGCGCCGACGGTTCTTCAAACTTCGCACGCGGACACCGCTGGGGCTACTTCCCCTCAGTATCGGCTGGTTGGGTCATCTCTAACGAGAAGTTCTTCGAGTCTACCAAGAGCTGGCTCGACTTCCTGAAACTGCGCGGCAGCTGGGGTCAGAACGGTAACTGTAACATCTCGAGCTTCCAGTATCTGGCAACCATCGCCTTCGACGATCCTTACTATTTCGACAACAAGGACAACCCCGGTATCGGAGCCTATCCAAACATCCTGCCTAACGAGGAGGTGAAGTGGGAGACCTCTGAGCAGCTCGACTTCGGTTTCGACGCACGTTTCCTGAGAAACCGTCTGGGTGTGACCTTCGACTGGTATAAGAAGACCACCAAGGACTGGCTGGTTCGCGCTCCGATGCTGTTGTCTTACGGCACAGGCGCACCTTATATCAATGGTGGCGACATCGAGAACAAGGGTTATGAGGTTCAGCTCTCTTGGAACGACAGAATCGGCAAGGACTTCACCTATGGCGTATCGTTCAACTTCTCGCACAACAAGAACGAGGTAACGCGTCTGGCTAACTCCGAGGGTATCATCCACGGCGGTTCAAACGCCATCGCACAGAACACAGCCGAGCTCTACCGCATTCAGGTAGGATTCCCAATCGGTTACTTCTGGGGCTACCAGATGGAGGGTATCATTCAGAACGAGCAGGACCTTCAGGACTACCTGAACCGCAACTGCGGCGGCGACAAGGCCAACTCTCTGCAGGGTGAGTCGCTGCAGCCTGGCGACGTGAAGTTCGTCGACGTGAACGGCAACGGCAAGATCGACAAGGGCGACGACGACAAGACCATGATCGGCGACCCGAACCCCGACTTTACCGTAGGTCTGAACATCAACCTCTCGTATAAGGGCTTCGACTTCGCCCTGAACGGCTACGGCTCGTTCGGACAGCAGGTGGCAAAGAGCTATCGTCAGTTCTCCGACCATCCTGATGACAACTATTGTACCGACGTGTACACCAAGTACTGGACGGGCGAGGGCAGCACCAACCGCTATCCGCGCTTCTCCGACGGTAAGACAGCCAACATGTCGGAAATCTCTCGCGTATGGATTGAGGATGCCGACTTCTTCAAGATCTCAAGAGTATCGTTTGGCTACGACTTCAAGCGCATCGCCAAGTTCCTGCCTGTACAGAGATGCCGTCTGTATGTATCGCTTCAGAACTTCTTCACCTTCACCAACTATTCGGGTATGGATCCTGAGGTCGGTTTCGGTAACGGCGCAAGCTGGGCATCTGGTATCGACAACGGTTACTATCCCTCTTCACGTAGCTGGCAGGTTGGTCTGAACGTCAACTTCTAAATAAAAGGTAAGAAAGTAGGAAATTAAATAAGCAAAAGAATATGAGAAAATATATTTTTATGAAGGCCAAAGGTATAGTAAAGGTTCTGCCTCTTTACCTTTTCACCTTTTTACTTTTATCCTCATGTGACGACTTCCTGGACACGGAGAACCTGACGATGAAGGACACGTCGAACTTCCCGATCAACGAGACCGACGCCTTCCAGATGGTAAACGGTATATACTCCGTGATGAACCGTAACTTGGCCGACCCCGAGGAAGACCCCTTCTTCGTGTTCGATATCGCTTCCGACGACCGTCTGGGCGGCGGCTCTCAGAGTAACATCGGCGCACAGGGCGTCGACCGACTGATGAATGCCTACGTCGACTGGATGAAGCCCCTGTGGCAGCAGCGCTATGCCGGTATCAACCGCGCCAACAACGCTCTCGAGACCATCGACAACGTGACTGGCTGGTCTAACGAGAAGACCAAGAACCAGCTGCTCTGCGAAATCCATTTCCTCCGTGCGTGGTACTACTTCAATCTTGTTCAGGTGTTCAACGGCGTGCCCCTGGTACTCTCTACCGAGCCCCAGAACCTGCCTAAGTCTACCCCCGACGAGGTATATGCCCAGATAGCCAGCGACCTGAAGAGCGCCATCGAGATAGGCCCCGCCACAAAGTATCCTGAGGTTGGCGACGGCCGTGCCTCAAAGTGGACTGCCGAGGGCATGATGGCTCGCGTGTGGCTGTTCTACACAGGCTTCTACGGCAAGAGCGAACTGCCCCTGGCCGACGGTGGCAGCATCTCGAAGTCGCAGGTGGTTGCCTGGCTCGAGGACTGCATCCAGAACAGCGGCTACGGCCTTGTGGCCGACCAGCGCAACCTCTGGCCCTACACCAACCCCTACACGGGTAAGGACTATAAGTACGACCTCGACAACGCCCTGAACTGGGAGACCGACGAGAACAAGGAGAACATGTTTGCCGTCAAGATGTCGAACAAGCCCGGATGGAGTGCCGACGACCAGCTGCGCCACAACCGTATCGTAGAGTTCTACAGCCTGCGCAAGACCACGGCCGACGCCTTCCCATTCTCTGTACAGGGCTACTCTAACGGTCCTGTGTGCGAGAAGCTGTGGACCGACTGGGCTGCCGATCCCGACTATGCAGGCGACTACCGCCGCGTAGGCTCTATCTGCGACCGTGCCGTCGAGATTCCTAACTACAAGGGTGATAAGGCCAAGGAGGTAGAGAACACCAACCTGCTGGCCAAGAAGTATGTAGGCTGCGAGGCCATCGACCCCGAGACGGGTCAGCGCATGCTCAGCTACGGTTACTTCTACGGTTCTGAGAACAACCGCCAGACGGGTCTCACCCAGTCGCTCGTATGGCTGCGCTTTGCCGACGTGCTGCTCATGCACTCAGAGCTCACCGACGGTAAGGCCATCTACAACGGCAAGAGCGGTCTGAATGCCGTTCGCGAGCGTGCCAAGCTGCCCGACATCGCCTACAGCCTCGCCAACCTGAAGAAGGAGCGCCGCTATGAGCTCTGCTTCGAGGCTCTGCGCTGGAACGACCTGCGCCGCTGGGGCGACGTAGCCGAGAAGGTGAAGAACCAGGTGGGCAACAAGATCCTGAACCAGGGCATCGAGGGCGAATATGCCTTCACCAACGACTTCATGGCCCGTTACAATGAGACGGGTGGCGGATTCTTCAAGATTCCAGAGGATCAGGTGACCCTCTCTGAGGGCGTGCTCGAGCAGAACCCCGGCTGGGGCGACGGAACGAACTGGGCGAAGGGCGACTTACCCTACCGCTTTAAATAACAAAAAAGGTTAAAAAGGGGGTATGTCTTTTCGGGCATACCCTTTTTTTGACCGCTTATTCGTACCTTTGCAAGGAAAAAAAATTTTAAAACGATTATGAAACGTACTATCTTTAATCTCCTGTTCCTGTGTCTGGGCGTGGGCGCCTGGGCTCAGAGCAATGCCGCGCTCGACCGTCTGAAGGCCGACCCGCGCAGGGCCTACGGCACCGACTATCCCTATCAGTTCAACACCGCCCCGCTCACCAAGGCCCCCAAGGGCTACAAGCCGTTCTACATCAGCCACTACGGCCGTCACGGCTCGCGCTACTACTGGAACGAGAAACTCTATAAGAACATCGACACCCTGCTCATGAAGGCCCACACCCTCAACCAGCTCACCGCCGAGGGCGAAGCCTTCCGCCAGAAGTTCATGGCCGCCAAGAAAGAGCTCAACACGGGCTGGAGCGAACTGACCCAGCTGGGCTGGGAGCAGCACCAGGGCATTGCCCGCCGCATGTACAACGACTTCCCCCAGGTGTTCCGCAAGGGCGGCAACGTGCTGGCCGTCTCGTCGCTCGTGGGTCGCTGCGTCATCTCCATGTCGGGCTTCTGTCAGGAGCTCGTTCAGTGCAACCCTAAGATCGAGATTCGCGAGCAGTCGTCGCGCTTCACGCTCAACGCCGTGGTGCCCACCGACAAGCAGAACCCCGACCGCAAGGAATACCCCGAGTGCAAACCCCGCTTCGAGAGCAACATGGATAAGTTCAAGGTCGACACCACCATCGTGCAGACCGTCCTCAGCCGCGTGTTCACCACCACCGACAGCCTCACGGCCCCTGCCGACGAAGTGGTCGACTGGCTCTCAGAGCTCTACACCTCGCTGCCCAGCATCGACCACGAGGGCATGATGGGTAGCATCATCAGCGACCAGGAGGTGGCCGACTTTTGGGAATACAGCAACCTGGGCACCTACTCATGGCTCTTCAGCGGCCGCTACATCGTCATCCCCATTATTGAAGACATCATCCAGAAGGCCGACGACGTGCTCGCCGGGCGTAGCGACCGCATAGCCGACCTGCGCTTCGGCCACGACTCGTTCATCGGTCCGCTCACCGTTCTGCTGGGCATCAACGGCGCCGACCTCGACCCCGAAGACCCCTACGAGGTGAAGAACTGCTACCAGAGCTGGGAGACCTGCATGGCGTCGAATATCCAGCTGGTGTTCTACCGCGGCAAGAAGTCGGCCGACGACATACTCGTCAAGCTGCTGCTCAACGGCGAGGAGGCCACGCTGCCCGTACCCACCACCCAGGCCCCGTACTACCGCTGGAGCGACTTCCGCCAGTACTACAAGGCCGTCTGCGACAGCGTAAAGCCCGAGTAGTCAGTTCTCTTCGATTAGAACATAATCATAAATCCCTCAGCACTTCAATGCTGAGGGATTTTTCTTTCATCTCACTCAAGAACCTTATCTACCAACACCTCGACTACTCCCATACTTGCTCCGAGCAAAGTCCTACTTAGCCTTATTACAACTCCCGCTTTCCTCCGAGCAGAATCACCCAATCTGTTGCAGTTGTTGCAGTGTTGCAGTTGTTTGTAAGATTGGCGCACCCCTAAAAAAATGTCTATATATTATATATATTATATATATAAATATATAGAATTTACTTTTCACTTTTCTCACTCCCTGATTCGAACTGCAACACTGCAACAACTGCAACAATATAGAAATAAAGATAATCCGCTCAAACATTTGCTTGTGTTAGAAATATTTAGTAACTTTGCCATCATATTTTCAAACCTAACCCGATTATTGTATGGATACAGAAAACGAATTGTTACCTAATGAAAGCGACAGAATAGTCTGTGTAAAGGTAGGATTTATAAAGCGTGAAAATCTCTATGAGATGACGCGTAAATATTGGAAAATGAATCTGGAGAGAGTTTCTCTAGCTACACATGTACTGGCTATTGTAGATGGCAAGGTGAAAGCTGTATATATTCCTCAAAAATGGTACTACACCCAGGAATCCCAATACTTGAGACGAGTAGAGTTTAATGGAATCGAGGATCCTGATAGTACATATATAGGAAAGTCTGTTAAGACGTTCTATGGTCGTAGCGCAAACCCAGTGAAATACATTAATATGTAACTATTCTGAGGATTTCTATGCATGACATTTTTTATATGGTATTTGTCGTCGTAGTTTTAGGGATTGTTATCCTTTCATGGGTATTGAGATCTCCCAAGATGAAAGGGAAAAGGGGAGAAGCTAAGATTCATAATTTGCTATTGGATTTACCTGATGAGTATTATGTCTTTAAAGATGTAATTTTAAAGTCGGGTAATAGGACTATTCAAATCGACCATATAGTTGTTTCTAAATATGCTATCTTCACGATAGAGACAAAAAACTATCGTGGAGAGATTTTTGGAAATGACAATTCTCTATATTGGACTCAGCTTATTGTCACAGATGTGACGTATAGGAGGAAATGGTACAAGACTTACACCTATGTTACAAAGAATAAGTTTTATAATCCAGTAAAACAATCCATGGCTCATGCCTATGCCATAAAGAATATGGTAAAAGAGTGGCCCTATTTGCCGATTGTGCCCATAGTCGTATTTACAGATATGGCTGATATATCTAAAATCGAATCTCAATACTGTGTTATTTCTGAAGAAGCCTTATATGATACGATAATTAATTATCGAACTATCTATTTATCAGATATTGATGTCTTGAATTTGGTAGAGAGAATTAATGTCTACGATTATAGGGAGGTAATAAGCGATAGAGAACATGTGAAAAATGTAAAATGGGCAAAGAACGAAACAGATAAGAAACTCGCTTCAGGTATATGCCCAAGATGTGGCGCTCAGTTAGTCTTACGAAAGGGAAAATATGGTAGTTTTTGGGGATGTTCTAATTATCCAAAGTGTAGATTCACAACTCACTAGATTATTCTTTAATTATGAAATATTAAAAACATTTTAAAATGAAAAAAAGTATCGTATATGTAAAGGGTGGAATATATGCCAATAAAGGCTATCATATAGCAAAAGGATTATCGTGCTTAGAAGATATAAAAGAAGCATCAAATGCCTGTTTAGTAATAGAAGGCGACCTTAATCTAGATGATAAAATGACACTTATTCCATATTGTAGATATAAGGCAGCTGGAGGCATTGCTGTATCTTTAGGAGGATTAGCTACTTTTAATGATCCATCAATACTCAAAAATGAATATATAGAAGAGATTGATAAGATTCTAAGAATTTTAAAGATTGAGATACCAGAAGATTTAATACAGATACAACTAAAGAGCATTTATGGCGCTGTGTTTGGTAATTTCGAACTGTTTATTACATCGTTTCTATATACTATGGTTTTAGGTTGTGAACTGTATTTTGACAGATATCTTCTGTATATAAACAACGCAAATTATGAAAAGAATGATGTTTATGAGTTTGTATTTAAAGATATATGTAGTATAAATGCTCATAATATGAAGAAAATAAAAAACGTTTTTGAAAACGTTTTTGAAATTAGTTTTCCAGATTACACAAGGATTAATAAGGATATTTTAAAAAGACATGATATTATTCATCGTTCAGGAAACCAAAAAGAAGATAATCACTTGAAGAGAATAACCTTAACATGTGATAATATAGTTGGGCTTATTAATGAGTGCAATATGTTTGTTGACAATCTTTTAGAAGCGATGAAAGAACCAATGCGAAAATGGCAAGAAGCGTGATATCAAGAACATAGTTTAATTTGCATTTATTTTTGACTGCTTACTTGATGGTCTCCTGTTCGAGGAACTCGTCGAACTGGGTCTGGTAGCCGTTGAACACGTTGATGTCGACCTCGGGGCGGATGCCTGCCACACGGCCGTCGGGACACAGCTGCCAGAAGGCCAGGCGCACGTCGGGCTTGTACTCGCCGTAGCGGGCTATCCACACGCGGTAGTCGCGCTTGATGTCGGGGGCCACGGGCAGATACATGTTGACGAAACGCTGGTTGATGTAGAGGATGGGTTTGACGCCCGTATGCTGCTCAACCATGCGGAGCCACGTGCGTATCTGGCGGAACATGGCCTCGGGACCGCCTGCCGCACGGATCTGGGCGTCGGACGGCTCTACGTCGAGCACGGGGGGAAGGTCGCCCTTGCCGAACAGGGTGTTGCGCAGGAAGAAACGGGCCTGCTGGGCGCCGCCAAGTTTGGTACGCCAGAAGTGGTAGGCGCCCGTGCGGATGCCGTGTTTGCGGGCCTGATGGTAGTCGGAGGCGTAGTAACGGTTGCGGATGGTGACGCCCTCGGTAGACTTGATGAAGACGAACGACACGGGATAGTCGGCGTCGCCCTTGACATTCTTGTGGCTCTTCTTGCCGAGGAAGGTGATGCGCATCTTGCTCCAGTCGATGGGGAAGCGGCGACGGCCCTGCTCGTGCTGGTAGCGGGCGATGTCGATGCCGTAGATGCGTTCGGTGGTGTAGCGCATGCGCTCGCCCCAGAAGCGGTTGCTGAGCCATTCGCCTACACGCAGGCGGGGCTCGCTGCCGAGGGGATTCTGCATCTCGAGGCCGAAGCCGTGGCGGAGGTCGCCCTCCCAATGGCCCTCGAAGTAGCTGCCGTTGAAGTGCTGATAGGCGCCGTGGCCTTGGGCGGCGAGTCTGACGAAGTCGCCGCGATAGGTGCCCGTAGAGTCGAGGCGGATGCCCGTGGTGAGGGTGTCGGCCTGAAAGGTGCCGACGATGGTGCGGCCCAGCGAGTCGAGGGCGACGCCTGTGCCCTGGCGCTGGCGGTTCTTCCATGTGCCCACGTTCAGGGCCGATATGTAGGGCGAGACTTTCACTTCGAGGCGTTTGCCGTCGGCAAAGGCGGCCACCATCTCATAGCCCTCGTCTTGCACGTTATGGCGCGAGAAATAGTAGGCCAGCTCGTTGGCGAAGTTGAGGATACTGGTGTCTTCGGGCTCGATGGTGTCTTGGCTGACGACGATGTGGCCTGACAGGCTGGGTGCCTTGTGGACGGGGCGGGGGAGAAAGGGCGTGACCGCGATGAGGGCCACGAATGGGCATATGATATAGAATAGGATCTTTTTCATTTTTTTTATGCCGCAAAATTACTAATTATTATTGATTAATGTGTATATTTGCAGCAGAAATATTCATTTAGGAGAGAAATTCATGATGAAGGACTTTAATTTCTACGCCCCCACGAGGGTGGTGTTCGGGCGCGAGTCGGAAGAGAAGCTTCCGCAGTTGATAAAACAGTATGGCGGCACTAAGGTGCTGGTGCACTTCGGCGGCGGCAGCGCACGGAAATCGGGTCTGCTCGACAAGGTGGAGAAGATGCTGGGCGAGGCCGGCATTGCCTATGTGGAGCTGGGCGGAGTGGTGCCAAACCCCCTCTTGTCGAAGGTGAGGGAGGGTATCGAACTGTGTCGGCGCGAGCACGTGGACTTTATCCTGGCTGTTGGCGGCGGTAGCGTGATAGACTCGGCGAAGGCCATCGGCTATGGCGTGGGCTACGAGGGCGACGTGTGGGACTTCTGGGACGGAAAGGCCGTGCCTCAGGCGTGTCTGCCTATCGGCGTGATGCTCACGATTCCCGCGGCGGGCAGCGAGATGTCGTCGAGTTGTGTGATTACCAACGACGAGGGCATGCTGAAGCGTGGCGTGAACAGCGACCTGTGTCGTTGCAGGTTTGCCATCATGAATCCTGAGCGTACCTACACTTTGCCGCCTTACCAGACGGCTGCAGGGGCTACCGACATCATGATGCACACGATGGAGCGCTACTTCTCGAAATACGAGGATGCCGTGCTGACCGACGCGATAGCCGAGGCCCTGCTAAGGACGGTGAAAGACGCGACGCCCGAGGTGCTTCGTCGGCCCGACGACTATAAGCACAGGGCTGCCATCATGTGGGCCAGCTCGCTGTCGCACAACGACCTGACGGAGTGTGGCACGGAAAAGGACTTTGCCTGCCACAAGCTGGAGCACGAGCTGAGCGGCATGTTCGGCGTGACGCATGGTGCGGGTCTGGCTGCCATCTGGGGCTCGTGGGCCCGCTACGTGATGGACAGGCACGTGAGCCGCTTTGCGAAGTTTGCCGTCGACGTGATGGGGGTGACGCAGGACTTTACCGACCCTAAGGCTACGGCCTTGAAGGGTATCGAGGCTATGGAGGCCTTCTTCGTGTCGATAGGTATGCCCGTCAGCATCCCTGAGCTCGTGGGCCGCAGGATTACTGCCGAGGAGATTAAGGCGCTCGTTGAGAAGTGCAGTCGGGGAGGTAAGATGAATATTGGCGCTATGGAGGTGCTGAAGCCCGAAGACATGACGGCCATCTACGAAAAGGCTAACGCCTGAATTATAATAATATATAAGGTGTGTGCGCTTAAATATAACAAATTGCAATTATTTTAATTAAAAAACTTACGATTTATTTGTTTGATTCAAAGAAAATGTATAACTTTGCAGCCGAAATAAAAAATAGAAGCAAGTATGAAGAGTCTGAATCTACTTAACGCCATTATTATTATTCGACTGCAGGGGGCAGGCGGAAGTGATAGGGCGTATATATAGGTCAGACGATGATACTGAATGATATGAAGAGCCTTTCTCACTTCCGAGTGCGAAAGGCTTTTTCTTTTAGACATCAGATCAAACAAAACAAATAAATTGCAAATAGAGAAATGAGTGACAGATTGTTTATTTTCGACACAACGCTCCGCGACGGCGAACAGGTTCCCGGTTGCCAGTTGAACACCGTAGAGAAGATTCAGGTGGCCAAGGCGCTCGAGCAGTTGGGCGTGGACGTGATCGAGGCTGGATTCCCCGTATCGAGTCCGGGCGACTTTAATTCGGTGATTGAAATCTCAAAGGCCGTGACGTGGCCCGTTATCTGTGCGCTGACGCGAGCCGTAGAGCACGACATCGACGTGGCCTTCGAAGCCCTGAAGTATGCCAAGCACAAGCGTATCCACACAGGTATCGGCACGAGCGACGAGCATATCCAGTTTAAGTTCAACTCTACCCGTGAGCGCATCTTAGAGCAGGCTGTCGAGGCCACGAAGTATGCCAAGCGCTTTGTCGACGACGTGGAGTTCTACTGCGAGGATGCTGGGCGCACAGACAATGAGTATCTGGCGCAGGTGGTAGAAGCCGTGATCAAGGCCGGAGCTACCGTGGTGAACATTCCCGACACAACGGGGTACTGTCTGCCGCAGGAGTATTTCGAGAAAATCAAGTACCTGAAGGAACATGTCGACAATATCGATCGTGCCATCATCTCGACCCATTGTCATAACGACCTCGGCATGGCTACGGCCAACACCTTCAGCGGTGTGATGGCTGGCGCCCGTCAGGTGGAAGTGACCATCAACGGTATCGGCGAGCGTGCGGGAAACACGTCGCTCGAGGAGATTGCCATGATTCTGAAGTGTCATAAGCAGTTGGGCATCGACACGAACATCAACACCACGAAGATCTATCCTACTTCGAGAATGGTGTCGAGCCTGATGAATATGCCCGTACAGCCAAATAAGGCGGTTGTGGGGCGCAACGCCTTTGCACACTCGAGCGGCATACACCAGGACGGCGTGCTGAAGAATGTGCATACCTACGAGATCATGGACCCCAAGGATGTGGGCATCGACGACAACAGCATCGTGCTGACAGCCCGTTCGGGGCGTGCTGCCTTGAAGCATCGTCTCCACGTGAACGGGGTTGACCTGGAGGAGGAGAAGCTCGACAAGGTTTATGAGAAGTTCCTCGTGCTGGCCGACCAGAAGAAGGAGGTGACCGATGCCGACGCGCTGATGCTGGCTGGCGCCGATATGGCTGACACACATGCCGTGCGTCTCGACTTCCTGCAGGTGACTACGGGTAAGGGCGTGAAGAGCGTGGCTTCAATAGGTCTCGACATCTCGGGGCAGAAGTTCGAGGCTGCTGCTTCTGGCAACGGTCCTGTGGATGCCGCTATCAAGGCCCTGAAGAAAATCATCATGAAGCAGATGACGCTGAAGGAGTTTACCATTCAGGCCATCTCTAAGGGCTCTGACGACGTGGGCAAGGTTCACATGCAGGTGGAGTATGACGGTTCGCTCTATTATGGCTTTGGTGCCAATACCGACATCGTGACCGCCTCGGTAGAAGCCTACATCGACTGTATCAATAAGTTTAAGAAGACTGAAGAATAAATGAATACGCTATTTGACAAGATATGGGATAAGCACGTGGTGCAACAGGTGGAAGATGGGCCGACACAGCTTTATATCGATCGCCTCTACTGCCACGAAGTGACGTCGCCTCAGGCTTTCGAGGGTATGCGGGCCAGGGGACTGAAATGCTTCCGTCCTGAGAGAATATACTGCATGCCCGATCACAATACGCCTACACACGACCAGGATAAACCCATCGAGGACCCTGTATCGCGTAAGCAGGTTGACATGCTGGCGAAGAATGCGGCAGAATTCGGTCTGACACACTATGGCATGATGTCGAAGGATAATGGTATCATCCATGTGGTTGGTCCTGAAAAGGGACTGAGCCTGCCGGGAATGACAATCGTGTGTGGCGACTCGCACACCTCTACCCATGGCGCTATGGGAGCTGTGGCTTTCGGCATCGGTACGTCTGAGGTCGAGATGGTGATGGCTTCGCAATGCATCCTTCAGCAAAAGCCTAAGTCTATGCGCATCAGCATCAACGGCACGTTGCAGAAAGGTGTCACCGCCAAGGATGTGGCCCTCTATCTCATGGCACGGCTCACGACTTCGGGCGCTACGGGCTACTTTGTGGAGTATGCTGGCGACGTGGTTCGCAATCTCTCTATGGAGGGGCGCCTCACTCTCTGTAACCTCTCAATAGAGATGGGGGCAAGAGGCGGCTTCATCGCTCCCGACGAGACGACGTTTGAGTATATCAAAGGCCGTGAGTTCGCACCAAAGGGAGAGGCTTGGGATGAGGCTGTCGCCTATTGGAAAACCCTGAAGAGCGGCGATGATGCCGTGTTTGATAAGGAGCTGGTTTTCAACGCAGAAGACATAGAACCGAGAATCACTTATGGAACGAATCCGGGCATGGGAATCGGCATCACGGAGACGATTCCTACAGAGGGTGATGCCAACTTCGGGAAAGCACTCGACTATATGGGTTTCAAGGCTGGAGAAAAGCTGCTCGGCACGAAGGTCGACTATGTGTTCCTCGGAGCTTGTACCAACGGACGAATCGAGGATTTCCGCGCGTTTGCCCAGATTGTAAAGGGGCGTCGTAAGTCGAAAGACGTCGTGGCCTGGCTGGTTCCTGGCTCGTGGGCTGTTGACAAGCAGATTCGTGAGGAGGGACTTGATAAGGTTCTGACCGAAGCAGGCTTCGAGATCCGTCAGCCCGGATGTTCTGCCTGTCTGGCCATGAACGACGACAAGATTCCTGCAGGCAAACTCTCAGTATCTACCTCTAACCGTAATTTCGAAGGTCGCCAAGGGCCTGGAGCTCGTACGGTGCTGGCATCGCCGTTGGTTGCTGCCGCTGCCGCCGTGACAGGTGTCATAGCCGACCCGAGAGACTTAATGTAATGAAGAATATGAAACAGAAATTCAACATCATAACGTCGACCTGCGTGCCTCTGCCTTTAGAGAACGTGGATACCGATCAGATAATACCCGCACGCTTCTTGAAAGCCACTACGAAGGATGAAAGTTTCTTTGGCGACAACCTGTTTCGCGACTGGCGCTATCAGGCTGACGGTAAGCTTAACAAGGATTTCGTGCTCAACAATCCTGCCTATAGCGGATGTATCCTCGTGGCAGGCAAGAATTTCGGTTCGGGCTCATCGCGCGAACATGCGGCCTGGGCTATTGCGGGCTATGGGTTCCGGGTAGTCATCAGCTCGTTCTTTGCCGATATCCACAAGAACAACGAACTCAACAATTTCGTACTTCCCGTGCAGGTGAGCGAGGCATTCCTCGCAGAACTCTTCCAAAGCATTCAGGACGACCCGAAGACTCTGGTAGAGGTCAATCTGCCCGATCAGACGGTAACGAATCAGGCAACGGGACGAAGCGAGCACTTCGACATCAACGGCTATAAGAAGCATTGTCTGATGAACGGACTCGACGATATCGATTTCCTTGTACAGAATAAAGAAAAAACCGAATTATGGGAACAGCAGAACAAGTAAGTCATTACAAGAGCCTGCGGCCTTTTGTGGAGATCATGGACTCAACACTCCGCGACGGCGAGCAGACCAATGGTGTGAGCTTTCTGCCCCACGAGAAACTCATCATCGCCCGAATGCTGCTCCACGACCTGAACGTCGACCGTATAGAGGTGGCTTCGGCTCGTGTGTCTGAGGGCGAGAAAGAGGCTGTCAGCATGATATGCCGCTATGCCGAGAGGATTGACAAGCTCGACAAGGTGGAAGTGCTGGGATTCGTGGATGGCGGACAGAGTGTCGACTGGATCGTGTCGTGTGGCGCAAAGGTCGTCAATCTGTTGGCTAAGGGCTCTCTGCGCCATTGCCAGGAACAGTTGGGGAAAACGCCCGAACAGCACATCGAAGATATCTGTCAGGCGGTGAAGTATGCTCGCAGCAAAGGTCTCACGGTGAACATTTATCTTGAGGACTGGAGCAACGGTATGAAAGACTCGCCCGAATATGTGTATCAGGTGATGGACGCACTATGCGACATCGGTATCCGTCGCTTTATGCTGCCCGATACGTTGGGAATCATGAATCCCCTGCAATGTATCGAATATTTCCGCAAGATGATGAAGCGTTATCCCGATACGCATTTCGACTTCCATGCGCATAACGACTACGATCTGGCCGTGAGCAATTCGTTGGCTGCCGTACTTAGTGGTGCCAAGGGACTGCACGTTACCGTCAACGGGTTGGGAGAGCGATGCGGCAATGCGCCTCTGTCGAGTGTGCAGGTGATTCTGAAGGATCAGTTCCACGCCAAGACCAATATCAATGAAGACAAACTGAACGACATTTCCCGTCTGGTAGAGAGCTATAGCGGTATCGCTATCGCGCCTAATCAGCCTATCATAGGTGACAACGTGTTTACCCAGGTGGCTGGCGTTCATGCCGATGGCGACAATAAGAACGGACTTTATCAGAACGAACTGGTGCCTGAGCGATTCGGACGCAAGCGTGAGTATGCCCTCGGCAAGAACAGCGGTAAGGCCAATATAGCCAAGAACCTGAAGGAACTGGGACTTGAACTGACGCCCGAGCAGACTCGTCGCGTTACCCAGCGTATTACCGAGTTGGGCGATAAGAAGGAGATTGTGACGCAGGAGGATCTGCCCTTCATCGTGAGCGATGTGCTTAAGCATGATGCGCCTGAGGATAAGGTGAAGCTTGTCAGTTACGTGGTGTCAACCGCCTATGGCCTGAAGCCCGGAGCCAATATCAAGGTCGAGATCAATGGACGGCAGTATGAGGCCTCGGCAACGGGCGACGGTCAGTACGACGCCTTCGTGAAGTCGCTGCGTTATATCTACAAGAAGTATCTCGACCGCACGTTCCCTATTCTGCAGAACTATGCGGTTACGATTCCTCCTGGCGGACGTACCGATGCGTTGGTGCAGACCGTCATCACATGGAACGACAACGGGCGTATCATGCGCACCCGTGGTCTGGATGCCGACCAGACGGAAGCTGCTATCAAGGCAACCTTTAAGATGTTGAACATTTACGAAAACGAACAGAAAGAAGAATTATGAAACTGAATATTGCAATACTTGCGGGCGACGGAATAGGTCCCGAAATTATGAAACAAGGTGTGGCTGTGCTCGACGCTATAGCAGAGAAGTGTGGACATGAGTTTGCTTACGAAGAAGCAATCTGTGGCGCTCACGCCATCGACGAGGTGGGCGACCCTTATCCCGACACTACCCACGAGGTGTGTATGCGTGCCGATGCGGTGCTCTTTGCTGCTGTGGGCGATCTGAAGTACGACCATAACCCCACGGCTAAGATACGTCCTGAGGTGGGGCTGCTGGCTATGCGTAAGAAACTGGGACTCTTTGCCAATGTGCGTCCTGTGGCTACTTTCGACTGCCTGCTGCATAAGTCGCCTTTGAAGGATGAACTTATTCGTGGTGCCGACTTCGTGGTGCTTCGCGAACTGACGGGAGGCATGTATTTCGGCGAAAAGTATCAGGACAACGATAAGGCCTACGATACCGACATCTACACACGTCCTGAGATTGAACGTATCGTGAAGCTCGGTTTCGAGATGGCTATGAAACGCCGCAAGCACCTTACCGTGGTCGATAAGGCCAATATCCTGGCTTCATCACGTCTGTGGCGTCAGATTGCCAAGGAGATAGAACCCCAGTATCCTGAGGTTACTACCGACTATATGTTTATCGACAATGCTTCGATGCGTGTGCTTACAGAACCACGTTTCTTCGATGTCATCGTTACTGAGAACACTTTTGGCGATATCCTTACCGACGAAACGGCCTGCATCACGGGGTCTATGGGTTTGCAGCCCTCGGCGTCGCTGGGTGAGCACACGCCGCTCTTCGAACCCGTTCACGGTTCCTGGCCTCAAGCTGCCGGGCAGAATCTGGCTAATCCGCTGGCTCAGATTCTGTCTGCCGCTATGTTACTCGAACATTTCGGACTGGAGAAGGAAGGCGCCCTTATTCGTGAAGCTGTCGATGCCTCTCTGGCTGCTAACGTGCGTACTCCGGAGATTCAGGTTGAGGGTGGTGCTCACTACGGTACTCGTGAGGTTGGCGCTTGGATTGTAAATTACATTAAGAATGCATAGATTAAAACTTATTGTGTTGCAGCTCTTGGTGGTTGTCTGTGCCTCGGCGCAGACGCCTCAGGAGTGGCGCGACTCTGTGTCAACCCTCATGGAGTCTATCCGTCGGAACCCTAAGAATGTCGATCTCCGATTGCGTAAGGCTGAAGCTAACATTAATCTGCAACAATGGGAATATGCCGTTGAGGAGTATGGCAACGTGCTCCATATTGACAACCGCAATCTGGCTGCCCTCTATTTCCGTGCTTTCTGTCATACTCAGTTGCGTCATTACGATTTGGCGCGTGTCGACTACGAGTCGTTTCTCGCCATTCAGCCTCAGCACTTTGAGGCGCATCTCGGCTTGGCGCATATTCTGCAGAAGTTAGGAAGAAAGGCCGATACGGCAGATGAGTTGAACCGTATCGTGCAACTCTTTCCTGATAGTGCCGACGCTTATGCCGCACGGGCTGCTTACGAAACGGAACAGCATCAGTATGAGGTGGCTGTCTACGACTGGGACGAAGCTCTCACTCGTCGCCCTTCAAGTGTAGACTTTGCCGTGTCGAAAGCCGATGCCCTGTTGCGACAAGGCAAACGTAAGGAGGCCCGCGACGTACTTGACGAGACGGTTAGGCGAGGCACACCAAAAGGTGCGCTCAAAGAGTGGTATGATCAATGTAAATAAGGATTGTACTTCAGCTCGTCGCTGATGGTGGTCTTTGGTCCATGTCCGCTGTAGACGGTTGTCTCGGCGGGCATTTTTGCGATAACGTTCTTCAGGCTCTCAGCCAGTTCTTTATAGCTGCCGCCCTCAAAGTCGGTACGTCCCACACTCATGCGAAACAATGTGTCGCCTGA
Organism: Prevotella sp. FD3004; assembly: GCF_000746155.1. Taxonomy (NCBI): domain Bacteria; kingdom Pseudomonadati; phylum Bacteroidota; class Bacteroidia; order Bacteroidales; family Prevotellaceae; genus Prevotella; species Prevotella sp. FD3004. Next base: position 53,358 of record NZ_JQKR01000013.1, on the reverse strand, counting down.
GAAAGCTATGCCCTCAGCCTCGCAATAGAATACGACACCGCCAGGGGTATGTCCGGGCGTCTTCAGAATCTTCAGCTCGTGATGACCGAAGCGTATCACTTCGTTGGGCTCGAAATATCTGCCCACGGGCGGATACTCTCGTTTCAGCGGAACGCCGATCATTCTCAAGAACTGTCCGGGAATGTCGTTGATCAGGAAACCGTCTTCCTCTGCAATCTCCGCTTTCAGTCCGTAGGCATGATAGATGGTGTCTATGCCGAAGTTATGGTCGAAGTGTCCGTGTGTACAGAGCAGGTGTACGGGTTTCAGTCCCTCGTTGTCTATGTATTGGGTGATGGCCGTACGCTCTTCTTCGTAGTAGGCACCGCAGTCTATGATTACACATTCCTTCGTGTCGTCGCTTACTACATAGGTATTCTCCTGTAGCAGGTTGCACATGAAAGTCTTGATATTCAGCATATATTTAAATGGGTAAATATATCACATGTTTTTCCTTGAACCATTCTTCTTTGAAGAAGGTGCTGATGTCTGTTGCCTCTACAATCTTGGCATAAGGGCGCAACTCTGCCTGCAAGTCGCCGCCTTTCAAGCAGATAACGCCGTTGGGCAGGGCGTTACGTTGTGTCTTCGATACGTTTTTGCGCACAATCTTTACCAAGTCGGGTAGGGGCATCACCGCACGACTCACGATGAAGTCGTACTTACCCTTCTCCTCTTCACCACGCAGGTGGGTAGGTTCGCAGTTCTTGAGTCCGATAGCCTGCGATACCTCTTGTGCCACTCTTATCTTCTTGCCCGTACCGTCTATCAGCTTGAAGCGGCACTCGGGGAAAAGAATGGCTAAGGGTACACCTGGGAAACCGCCGCCAGTACCAAAGTCGAGTATTTCCGTGCCTGGGCGGAAGTTCACGATCTTGGCGATGGCCAACGAGTGAAGCACGTGGTGCTCATACAGGTTGTCGATGTCTTTTCTTGATATTACGTTTATCTTCGCATTCCAGTCGCGATAGAGCGCGTCGAGGGCATCAAACTGTCTCTGCTGCTCTTCGCTCAATTCTGGGAAATACTTTCTTATAATGTCTGCTGTCATAAATGCTTAATATGTGAATGAGTTCTTCAGTAATTTATCCAAACTCGTATAGGGTATGATGAGTTCTATCGAACCTTCTGAATATGCTGCAATCTCCGAGGGGTTATAGATAAAGGTAACCGTCTCGTCGCCTATGATGAAGTTCTCAGGGGCATAGATGTCTACCGATGTCAGGTAGTTGTGCTCCTTCAGTTCGCTGAGCGTGGCATAGCCCGTCTTTTCCTTTAGAGCTTTCAGCAGTATGTTGTTCAGTTGGTTCTCCGTACCGTCGGCAAACAGGTCTTCGAGTGTCAGCAGACGGCCTGTCTTCGCCTCGAAGTTCATGACTCGCATCAGGTGAGTTCCTCTGGCGCCCCCTTCATAATAATCTATTGTGGCTTGATAAACAACCGTCTGCTTGTTGCCTTGACTGGCTTCTGCTGATATGACGTAGTGGTATTCATACCAGGCTCTTTTTGTTGAATCGTTTCTGTCTTGCTTGTATAGCGGCAGCATGGTTTGCTTATAGGTGCTGACGTAGTTGTCGGTAAACCGCTCCATAGCTCCTGTCATCGACATATCGTGCATGTGGAACAGGTTTTCCACTACCGTGTTGTTTATCACTTCGGCCTTGTGGCCGTTTGCCTCGGTAGCCTGTAGAAGTTTCAGACTGATAGAGCATTTGGGCGAATCCTCGTCGCTTGTCAGCGCAACGGTTTTGTTCAGGGTCAGCTCCTCGAACTCTACCGTGTTCTCATCGGGCTGCTTGCAACTGATTGCCAGCATTGCTGCGACGGCTAAAAACACCCATTTTCGTCTGATTATCATCGTCTTTGCTCTTATTTTTTCCGCAAAAGTACACTAAAATCATGAAAATCGCAAATTTCTCGTAGAAAATCCGTAATTTTGCACCCAAATTCACAAAATATGCAAGAAAGAGATTTCAAAGCAGCCTTGTTCGACCTTGATGGTGTGGTATTCGACACCGAGCCCCAGTATAGTGTTTTCTGGGGTATGATATGTCGTGAGTATCACCCTGAGCATCCGGGACTGGAGCACGAGATCAAAGGTTCTACACTCACACAGATATACGACCGCTGGTTCAGCGGCCCCTTGGAGCAGCAGCGCTCCTCTATCACCGCCCGTCTCGATGCGTTCGAGCAGCAGATGCATTTTGACTATATCGCAGGGCTCGAAGCCTTGATAGCCGACTTGCACAATCATGGTGTCAAGACGGCTGTGGTCACCAGCTCTAATATCCCCAAGATGGAGAGCGTCTATCGTCATCAGCCCCGTTTCCGTGAGCTTTTCGACGCTATCCTCACTTCCGAGGACTTCTCGCGCAGCAAGCCCCATCCCGACTGCTATCTGACGGCTGCTGAGCGTTTCGGCTTGAAGCCTGAGGATTGCGTCGTCTTCGAGGACAGCTTCAACGGCCTGAAGTCTGGTCGGGCGGCTGGCATGCGTGTGGTTGGTCTTGCTACTACGAACGCAGTCGAGGCTATTGCTCCCTATTCCGACATACAGATAAGCGATTATGAGAACGTAGACTTTACAACTCTATGCTCAAAACTATAACCCCGTCAAGCGATAAACTTTAATCAGGAAGTAATGAACAGTCAAAGCACTCCCGTACATATCCGTTTGTGGCATCGTGAATTCTGGTTGATGGCCATAGCTAATTTCCTGTTGGCTATGTCAGTCTATATCCTCGTACCCACCTTGCCCCGCTGGCTGCTCTCCACGCAGCACCTCTCGCCGATGGAGATTGGTGTCGCTATGGGCGCTTTCGGTCTTGGGTTGTTCTTGCTGGGTATGTTCGTATCGTTCCTTGTGCAGCATTTCCGCCGCAACGTGGTCTGCATCTGGGCGGTTATTGCCGTAGGCGCTTTGACAGCTTTGTTATACTATCTCAACGAACAGCGTTTCCAGTCCTGCGATTTCCAGTTCATCGTTATCCAGCGTTTCGCCCTTGGAGCCGTGTTCGGTCTGGCGCAGATGGTGCTTACCAGCACGTTGATTATCGATACAAGCGAGTCGTTCCAGCGCACGGAGGCTAACCACTCGGCAGCCTGGTTCTCGCGTTTCGCCTTGTCGCTGGGACCTATGACGGGCCTGCTTCTCGACCGACTGATGGGCTTCAGCATCGTACTGCTCTCGGCTGTGGGGTGTGCGGCAGTAGCCGTTCTGCTCATCATGATGGTTCACTTCCCCTTCCGTGCGCCTCAAGACGATGTTCCTACCGTTAGTCTCGACCGCTTCTTTCTGCCTCACGGATTCCCGCTCTTCGTCAATCTCCAGCTCATTATGCTGGCAGTTGGCATACTTTTCTCGGTAGTTCTATCCGAGATGTTCTATGCCATGATGATGGTTGGTTTCTTGGCAGCCCTGTTGTCGCAGCGTTTTGTGTTCCGCAATGCTGAGGTCAAGAGCGAGGTCGTTTCGGGGCTTATTCTAATGATAGCCGCCCTGCTCATGCTGATTACGCGCACGCAGCAGATTGTATTCTATGCTGCTCCCGCCTTTGTGGGTTTCGGCTTGGGACTTATTGGCTCGCGCTTTCTGCTCTGTTTTATCAAGCTCAGCCGTCATTGCCAGCGCGGCACGTCGCAGAGCACTTTCCTGTTGGGATGGGAGAGTGGTATTGCCTGGGGGCTGGGTCTTGGCTATGCTTTGTTCTATGGCGATTCTGATCGTGCGTTTGTCACGTCGCTTGTACTCTTCGTCGTCGCCCTCGTTCTCTACAACTTCACGCACAACTGGTTCTGCACCCATAAGAACCGTTAAAGGGCGTGTGGACGAAAAGTAAACAATATTCATCTTTATTTCTGATGTTTGCAGAAGTGTCTTATTCATGGCCTTTGGGCAGACATACACTTTACTCCGACTAAAGTGGGACTTTACTCGGAGTAAAACCCTTCTTTAGTCGGAGTAAACTTCAGCTTTACACGTGGCTTGTTTCCTAGCCTTCCTTGACGTGGTTTTGCGTGTAAATGATTTTATAATCGTTCCGCGCCTTTTCGCTTAGTCTTTCAGTGAGTAGGTGATGGTGGTTACTACGCGCAGCTTTTTGATGTACGGCGTGTTCTGGTCGCGGTCTTCTATCTCAAACTGTCCCTGTCCGGCTGTCTGAATCTGCCCTAATTCGCTCTTGCTGGCTTCTGCAAACTGCTCGGCAGTCTTCTGTGCGTTCTTGATAGCTTCGGCCATCATCTCTGGCTTCATCTGCTGGAATGAGGCATATTCGTATTGAGGGTTGCTGTTTTCGATGGCAACGCCCTGCTTCAGCAGTTCTGCCTGTTTGAAGATGGCTTTGTTTACTTCCGTCACCTTGTTTGTGGCCACGGTAATCGTGGTGTTCACGATGTATCGGAAGTTCTTCTGGTTGTCACCCCATTCGCGGGCTTCGAGGTCGCTGATTGTTGGTGGGTTTACGGTAATCTCTTTCTCCTCGAGGCCGTTCTGTTGCAAGAACTTCTTAATCTTGTCCGTCTGGTGATTGATGCTCTCATAAAGCATAGGCAGGTCGTTGCCTGTCACTTTGGTACCGATGCTCCACGTCACTTTATCAGCGGGCACTTCGCGCTCGGCCAGTCCCTTTACCGTCACCTTTCGGTCTTTGTTGGCAAAATTGTCGATGCCGGATTTGATGAACAATCCTAAGAATACGATGCCCACAGCAATCAGGGCAGATGCAATAATACGATTTTCTTTCATACGCTTCAAAGTTTATAGTTTCACGCTGCAAAGATGAGAATAAAAAATGAGAAACGTATAGGAAAATCCCTATTTTTCATGACAGATTCCCTATTTGTATATTAAAAAGGTGTAAAAGTGAAAAAAAGGGGGTTATTATTTGTAGATATAAAAATAATAGCCTACCTTTGCACCCCAAAAGATTGCAGAATAACCATTAATAAAGATAATGAGAAAATCTATTTTCGATTTGTTGGATCGCAAGGGTCAGCAGCCCGTAAGCATGCTGACAGCTTACGACTACAATACGGCCCGCACCATCGACGAGGCGGGAATAGACATGATATTGGTGGGCGACTCGCTCGGTAACGTCATGTTGGGTTACGAAAATACATTGGCTGTTACCGTTGAGGACATGATTCATCACGGTAAGGCTGTAGTCAGAGGCGCCAGACAGGCTTTCGTGGTGGTTGATATGCCGTTCATGTCGTATCAGGCATCGGTGGAAGATGCTGTGCGCAATGCAGGACGCATTATGAAGGAGACAAACTGCCAGGCAGTGAAGCTGGAGGGCGGCGTGGAGTATGCCGACCGCATCAAGGCCATCACGCAGGCTGGTATACCCGTTGTGGCTCATATCGGACTGACGCCGCAGTCGGTAAACGCTATGGGTGGCTACAAGGTGCAGGGTAAGTCGCTGGAGCAGGCCAAGAAGCTGATCAGGGATGCGCAGGCTGTAGAAGAGGCTGGCGCATTTGCCATCACGCTGGAGTGTGTGCCTGCGACGCTGGCTAAGCTGATTACCGAACAGGCCAAGGCGCTGACTATCGGTATAGGTGCCGGTAACGGCTGCGACGGTCAGGTGCTAGTCTATCAGGATATGCTGGGCTATACCGATGGATTCACGCCAAAGTTCGTGAAGAAATATGCCGATCTGCATAGCGTGATGCTTGAGGCTTTCAAGCAGTACAAGCAAGAATGCGAGCAGCGCAGCTTCCCTGAGACAGGACAGACCTATGCTATCAGCGAAGAGGTGATGCAGGCATTGTTTGAAACGGAAATTGAAGAAGTTAAAAGAAGTTAGGGAAAAACCATGAAAGTAGTTAAGACTGTAAAAGAAGTAAGAGATATTGTTTCGGCTTGGAAGCAGGAGGGACTCACGGTGGGATTGGTGCCCACGATGGGTTTTCTGCACGAGGGCCATCAGAGCCTGATTAGCAAGTCGGCAAGTGAGAACGACCGTACGGTGGTATCGGTGTTCGTCAACCCCATTCAGTTCGGTCCGAATGAAGATCTTGAGGCTTATCCGCGTGACCTGAACCGCGACATGGAGAAGGTCGAGGAGGCTGGCGGTGACTTGATTTTCAACCCTGAGCCTGCTGAGATGTACCCAGGACACTTCACATCGTTCATCGATACGACAGAGACCACCGAACTGCTCTGTGGCGCTGTCCGCCCAGTTCACTTCCGTGGCGTATGTACCGTGGTGGGCAAACTCTTTAACATCGTTCAGCCCAACCGCGCTTACTTCGGACAGAAGGACGCTCAGCAGTTGGCTACGGTGAAACGTTTTGTGCGCGATCTGAACTTCCCGCTTGAGATTGTGCCTTGTCCTATCGTGCGTGAAGCCGACGGACTGGCCAAGTCGAGCCGCAATACCTATCTGAACCCTGAGGAGCGCCAGGCTGCGCTGATTCTCTCGAAGAGTCTGAAGAAGGGACGTGAGGTTATCGAAAAAGGTGAGCGCGACGCTCAGAAGGTGATTGGTGTTATTCGCGAGAATCTGGAGACAGAACCGCTGGCACGTATAGACTACGTGGAGGTCGTTGACTTTGAAAACATTCAGCGCACGCCGAGAATCGAGGGCGAGACGCTGGTGGCCATCGCCGTGTATATCGGTAAGACACGACTGATTGACAACTTTATTGTAAACATATAATTGCTGCGAAATGGAATTGACGCTTCTGAAAGCAAAGATACACCGTGCAACGGTGAAGCAGGCCGACCTTGATTATGTGGGTAGCATCACCATCGACTCAGAACTGTTGGCTGAGTCGGGCATTATGGAATATGAGAAAGTGGCTATTGCCGATATTGACAATGGCAGCCGCTTCGAAACATACGCCATCGCAGGCGAGGCGGGTTCGGGCATCATCTGTCTGAATGGCGCTGCAGCCAAGTGCGTCAACGTAGGCGACAAGGTGATTATCATGGCATACGCCCAGATGACGCCAGAGGAGGCACGTGAACACAAACCCGTCGTGCTGTTTGTCGACGAGGACAACAAGATTGTTCGTAAGGCCAACTACGAGAAGCACGGGTTGCTGATTGAACAGTAATAAATAAAAAAGACTAAAGGACTATGCTGACAGGAAAGACCATCGTACTCGGGGTGACGGGAAGCATTGCGGCCTATAAGACAGCCAATCTGGCTTCGATGCTGGTGAAACTGAATGCCGACGTGCATGTGATTATGACTGAGAACGCCACGAAGTTTATCACGCCGATGACCTTTGAGACGCTGACCAGCAACAAGTGCATCGTCGACACCTTCGACCGCAATTTCTCGTTCGATGTGAAGCATGTGTCGCTGGCTAAGCGAGGCGACTTGTTTATGGTGGCGCCCTGTACGGCAAATGTCATCGGTAAGGTGGCTGGCGGCATCTGCGATGATATGCTCACCACTACCATCATGGCCACAAAAGCTCCCGTGCTCTTTGCTCCAGCTATGAATACTGGCATGTGGGAGAATTCTATACTGCAAGACAATCTGCAGAAGCTGAAGCACCATGGCTATCATATCATAGAGCCCGTCGTTGGACGACTGGCTTGTGGCGATACGGGTAGCGGTAAGATGCCTTCGGAAGAGACGCTGCTGGAGCATATTCTATTACATCTGGCGAAGGAGAAAGATTTGCGAGGTAAGCGTATTCTTGTAACGGCAGGTCCTACGCAAGAGTCCATCGATCCTGTGCGCTTCATCACCAACCACTCGTCGGGTAAGATGGGCTACGCCATTGCTAAAATGGCAGTTTTGCGCGGTGCTGAAGTGACGCTTGTTTCGGGGCCTGTGAGCATTCAGCCCTTCGCTGGTATCAACAAGGTCGACGTGAAGAGTGCCCAGCAGATGTTTGAAGCTGTAACCGCCAGAAGTGCCCAGCAGGATATAATTGTGATGTGTAGTGCTGTAGCCGACTATAAGCCTGCTGACTATTCAGAGCAGAAAGTGAAGAAGAACAGTGGCGATATGTCTATAGCGCTGACTCGTACGCAGGATATTCTGGGCTGGTTGGGTGAGCATAAACGCAAGGGACAGTTGCTGGTAGGTTTCTCGATGGAGACAGAGAATCTGATAGACAATTCGCGTGCTAAACTCACGAAGAAACATGCCGACATGATTTGTGCCAACTCTATCGCCAGCGAGAAAACGGGGTTCGGCGTTGATACGAATCAGGTGACACTTGTCACATCTGATGGCATTAAGGAACTTCCGTTCTGTTCGAAAGAGAACACTGCCGACCAGATACTCTCACATATCATAACTCTTTCTTAGAAGATATGCGTATTCTCATCGATATCGGCAATTCTACCATTGTCATCGCTTTGGCTGATGAACAGGGTAATATCTCGTCTACTTGGCGATTCAAGACCAAGAAAGAAGAGACTGCTAGTTTTTTCCGCTATGAGCTTCGTCAGGGCCTGCGCAAGTATAGCGTAGAGGCGGCTGATATCGAGAATGTTATCATCTCGTCGGTTGTTCCCGAGGTGAACGATGATATTGCTCAGGCCGTGGTCGACCTGACGGGCATACAGCCCCATTTCTTTACTATTGCCGATGCTAAGGAGGTTGTCGGCATCGATGTGGAGTCGCCAGCCCAGTTGGGTAAAGACCGTCTGGCCGATGCCTTAGGAGCCGTTAGTTGTTATGGCGCACCCGCTATCATCATTGATTTTGGTACAGCCACCACCATTGGCGTAGTCGACGAAAACAGGTGCTTCCGTGGCGGACTCATTATTCCTGGTGTTAAGACTTCCCTTAGTGCCCTCAGTACGCGTGCCTCTCAACTGCCTGCCATCACCATCGAAAAACCAGCTCACCTTGTTGGGCGCAATACTCTTGAGTGCATGCAAAGCGGCATTCTCTATGGTACGGCTGCTATGATAGACGGTCTTATCGACAAGCTTCTGCCAACTTTTTGTGTAGAGCCTCATATCGTTGCTACAGGTGGTATGGCTAAAACCATTGTTCCCCATTGCCACCACAATATCATCATCGATCCCTATCTGCTGTTCAAAGGCCTGTTTCAAAGCAAATAGAAGACTTTTCTGCCTACGATGTTGCTCTGTATTTGAATAATGGGGATTTCCCTATCGAATCGTAGGGATTTATCTGCTTGTTTCTTGTTTTCAATATGTATCTTTGCAGTATCTATTTTAAAATTTAGAATTATGAAGAAAATAAGAAATGCGGCTTTGGTAGCCATCGTTGCGTTATCGCTCAGTTCGTGTGCATCAATGTTTTCAACCGTAGCCGATAAAGCTGCCAGCATTGAGTATGGCATGACCAAACAAGAGGTGACGGCCTTGATGGGTAAACCTAGTTATCGCAGGTTTGCCGAGGGACGGGATGAATGGGAGTATCGGTCTCTGCTGAACAATGATGATTACGACGTTGTGGTGTTGACATTTTACAACGGCCGGGTTGTTGCGATGGATTCATTCCGCGAGGTTCGTAAGGTTCATCCGAGGTTGCCCCAGCCTGATTCAAACAAAGAATAAACAGACTTTCCTCGTGCGTTCCACAACGATTTGTGACAATTAGGACAATTGGGACAATAATTTTTTGTACCTTTGCAGCGGATAAAACAGAAATGCATAATGGAGATAGTTATCATTGGTTCTGGCAATCTGGCTACGCAGCTTTCGCTTGCCTTGAGCGAAGCAGGCCACCACATCGGCCAAATATATAGCCGTACAGAGGCACATGCCAGCGAATTGGCGGCAAAGTTAGGGTGCAGGTATACCACCGATATCAGCCAAATAAGCGCTGAGGCCGAAATATACATCATATCGGTTAAGGACGATGCCATTGGAAGTTTGGCTGAGGCAGTAGGCAAACGGGCGAAGAATGCTATCGTGGTTCATACGGCTGGCAGCATCGGGATGGATGTTCTAAAAGGTAAGGCATTCCACTATGGAGTGCTCTATCCTATGCAGACATTCTCGAAGAGCCACAGGGTCGGTTTCCGTGAAATCCCTTGTTTTATAGAGGCTTCTGGCTGTGAAGAACTTGCTGTGATTCGTTCACTTGCGGAGAGCGTCTCCGACCACGTGGTGGATTGTGATTCGGCGAAGCGCAAGAAGATGCACTTGGCAGCGGTGCTGGCCTGTAATCTGACAAACCATTGCTATCGTCTGGCAGAGCGTGTACTCGAATCCGAGCAGATTGACTTTTGTCTTTTTTTACCTTTGATAGCTGAAACAGCACGCAAGGTGTCGGTTATGTCGCCTAAGGCGGCGCAGACAGGGCCTATGGTGCGCTATGACCTGAGCGTAATGGAGATGCAGATGGATATGCTGCCCGACGAGCGTACTCGCGAGATTTATCGTTTGATGGCCGAAAGCATTCACGAAGACTCTAAGTCTTAGATTCCCTTTAAAGAAAGCGAAATGCGCTTGCGGCGACGGTCTACTTCGATGACCCGCACCTTGAGATGCTGATGTAGTTTCACCACGTCAGTAGGGTGGGCTATGCGGCGGTTGGCCATCTGTGAGATATGTATCAGTCCGTCCTGATGGACACCAATGTCGACAAAGGCACCGAAGTTGGTGATGTTGGTCACGATGCCTGGCAGAATCATTCCCTCCACCAAATCGTCGATGGTGTTGACATTCTTGTCGAATTCAAACTCCTCAAGTTGCTCACGCGGATCGCGGCCTGGTTTTTCCAACTCTTTCATGATGTCGGTCAGCGTGGGGATACCCACCTCGGTCGTCACGTAGCGGCGGATATCGATAGCTTCACGCTTCTCTTTATTATTTATAAGGTCGGTCACCGAACAGCCCTGGTCTTTAGCCATCTGTTCTACGATGGCGTAACTTTCGGGATGAACGGCTGAGTTGTCGAGTGGATTCTTTGCACCAGGAATGCGCAGGAAACCTGCACACTGCTGATAGGCTGAGGGACCGAGGCGTGGTACTTTTTTCAGTTGGGCGCGCGAGGTGAAAGCACCATTGTCTTTTCTGAAATCTATAATATTCTTGGCGAGGGTAGGACCAAGCCCGCTCACATACATCAGCAGATGTTGTGAGGCGGTGTTAAGGTTCACCCCTACGAGGTTCACACAACTCTCTACGGTCTGGTCGAGTGAGTGTTTCAGTTTCGTCTGGTCTACATCGTGCTGGTATTGACCTACACCGATGCTCTTAGGGTCAATCTTCACCAGTTCGGCCAGCGGGTCCATCAGTCGACGTCCTATCGAAACGGCACCGCGAACGGTGACATCCTCATCAGGGAATTCATCGCGGGCTATCTTCGAAGCAGAATAAACCGATGCACCATCTTCGCTGACGGTAAAAACCTGCGGTGTTGGCGTCTCGGCATTATTCTTTGCGTCAATGTTGTAGCGGCCTGCGAGCACATCTTTGATGAAATCGTTGGTCTCTCTACTGGCTGTACCATTACCGATAGAGATGGCTTCTATCTGGTACTTTTGTATCATCTTCAGAACGGCGACGGCCGACTCTGTGCGTTTGTTGATTGGTGGGTGGGGGAAGATGGCTTCATGGTGAAGCAAATTGCCCTGAGCATCTAGACAAACCACCTTGCAACCTGTGCGGAAACCTGGGTCGACCCCCATTACACGCTTCTGCCCCAATGGCGCTCCCAGTAGCAGCTGACGTAGGTTCTCGGCAAACACACGGATAGCTTCATCATCGGCCTTCTCCTTGCTGAGAGTTGAGAACTCTGTCTCGATGGCTGGTTTGAGCAATCGTTTGTAACCGTCGTCGATGGCCTCTGCCACCAGTCGTCCGCAAAGTGTGTTTCCATATACATAATGACGCTTCAGACGTTCTACGGCTTCCTCGTCGTCGGGCGAGATGCTGATGCGGAGAATCCCCTCGTTTTCACCTCGGCGCATAGCCAGCAGTCGGTGGGAAGAACAACGTTTCAATGGCTCCTCCCAGTCGAAATAGTCGCTGTATTTGGCTGCCTCGTCTGTGTCGGCCTTAGCTTTCACAACCTTTGAGGTGATGAAGGCCTGGCGACTGAAGGCGTTGCGGAGTTGCTGGCGCGAACGCTCATCTTCGCTCACGGTCTCGGCAATGATGTCCTGAGCGCCCTTCAAGGCAGAGTCGGTATCCTTGACATCTCCTTTGATGAAGCGCTCTGCAGCTCGTTCAGGATCGCGCTCTCTTTGTAACAGCAGGATCTGAGCCAACGGCTCAAGCCCTTGTTCGCGTGCCACCTGGGCGCGTGTCCGCCGCTTGGGTTTATAGGGCAGATATATATCTTCGAGTTCAGTGGCATTCCAACAGTCGCGGATGCGCTTCTCTAATTCGGCTGTCATCTTGTCGAGGTCGGTGATAGTCTTAACAACGGTGTCCTTACGCTTTTGAATCTCCTGAAGTTTCTCGTAACGGTCGCTGATGGCGGCTATCTGCACTTCGTCGAGTCCGCCCGTTCGCTCCTTGCGATAACGTGAGATGAAAGGAATGGTGCAGCCTTCTTCGAGCAAAGCGAGTGTAGCGGCAACGGCCCGTTCCTGAAGATTCAAGGTGCTGGCAATGAGTTGTGCGAAGATATTCTTTTCCATAAGAGAGTCTATTAAATCGTTAATTTGTGTGCAAAAATAATGAATTTAAATGAGAAATTAGTAATTTTGCAGTTCGAAAACAACAAAATGAAAGTAAAATTAAGAATTCTCTGGTGCCTGATGCTGATAGTATCGTTTCAGGATGTGTGTGCTGAGGAGTCGGCTAATGCACGTCAGGCACGACGCATATTCAATTCGGCCTATGCCCAGGTGTTTGGAGAGCAAGGCGCCAGTCTTCACTACGATGTGAACATTACTGGTATCTACAAAACTGACGGCACTATTTGGTATAAGGGCAAGAAGAGTAAGTTTGAGGATGCCAAGATGAACTCGTGGAATGACGGCACGACGGTATATACCATTAAACGCAAAAAACATGAGGTAGAGATACATAGTGCCAAGAATAATAAGTCGGACAAGTATTCTCAGAAATTCAAGTTTGAGCCCGAGAACTACAATTATAGTATTGCAGAGGATCCGGAAGGGTTAATGTTGACTCTCAAGGTGAAGAAAGGAAAGAAGGGCATGAAGGAAATCCATGCGCTGGTAGGACGGAAGGATTATCATCCGATTCGTCTGCGTATCAAGATTGCCTTTATCTGGACGACTATCATGGTTTCGGATTTTAAGTCGGGTGGTATCACAGACGATATGTTGCGGTTCCCGAGTGAGAAATATAAGAGTTATAAGTTTGTAGATAAGCGATGATTTCGGTAGAAGGACTGAAAGTGGAATTCGGCGTCAAGCCATTGTTCGTTGATGCAAGTTTTGTCATCAACGACCGCGACCGTATTGCCCTTGTGGGTAAGAACGGTGCGGGCAAGTCGACGATGCTGAAGATAATAAGCGGACAACAGAAACCTACGGCAGGTAATATCAGTGTGCCCAACGACTGTAGAATAGGCTACCTGCCTCAGGTGATGATTCTGCAGGACGATACAACGGTGCGCGAGGAAGCACAGAAGGCGTTTGCCGACATCACCAGGATGAAGCAGCGTCTGGATGAGATGAACAGACAGCTGGCTGAACGTACCGACTATGAGAGCGAGAGCTATCTGGCACTGATAGAGAAATATACCACGGAACATGAGTGTTATATGATGATGGGGGCTGAGAGTCGTGAGGCTGAGTTGGAGCGTACGCTCACAGGACTTGGCTTCCTTCGCTCGGATTTCGATCGTCCTACCTCGGAGTTCTCTGGTGGTTGGCGCATGCGTATCGAGCTGGCGAAGATCCTGTTGCAGAAACCCGATGTGCTGTTGCTCGACGAGCCCACCAACCATTTGGATATCGAGTCGATACAATGGCTGGAGCAGTTCTTGTCGCAGTCGTCGAGTGCCGTCGTGCTGGTGAGTCATGATAGGGCCTTTATTAATAATGTATCGAATCGCACACTTGAAATCTCATGTGGTCGTGTGATCGACTATAAAGTGAAATACAACGAGTATGTGGTGCTTCGCAAGGAGCGTCGCGAACAGCAGATCAGAGCCTACGAAAACCAGCAGAAGGAAGTAGCTGAGATGAAAGCCTTCATTGAGCGTTTCCGCTATCAGGCCACGAAAGCTGTACAGGTACAGCAGAAAATCAAACAGCTGGAGAAAATCGTACCTATCGAGATTGACGAAGTCGACAATTCGGCTATGCATCTGAAGTTTCCACCTTGCTTGCGTAGTGGCGACTATCCCGTTATCTGCGACGAAGTGAGGAAAGACTATGGGGCACATACCGTTTTCGATCATGTGTCGCTCACCATCAAGCGGGGCGAGAAAGTTGCTTTCGTGGGTAAGAACGGCGAAGGAAAGTCTACGCTCGTGAAGTGTATCATGGGCGAGATTCCCTATACGGGCGAACTGAAGATTGGGCATAATATCCAGATAGGTTACTTTGCCCAGAATCAGGCTCAGTTGCTTGACGAGAGCCTGACGGTATTCCAAACGATAGATCATGTGGCGAAGGGCGAGATCCGTCTGCGCATCAATGATATCCTTGGCGCCTTCATGTTTGGTGGCGAGGAATCGGATAAGAAAGTAAAAGTGCTTAGCGGTGGCGAACGTAGCCGTTTGGCGATGATTCGTCTGCTTTTGGAACCAGTAAACCTGCTGATTCTCGACGAGCCTACCAACCATCTCGATATGCCTTCTAAGGATGTGTTGAAAGAGGCCATCAAGGCTTTCGATGGTACAGCTATTATCGTGAGTCACGACCGTGAGTTCCTAGATGGTCTGGTAACGAAGGTCTATGAGTTTGGTGACGGTAAGGTGAGGGAACACCTGGGTGGAATCTACGACTTCCTCCGTACCAAGAAAATCAGCGAACTGAACGAGTTGGGCAAGGATTCGAATAGTGCTCAGCAAGGAAACGGCAGTTTTCCTACGGGGAAACCAACAGTTTCCACCGTGGGAACTCCCAGTTCCCCCCATGGGAACTCTCAGGAAACAATATCCAAAGCCCTCAGTTATGCAGAGCATAAGGAGCGTCAGAAACAGAAGAACCGTGCCGAGAAGGCCGTTAAGGAGTCGGAAAAGAAAATTGAGAAACTGGAACAGAGGCTGAAAGAGCTCGACGACTTGCTGATGGTTCCTGAGAATGCTTCTGATATGACCCTCGTCACAGAATATACTTCGACAAAGAAATGTCTCGATGAAGAGGTAGAATGCTGGGAGAAACTCAGCGAAACCTTAGAAGAGATAACCCAATATTAACTAACAATAGATTTATGAAAAAAATTGTAACAATGATGGCAATGGCATCAATGTCTTTGATGACAATGGCACAGGCACCGCTCGGATCGGGGTTGAACAAAGCCGATTTCGATACCAGCGCGCGTCCTGGTGATGATTTCTATCAGTATGCATGTGGTGGATGGATGAAGAGTAATCCGCTTCCCGCTGCTTATTCTCGTTATGGCAGCTTCGACCGCCTGCAGGAGGATAACGACAAGCGTATTAACGCTATTCTCGCAGAGCTTCTGAGCAACAGCTACGAAAAGGGAACTATAGAGCAGAAGCTCAGCGATCTTTATAAGCTGGCAATGGACTCTACGCGTCGTAACAATGAGGGCGTGGCTCCTCTGATGCCGCTGATCAAGAAGCTCGAGGCAGCCAAGACCACCAAGCAGCTGCTCGACATTCAGTTGGAACTGGCTCCCTACGGAGAACAGGAGTTCTTCTTCTGTGGTTTCGGTGCCGATGATAAGAATGCCACACAGAATATTCTGAACGTTTATCAGGGTGGGCTCTCCTTGGGTCAGAAAGAGTACTATCTTGAAAACGATAAGCCTACAGCGGATATCCGTGAAGCTTTTAAGAAGCACATTGTCAAGATGTTCCAGCTTTTTGGCTTTAGTAAGAGTGCAGCAACCAAGAAGATGCAGAATGTCATGAAGGTTGAGACAGAGTTGGCCAAGGTAAGCAAGAGCCGCACAGAACTGCGCGATCCTGAGGCTAACTACAACAAGATGACGCTGAAAGAGTTTGAAACCAAGTATCCTAACCTTCCTCTGGTGAGGGTGATGAGCGCTCAGGGGATAGACGCTAAGTATCTGCAAGAGATGGTTGTGGGACAGCCTGCTTTCCTTGAGGGTGCCAACAAACTTGTTGGTTCTATCAAACCCGCTGAATATCGTGACGTGATGGAGTGGGGACTCATCTCTGAAGCTGCCAATTATTTGAGCGATGCTACTGTAGCTGAGAGTTTCGACTTCAACGGTAAGATTCGTTCAGGTCGTAAGGAAAACCACCCGCTTTGGAAACGCAGTACTTCTCAGGTAGAACGTGTGATGGGTGAAGCGCTGGGTAAGATTTACTCAGAGAAATACTTCCCTGAGGCAGCTAAGAAGCGCATGGTGACATTAGTGAAGAATCTTCAGATAGCCCTTGGAGAGCGCATCGCTGCTCAGGACTGGATGGACGATTCCACCAAGGTGAATGCCCTGCTGAAGTTGAATTCATTTTATGTAAAAGTTGGTTATCCAGACAAATGGACAGACCTCTCGAAACTAGAGATTGATCCTGCAAAATCTTATTACGAAAACATGCAGGCGTGTGCCAAGTTCTGGAATGAGTGGAGTATCAATCATCGTGTAGGAAAACCAGTAGACCGTGATGACTGGCATATGACGCCTCAGACGGTAAATGCCTACTATAATCCTACCACCAACGAGATCTGTTTCCCTGCAGGAATTCTTCAGTATCCTTTCTTCGATATGAATGCAGACGATGCGTTTAACTATGGTGCTATCGGTGTAGTGATTGGTCATGAGATGACTCACGGATTCGATGATCAGGGCCGTCGTTTCGATAAGGATGGAAACATGCACGACTGGTGGACGGATAGTGATGGAAAGAATTTTACAGAACGTACTGATAAGTATGCTGATTTCTTCTCTAAGATTGAAGTGCTGCCAGGCTTGTTTGGCAACGGACGTCTGACGCTGGGTGAGAATCTGGCCGATCATGGCGGTCTGCAGGTTGCTTGGGCAGCCTATAAAAATGCTACAAAGCGTGAACCTCTGGAAGAGAAAGAAGGCCTGACAGCCGATCAGCGTTTTTTCCACGCCTATGCTGGCGTGTGGGCTGGTAATATTACCGACGAGGAAATCCGTAACCGTACGAAGAGTGATCCTCACTCATTGGGACGCTGGCGTGTAAACGGTGCTCTTCCCCATATCGATGCATGGTATGAAGCCTTCGATGTAAAAGAAGGTGATAAAATGTTTATCCCTAAGTCGGAGCGCTTGGAATTGTGGTAATTTAACGTTTAAAACGATAAAAATGCCGTCGTAAATGTAAATTTACGGCGGTTTTTTTTGTTTATTAAGTTTTTTTGTTTACTTTTGCACCTAGCTTTTGCAGATAAATCACATGTTTAATTATGTTTGATGATATTACACAAAACCCAGAACTAACAAACCGTAGCTCTCAGCAGCTCCAGCGAGAGGAGTTGGCCAGAGAATATACGGAAGAACCTTTGACCCAACAAGCCGTGCAGATGAATACTGCCAATGGCGTTCAGTGCCCGCATTGTGGTACTATCAATGAACCTGAAGCTCTTTTTTGTGCATCTTGCGGAAATCCAATCGGTAAGTCCACTTGCCCGAATTGCGGTGCCCCCGTTGATCCTGACGCTGATTTCTGTGAAACCTGCCGACACTATATCCGAACAGATGTCTGCTCCTTCTGTGGCGCCCCTCTTACAGGTCAGGAGGCTTTCTGTCCTGAATGTGGTAGCCCTCGCGGTGGCATTGTTTGTCCTGTTTGCCGTACGCTGAATGATTTCTCTTTCTGTAGACAGTGTGGCACGCCATTGACAGAAGAGGCTCGCCAGATGATGGAGAAAGTCAGAGAAATGCCGGAGTATAAGGAAATGCAACGTCTGGCTAATGAAATCCAGCAGATGGAGATGACGCCTCCCTACAGCTCCGAGCGTGATGTACTTCGTGACCAGAAGAACAGCAAACTGCGTGAACGTGTCTTGAAACTTCTGGCTGAAGACAGAGGAATTACAAATCTTGTTATTCCAGAACCGCGGCATAAACGTATGGGACAAGGCGAATATGAAGCCCAAAAGCAAGAACGCCTTAACAAACTTGCTGAGATTCTTGAGCAGATGGCACAGCCACCTCAGCCAAAGCCGGCCCAAGTGCGCAATTATGCGATGGCCTGTAAGCCTCAGGGCATGCGATTGGCTTGGGAGTGTAACTTCAAACATGCCCTTCATTCCAGTCCTTGCGGATGTGCTAAACCGCAAATGGGCGGTAAGTGGATTATCTTGGGTAAGAATTCGAGAAAAGAAATAAAAGACGATATCTGATGAGTACGGAGAGAACTATACGTCCAGAGAACCTTGACAGTACAGTACGATCAACAGATATTGGTGGTACTGTCCGCCCTGCAAGTCTTGACGGGACTATCCGTGTGACAAATACTGCGGCACCCTCGTTAGGCTTAGACGGAACGGTTAGGGCAGATAACATGTATATACAACAGGAAGATATCAATGACAATAGCTTCTTGCTGAAAGGTGTTAAATACAGAAATCTGCAGTGCTTGAGCGATAACTCCGGTGAGGCTCAGGTATTCCTCGTTGAAAAAGACGGTGAGGAATATGTGCTGAAGATTTACTATCCCAATTTCAATGTCAACAAGAATATTCTTCGGGCCGTACTGAACTTCGACTTCGAAATGATCGTCCGGGTATTCGACTATGGTAAAACCTATGTTGACGGCAAACATCGCTATTATGAGTTGATGGAATACTTGCGTGGCGGTACTTTGTCAGAATACAAGTTGGGAGGCGATGTCGACAAGTTCCGCCGCATAGCGTTGCAAGGTGCTGCAGCACTGGCTTATTGTCATGAATGCAACATTCTGCATAAAGACATCAAGCCCAGCAACTTCTTCTTCCGGGATAAAGAGCATACAGAACTGGTTCTGGGCGACTTTGGTATCTCCAGCATGTTAGAGAAAGACGGAAAGGCATATAAGACGACACAGGCTCGTACACCAATCTATGCAGCTCCCGAGATGTACACTGATGTGATAGATGGTGTTGTGGAGATATCTCCTGCAGCAGATTTCTATTCTTTAGGTATGTGCTTGATGGCGCTCTGGTTGGGTGGGAACCCGATGAGCTCAAACGAGCGTGTGATGATGCGTCAGAAAAGCGAAGGCCGCTTGCCGCATATCAATGAGTTGCCTGAACGTGTCAGAATGATTGTCCAAGGACTGACGGTAGTCAATCCGATTAACCGTTGGGGCTACGAACAAGTAGAAGAGTGGTTTGAAGGTGGAAGTCCTAAAGTCGATCTCTCATCGCCATTCCTGAAATATAAGAGTTTTGTCGTAGATCCAGATAAGAACTTGGTTGCAGATAATATACATGAACTGGTGCCGATGCTTCTTGAGAATGAGAAGTTGGCTATTGGCTATCTGTATAATGGAAAGATTGGCTCGTGGTTAGAGTCATGTGGCAACGAGAAACTCAGCACGATTGTCAGGGATATCGTCGTAAACCGTTATCCGGTTGATCAGCGTGCAGGTCTGATGTCGGCGATATATATGATGGAACCTACTTATCCTTATAAGGATGTGAAGGGTAATCTCTGTGACGATGTACACAGCGTGGCCATCTCACTTTTGAGCTATCAGAAAGAATATGGCGTGCTGCTTTCTAATCCGAAAGATCCTCTCTTCCTTTATCTGGAGTCGCATACCAAATGTGATGTAGATCGTATCCGTTCTTATTTCACCAGTCAGGATCCGAAGAGCATCCATGTGGCTATTATGCGAACGGTCTTTGAGATAGACCCGGAGATACCGTTGATGGCTAAATATCCGTCATCTACTATCAGGGAGATTGTTAAGACCTTCGGACGCGAGACTCTGACGGAAGACGATTGGCATAGCCTGACTGACGGTCGCCTGCTCTCATGGATGTACAGTCATGAGGATCATATGGCCTGCGAGAGTCTGCGCATTATGACTCAGGACCAGCCATATTCTTCAGCCTTAGCCTATAAGGTGCTTTATAATCTTGATCGTGAGTCTGCGTATGATCTTAAGGGTGCATTTACCCCGATGCAAGTGGGCGAGCTGTTGCGTGAACGCCTGAAGAATGCCCAATACCTTAGCGACAAGGAGTTCCAAGACGAGATGAAGGATATGACGGAGATCGGTGGCCGATTCTCATATTATGCCCAGCTCCATGGATGGACCGAGATGTATAATGAGCACAATCGCTGTTTCGATTTCAAGAGCGAAGAGAACCGTGAACGTTTGGGCGCTTATGATGTTAAGACTGCGTTATACCGTTTCTGCCGTGTTCTTGGTGTAACACCGACTTATCTGCTGCCCGACGGAACGGAGTTGGTTGATGGTAGGAGTATTGATTTGCTTAACAATACGTCACAGTTCCGTAATGAAATCCGTAATGGCTCTTTTGCCCAATGGATGGCTGTATTCTATCATGAAGATCCATTTGGTGAATTCTCAGAAGAATATGCCTATGAGCATACATTAGAGGAGTGGTTGATGACTCTTGGGAAAATAGATGCCTCACAGCCTTATTATAAGCGTTTCGTTAATGCAAGAGAGGAAACGTCGAACAGAATAAAAGATGTGCGCGATAATTGGGTACGTGCCAAAGCCAGAGAGAGTATATGGCGTACAACATTCTATGCACTCTGTGGTCTGTGGCTACTTCTTATTCTGATATTCGGCGTTAAGCATACCGATTACCTCCTGGCCCATTCATTCCTTTGCATTGGTCTTCCTTTGGGAGGAATGACGGCCGTTATAGTTGGAACGCGAGCCTACTTCAGAGGCTATGATTTCGTCTTCTCGTGTCTTTGGGGTATGTTAGGCGCTTTGTCCTCGTTCATACCTATTATTATATTGAAATATATGAGCCAGTCGCATCCTGGCTATTTCAATCTGGCTATTGTTGTCATTACGCTTGTGTATATTCTCGTCTGTCATCTGACAGACTTCCGTGGCGATCAGAATGCGGATAATAAGTTGATTACAGAGGTATTGGATGATGATATTAAGTCTACGCTGTTGGAGCCTTTGTATTATACCTTTAAGACCAAGTCGTATAGGTTCAAGGGTTCTAAGTTCGGTTTATTGAACGATGTGACCGATCAGGTTAGATCTATCAGTGGTGAAAGTGTGCTCCATTATATCCTGTGGAGTCTGCTGGCGCTGATATTCGTTATAGACTTCATAGTATTCAGCCCGAGTCTTATGAACGTCAAAAATCCTGGCGACATAACGATTAGTGCCTCTAAGATTATCAAGCAATTAGAAAGAGACGTAGAATAATGGTTTGTCAGAATTGTCATAAAGAAAATAGAAGTGTAGCTAAGTTCTGCAAGTGGTGCGGCCAGCCACTTGTAAGCCAAGACTTGCTTGATAAGCTGGTAGGGCTCGATGACGTGAAGCAGCAGCTTAAGACCATTGTCGATACTTATACCTATTTGCGCTCTCGCAAGGATATAGCCAATGTGCGTATTTCAGTAAATGCTATTGTAATAGGTGAGACGGGTACGGGAAAAACGGCCTTGGCAGATATTCTTCGTGACTATTTTTATCAGCATAAGATTATCGAGAAACCTAAGCTGACGATGGTAGATGCCGTTGACTATCAGCGCTTTGTTGATAAGTGGGACGAGAATATTAAGAAGGCCAAGAATGGCATTCTGTTCTTTGACAACGTGCAGAAACTGTTGCCTGATAAGTACTCCAATCAAGTGAATCCGCTCGACAAACTGTTTGTTGAGATGGACAAGTGGGATGATAATCCCATCGTAATTATTTCCGGTCTGACAAAGGGACTGGAAGATTTTCTTGAGAGCAATCCGGCTGTTGCCAACCGCTTTAAATATACGTTCCGCATGCCAACGCCTGGTTATCAGGAATTGACTGATATCTGTAAGCTCAATCTGCGTTTGAAGTATGGTATTACAGAATTCTCTGCTGAGGCCGAGAACCAGTTGATGCGTTTCTTCAAGTATCAAGTGAAGATTAAGGATGAGACATTCGGAAACGGTCATCTGGCAACAAAAACATCAGAAGACATCTTCACACAGTTTATCAGTCGTGGTGCTGATGCCAAACAAGTGGAGAAAGACGATATCAAGGGCTATGTGCCAGAGGAGCGTACCGTTGAGGATATACTGAAGGATCTCGACTCGTTCATTGGAATGGATGAGGTGAAAAGTGCTGTTAAGGAGATGGCTTACTCTGTGCAGAATGCTATGCAGCGTGCAGAGCGCGGACTGGGAGAACAGGAAAAAATGTCGATGCATATCATCCTTACAGGTAATCCTGGAACGGGCAAGACGACCATAGCCCGTAAGTTGGGTGAGATTCTGGCTGCTATTGGCTATCTTGACAGCGGACATGTTGTCGAGGTTGACCGTGCCAAGATGGTAAGTCCTTATCAAGGAGAGACCCCCAAGGTTGTAGACCGTCTTTGCGATAAAGCCAAGGGAGGCATCCTTTTTGTTGATGAGGCTTATACGTTGGCCCCTCTTAGTGCTTCTGGCGACCGTGATAATCAGGGTGCTCAGGCATTAGAGAAACTGATGAAACGTATGGAGGACGATCGCGGTCAGTTTATAGTTATTGCCGCGGGCTATCGTACAGAGATGGAGAATCTTTTCCGTGTAAATCCTGGTTTCCGTAGTCGTTTCAATTATTTCCTCGATATCAAAGATTACTCGCCTGAGCAACTGTTCGAGATCATGCAAGTATTTGCTAAGGCGAAGAAGTATATATTCTCACCAGAGGCAGAGGAACTGACACGTAAGATGATTACGGAAATGTACAACTCCCGTGACAAGGACTTTGCCAATGGTCGTACGATGCGTACTCTGTTCGATCAGATATGTAAGAAGCAGGCCCAGCGTCTTCAGAATGTAGACATCTCGTCGATGACTAATGAGGAACTGATGACCATTAACAAGGAGGATGTTCCTTATGAGGCTCCGCAGTCTGTGAATGTTGAAGACTGCCTGAAGAAACTTGACGGTTTGGTAGGACTGACATCAGTGAAGAAGGAGATTTCCAATCTGACGGCATTCCTCAATTTACAGATAAAACGTGGGGAGACACAGACATTCCAAGGCAAACATTACGTCTTTACTGGTAATCCTGGCACAGGTAAGACTACCGTAGCACGTATTATGGCAGATATCTTCAAGACCTTAGGTGTCGTTGCCCGTGGTCAGCTGGTTGAGGCCGATCGTGCGAAACTTGTTGCTGGCTATTCGGGACAAACTGCTATCAAGACTAATCAGTTGGTAGATCAGGCTCTTGGCGGTGTTCTGTTCATCGATGAAGCTTATACATTGAAGTCGAATGATGGTGATACCTTCGGGTCTGAGGCTATCGACACGTTGTTGAAGCGTCTGGAGGATGACCGCGGGAAGTTCATCTGTATCGTAGCAGGCTATACAGATCAGATGCACGACTTCATAGACACGAATCCAGGTCTTAAGAGTCGTTTCACACAGACCATCCATTTCGATGACTATACACCCGACGAGTTGACTGAGATATTCCTGCATTTGGCAGATGGCAAGAACTTCATGATTGACGATGATACCCGTGCAGCTATTCACCGTCAGTTCGAACAACTATATCTGCGTCGTGATAAGAACTTCGGCAATGCCCGTGAGGCACGTCGTATATTCAACGAGGCTGTAGAGCGTCAGAGTCAGCGTCTTGTCAAGTTAATGAATGATCCGGGCTTCCAAGAGACGGATATGTATAGTCTGACAAAGGACGACCTGCCAATGGCCCAGACTGAAGCTGTACGTCCACTGGATGAAGTGCTCAACGAACTCGATGAGTTTATCGGCATGCGTTCTGTTAAGAACTCTATTCGTCGTCTTGCAGTACAGAGCATGTTTATGAAGCAGCGTGCAGCGATGGGCGCAGGAAAAGTCCAACAGATGTCAATGAACTTTATTCTGACTGGTAACCCTGGCACGGGTAAGACATCCATAGCTCGTAAGATGGGAGAAATTCTCCAGTCGATGGACATTCTTCCTACATCCCGTGTGGTTGAAGCCAGTCGAGCAACCTTAGTTGGTAAGTATATGGGCGAGACGCCAAAGATTGTCAACAACATGTGTGATAAGGCAATGGGCGGAATCCTCTTTATCGATGAGGCATATACACTGAGTGACGGGGGCGACCAATATGGCAAAGAGGCCATCGATACGCTGATGAAACGTATGGAAGACGACCGAGGTAAGTTCGTGGTCATAGCAGCCGGTTATAAGGATAAGATGGATGAGTTCCTGGCCATGAACGCAGGTCTGGCCAGTCGCTTTACCCATAAGTTGCACATCGAGGACTATAATGAAGACGAATTGCTGGCCATCTTTAAGCATATGGCCCAGAAAGAGCAATATACACTCTCACCAGAAGCAGAGTACAAGGCGCTTGATACTATCTATAAGATGGTACTCGCCAAGAATGATTCATGGGGTAATGCCCGTGAGATGCGTAACTTGCTCGACGTAACCATTCAGAAACTCTCGGAACGTGTGTCTCACATGCCGCCAGAGGAAGTTACAAAAGAAACATACCAGATAGTATTACCAGAAGATTTATAAATAATAAAAGATGATCATTTGTCCAGCTTGTAGAGAAGAGATAGAAGACGACTCCCACTATTGCGACCAGTGCGGACAGGCATTGCTGTTCTGTAATCAGTGTGGTCGTGTTGGGCTCGGCAGACGCTGTACGCACTGCGGAGGCTTGATGGTATCTGCCGATGTCCGTCAAAGCCAGAAGCAGGATATGACGTCGGCTGGTCCTTCGAGATTCTCGACGAATATGTCCACAGGAGTGAGTATCTCGCGTGAGGCTGCTCCCCGAGGTGGTATACCTGTGCTGACACTTGCCAATGATAGTTTGAATATACGTATAGTTGCCATGAATGGTGCCATCATCGGCCGACGTAAGGGCCCATACACACAGTTCTTTGAACAGCAAGCCTATGTGTCGGGCGTTCATGCTCAACTCAAGTATAAGGCAGAGTCGGGGTGGTGCATCACAGACAAACATTCCTCTAATGGTACTAAGCTGAATCAGCGTACCATACAACCGGATGTAGATATGTCGTTACACAATGGTGATGTGCTCACCATTGCGAACATCAATCTGCAGGTCATAATCAGATAAATTAGAATGATAAATATAGAGATAACAGCAGCAAGCAGAATAGGCTGTGTAAGACATCAGAATGAAGATATGATACTTGTGGGAAGCCGCTTTGTCAGAAATGACGCTTTCCATACTCAAGTAGAACTGACTAATCAGGATCGTTATATAGTAGCAGTTGCCGATGGCATGGGAGGCCATAACAGGGGTGATATAGCCAGCAGCGACGTCCTTCATAATCTTCAGTTTTATTACCATGACCTTCCAGCAGGCTTCGGCCCGAGTGAGTTTAATGAGACCTTAGTAGAATGGCTTGATGGTATTAACAACCTTGTGGCCTCAAAGGGACGTGCCGATGAGCAGTTCAAAGGTATGGGTACAACTTTGGTGGGTTTTGCATTTTATGAAGGCGAATACTATTCGCTGAATTGTGGTGATAGTCGTTTATATCGTTTCCGTGATCATGAACTGACTCAACTGACTACCGACCACTCGTTAAGTAATCTCATGGGGACGGAAAAGCACTCAAGTGTGATTACCAACTGCATAGGTGGAGGGTGTACAACCTCATATATAGATATAGTCAGGATGACTTCCGACGTCATACAGGGCGATTGCTATATGCTGTGCAGTGATGGTCTTACCGACATGCTGAGCGATCAGGAAATCTCAGCGTTGATGTCTGCAGAAGCTGATGCCAATGGGTTGTGTGATGCTGCAATTGCTGCTGGCGGACTTGATAATGTCTCCTGTTGTATCGTAAAGTTTTAAAAAAAGATTAAGAAATGCCATTAAGATTACCAGACAGACTTCCTGCGATTGATATTCTGAAGAATGAGAATATCTTCGTGATGGATAATTCCAGGGCAACCACACAGGACATCCGTCCTTTGAGGATTGTTATCCTGAACCTGATGCCACTGAAGATTACGACGGAGACCGATTTGGTTCGTCTGCTCTCCAATACTCCCCTTCAGCTGGAAATCAGTTTTATGAAGTTGAAGAGTCATACACCAAAGAATACGCCGATAGAACACATGATGATGTTTTACCGCGACTTTGAGTCGATGCGAAATGAGAAGTTCGACGGAATGATTATAACCGGAGCACCGGTGGAGACTATGGACTTTGAGGATGTTACCTATTGGGACGAGATAACCGACATATTCTCGTGGGCTCGTACTCATGTCACCAGTACCTTATATATCTGTTGGGCTGCCCAGGCCGGGCTCTATTATTATTATGGTATACCCAAGTATCCGTTGAAGAAAAAGATGTTCGGCATATTCCCTCAGACGCCTATTGACCGGCCTCTTCCTATTTTCCGTGGCTTCGACGATGTGTTTATGATGCCTCATAGCCGTCATACGGAGATTCATCGTGAGGATATCCTTGCCAATCCCGACCTGACACTTCTCGCCGAATCGCCCGAGAGTGGTGTCAGTATGGTGATGGCGCGTAACGGACGAGAGTTCTTTATCACCGGCCATCTGGAGTATGCGCCAAACACATTGGACAATGAGTACAAGCGCGACCGTGGTATCCGTGACGATGTGGATCTGCCCAAAAACTACTATAAGGACGATAATCCCGAGAATCCGCCATTGGTTACGTGGCGTGCTCACGCTAATCTGCTCTATTCCAATTGGATTAACTATTACGTTTATCAAGAGACGCCGTATAATATTAATGATATTAAATAACAGTAAGCATTGACACCTTTAGAACTGTTGGCTCCGGCTAAGAATTTAGCATGTGGCATCGCGGCAATAGACCACGGTGCCGATGCTGTTTATATCGGACCTCCCCATTTTGGGGCTCGAGCCGCTGTAGGCAATAGCCTCGACGACATCCGTCAGCTGTGTGCCTACGCTCATCCTTTTGGTGCTAAGGTGTATGTCACGGTTAATACCATTCTTTATGATGACGAGCTCGATGAAGTGCGCCAATTGCTGGCCGATCTGGATCAGGTTGGTGTCGATGCTGTGCTCGTCCAGGACATGGCAGTCATGAAGCTATGCCCTCCGACGCTGACGCTTCATGCCTCTACGCAAACAGACAATCGAACAGCTGAGAAGGTAAAATGGCTTAAAGATATCGGTTTCTCGCGTGCTGTCCTAGCCCGTGAACTGTCTATTGATGAGATTGCCGAAGTTCATCGCGCGGTGCCCGACATGCCATTAGAGGTCTTTGTCCATGGTGCCCTTTGCGTCAGCTATTCCGGCATCTGTTATGCTTCGCAGCATTGTTTCCACCGAAGTGCCAACAGAGGCGAGTGTGCTCAGTTCTGTCGTATGCGCTTTTCTTTGGAGGACGCTGATGGCAGGGAGATAGAGCGTGAGCGCTATCTGCTCTCCTTGAAGGATATGAACCAGAGCGACAACCTGCTTGCGTTGGCCGAGGCTGGAGCTACCTCTTTCAAGATAGAAGGGAGACTCAAGGATGTTGCTTATGTGAAGAATGTGACGGCTGCCTATAGTGAGCGGCTTAATGAAATCATACGTCAGCATCCCGATAAGTACTGCCGTGCTTCTTTGGGGCATTGCAGCTATTCTTTCAAGCCTGATCTGAAGAAGACCTTCAATCGCGGCTATACCACCTATTTCGCTCATGGTCGCCAGCCGGATATTGCTTCCTTTGATACGCCGAAAGCGGTTGGAGAGTTTGTCGGGAGGGTGAAGGAAATCAGGCGCGACTCATTTAATGTGGCGGGAACGGCTAGCTTCGCCAATGGCGACGGTCTCTGTTTCCTTAATCTGGACCGCCAGTTTGAGGGGCTTCGTGCCAATCGTGTGGCGGGCAACCGCATCTATCCCTTCCGAATGCCGCAAGGCCTGCGTCCTGGCATGGCTCTCTATCGTAATAACGATCAGGAGTTTGAGCGTATCCTTTCAAAATCCAGTTCGGTCCGTAAGATTCCTGTAAGGTTCTCTTTGCGTGCGGTTGATACGGGCTATGAGTTGACGGCATCTGTTGATGGATATTCATGTCGTGTGGTTTTCCCTTCTGAGCATCAGCTGGCTCAGAAATCGCCTCATGAGAATATCATCCGCCAGTTGTCTAAACTCGGTGATACGATTTATGAATGTGTGGATATAGATATTCCTGCAGACTTCGGTTATTTTATTCCCAATAGTCAGCTCTCTGATCTTCGTCGTCAGATAGTCGATGCGCTTGGTGAGTTCTCAAACACCATTGGTTCTTCAGAATCGCGAGCATCTTCAGCTGTTCCCCGTCCTCCCCGCTATGATTATCCCTATCTCTATAACATATCGAACGACGAGGCCCGCAGTTTTTATGGTGCCAAAGAACTAACGGCATTTGAGCTGAAGGGTGGCGACGGTCCTCTGATGCAGTGTCGTCATTGCATCCGTTATAGTCTTGGCTATTGTGTACGTCGTGGTGGAAAGCGTCCCGACTGGCGTGAGCCCTTGTCTCTTGTCTTAGGCGATGGCCGCCGTTTCCGTCTTGAGTTTGATTGTGCCAACTGTCAGATGAATGTTTATGCATCCTGCGTCCTAAATGAAAAATAAAATAATGATGAATGAAAGAAGATGCGGGCACGGGTTGTGTCATAGGATGAGAAGATGGATGATAGGTTTATCATTTATCATATATCATTTGTCATTTAGTGTAGCGTGTTACAATCAAGGCCCGATAACGCCAGATGCCTGGGATCTCACCAAGCAGCAGCTCGACTCCATCTCTTTCTATACGACCCATCACTATACGCAGAACTATAACTTCGTTGTGACGGGTGACTCTTTGGTGGTTGTGGCGCAGCAGCCTGAAGCAATGGCTGTGCCTGAGGTGGTATCCATTGAGATTGAGGCCATAGGGCAGGAGCACCAAAAGGATTCTATCACCCTGCGTAAGAGCGAACGGATTGTAGTGGCCGACATCATGACGGTACCATCGGATAGTATAGACTCCGTATGGGTGAAGGTGGCCCGTGACCAGTTGACCTTTGGATGGATACACGAGAAGGAACTGTTGGCGAAGGTGTCGCCCGACGACCCCATCAGTCAGTTCATCGACCTTTTTTCCGACACTCACTTACTTATATTCCTGGCCTTCTGTGTCATTGTGCTGGCGGCCTATGGCGTGCGTCGACTGATGAGGCTTGGCGCCAAAATCGTTCATTTCAATGATATTCCCTCATTCTATCCTACGGCGTTGTGTCTGCTCGTGGCTACTTCTGCTGTCATCTATAGTAGTATTCAGGTATTCGGCCCTGAGTCGTGGCGTCATTTCTACTATCATCCGTCGCTCAATCCCTTTGCCCTGCCGTTACATCTGGGACTGTTCGTCTCTTCTGTATGGGCTATTATCATAGTAGCCATTGCCACGGTCGACGATGTAACCAGGCATCTGCCGATGGGTGAGGCCATACTCTACTTGGGGGGCCTAGCTGCTGTCTGTGCCGTTGACTATGTAGTGTTCAGTGTCACTACATTATATTATATAGGCTACCCTCTGCTCGTTGCCTATTACTATTTTTGCTTCAAATTCTTTCCTCGTTTCTTTAACAGATAGCTCTTTCTTGTCAGAGATAACTTGAAAGAGTGACATAGAAAGGCTTTGATATTGACAGAGACTATCTGGACCATTGCAATTTAGTCTATTTTGCAAAGCAATTTAGTCTAAATTGCTCGCCAATTTAATCTAAATTGCAAAATCGCAGATAGTCTCTGACATCAGAAAGCGATAATGATGACAGCAGATAGGATAAGTTCCGTCAGATAAGCATGAGGTCGCTGATAATCATATCGCTAACGAAAAGACCAGGTTTCGTAAGTGACAGATGATTGTTCTGAAGGTTCAGTAGCCCGTCGCTGATGTAATGGCGTGCTTCACTGAGGCAATAGTTGCGATTGTGCTCCGATAGGGTGTTGAGGTCAAGACCGTTACGGGTTCGCAGGGCAACGGTCATCGTGTCGTTATAGCGGGTGTCATCATCGAGCAGCTCCTGCTCGAAGCAGGGCTGTCCGCCCTCGATGCCCTCGATATACAGACTGATGTCGCTGACGTTCCAACGGCGGCGGCTGTTCCCGTCGAAGGAATGGGCGGCCGCGCCGAGCCCAATGTAGGGTGTCAGGTCCCAGTATGATGAATTATGGCGGCTTCGGAAGCCAGGACGGGCGAAGTTTGAAATCTCGTAGTGTTCGTAGCCCGCCGCTTCCAGTCGCTCTATGAGATGATAGTACATCAGCCGTTCTTGTTCTTCGTCGGTTTCTGCCACCTTGCCTTGCTGGAGTAATCGATAGAGTGGGGTGCCTTCTTCATACATGAGGCAGTAGCAGGAGATATGCTCCACATCGAGGGCGAGGGCTCTGGTGATGTCGGCATCCCAGTCACTGAGAGTCTCGCCGGGGAAACCATACATCAGGTCGATGCTGATGTTGCGGATGCCGGCCTGACGGAGCAAACTTACGGCCTCGGATACTTGAGCAGCCGTGTGTCGGCGGTTTAGAAAGTGCAGCCGGTCTTCATCGAAGGTCTGCGCACCCATGCTGACGCGATTAATGCCAAGTTGTTGTAACGTAGTGGCATATTCGGCTGTCATGTCGTCGGGATTGACTTCGATGGTAATCTCCTGAGAGGTGAGAGGATATACCTTATTTATATATATAAAGAGCTGGCGTAACTGGTCTGTCGTTAATTGACTTGGCGTTCCTCCACCGAGATATACTGTTTCTATCTGTAATCTCTCACCTTTTGCTGCTCTCCACTCACTTCTGAGTTTCATCTCGCGGCATACGGCGTCGACATAGCGCTGACGGAGCGCCAGACCTGTCGTAGAATAGAAGCCGCAATAGATGCAGCGGCTTCTACAGAAGGGAATGTGAATGTATAAACCTGCCATACGGGGGACAAAGTTACAAATAAAATACTAATTTAGTTTAATATTTATAAGATTCTTTTGGCTATTTCTAAGAAAATGGTTACCTTAGTCGCCGCTTAGAACATTAAAATATTCACCTAAAACTAAAATGATATGAAAGTTTATCAGACAAACGAAATCAAAAACATTGCACTCATTGGCAGTGCGGGTAGCGGCAAGACTACTCTTGCCGAGTCAATGGTCTACGAAGCTGGCATCATCAAGCGCCGCGGAGCTGTAGAGAGTAAGAACACCATGAGCGATTATTTCCCCGTAGAACAGGAATATGGCTACTCGGTGTTCTCTACTGTTTTTCATGTAGAGTGGAACAACAAGAAACTCAACATCATCGACTGTCCGGGTTCTGATGACTTCGTAGGAGGTTCTATCACCGCCATGAACGTGACCGATCAGGCCGTCATCCTCGTCAATGGTCAGTATGGCCCTGAGGTTGGTACGATGAATGCATTCCGCAATACAGAAAAACTGAAGAAGCCCGTCATCTTCCTGGTTAACCAGCTTGATCGTGATAATTGTGATTTCGATCAGATTCTGAATCAGTTGAAGGAGGTATATGGTCCAAACTGCGTTCCCGTTCAGTATCCTATTGCTACAGGTGCAGGCTTTAATAGCGTCATCGACGTGCTGTTGATGAAGAAGTACTCTTGGAAGCCTGAGGGTGGTGCTCCCATTATTGAGGATGTTCCAGCCGATCAGCTTGAGAAGGCAAAAGAAATGAAGGCTGCTCTTGTAGAGGCTGCCGCCGCTGGCGACGATACACTGATGGAGAAATTCTTTGAGAGCGAGGATCTGACTGAAGACGAGATGCGTGAAGGTATCCGTAAGGGGCTTGTAACGCGCAGCATCTTCCCCGTGTTCTGTGTTTGTGCAGGTCGTGATATGGGTGTTCGCCGTTTGATGGAGTTCCTGGGTAATGTCGTTCCTTTCGTTAGTGAGATGCCTGTCATCAAGAATGCCGCCGGCAAGGATGTGCCTGCTGACGCCTCGGCACCTGCTTCGCTCTATTTCTTCAAGACTGGTGTTGAACCACATATCGGTGAGGTCCAATATTTCAAGGTGATGAGTGGTGTTGTGAAGAGCGGTGACGATCTGACCAATGCCGATCGCGGCTCAAAGGAGCGTATCGGTACCATCTATGCCTGTGCGGGTGCCAACCGTATCCAGGTAGACCAGTTGGTTGCTGGTGATATTGGTTGTACCGTGAAGCTGAAAGATGTGAAGACTGGTAATACTCTGAACGCAAAGGATGTAGAAAACAAGTTCGATTTCATTAAATATCCTAATTCAAAGTTCTCTCGTGCCATCAAGGCCGTTAACGAGGCTGAGACAGAGAAGATGATGACAGCCCTTCAGAAGATGCGTCAGGAGGATCCCACATGGGTTGTTGAACAGTCGAAGGAACTCCGCCAGATCATCGTTCATGGACAGGGTGAGTTCCACCTGCGCACCTTGAAGTGGCGTATGGAGAATAACGAGAAGATTCAGATTGAATATATCGAGCCGAAGATTCCATATCGTGAGACCATTACAAAGATGGCACGTGCCGACTATCGCCACAAGAAACAGTCGGGTGGCGCAGGCCAGTTTGGTGAGGTTCACCTGATTGTGGAGCCTTATACAGAAGGCATGCCCGATCCTACATCGTTCAAGATTAACGGTCAGGAGTTCAAGATGAATATCAAGGGCAAGGAAGAGATTGATCTGGAGTGGGGTGGTAAACTCGTATTCATCAACTCTGTTGTTGGTGGCGCCATTGACCTCCGCTTTATGCCTGCCATCCTGAAGGGTATTATGGAACGTATGGAACAGGGCCCGCTGACAGGCTCTTATGCCCGCGACGTCCGTGTGATTGTCTACGATGGTAAGATGCACCCCGTTGACTCTAACGAACTCTCATTCATGCTGGCTGCTCGTAACGCCTTCTCTGCGGCTTTCAAGGAGGCAGGTCCTAAGGTTCTTGAGCCTATCTACGACCTTGAAGTGCTTGTTCCCGGCGACTACATGGGTGATGTGATGTCTGACCTTCAGGGCCGTCGTGCTATCATCATGGGTATGGACTCTGAGGCTGGTTATCAGAAACTCTCGGCCAAGATTCCTCTCAAGGAACTCTCAAGCTACTCTATCGCTCTGAGTTCTCTGACTGGCGGTCGTGCTTCGTTCACCACCAAGTTTGCTAGTTACGAGCTTGTTCCGAATGATATTCAGCAGACTCTGATTAAGGAACATGAGGCCGAAATGAAGGAGGAAGATTAAAAATACTAAAGTTTTTCGACTATAATCCTTGGGAATCCCTGCTATGTCCTGTAGCGGGGGTTCTTTTTATGATACAACAATGAGTTGTTAGTTGTGTATATGTAATTATAATTATTGCTTTTTGTTAATATTGTGAAATTTACCTCAAATAATTAACATATTAATCTTCCGTATTTAAGAATTAGCGTATCTTTGCCCACGATATGAAGAAAAGTACGATTTGGATTATAGCTATAGTCATGGGACTCTCGTTTGTGGGTCTTCTCTTTCTCCAGCTCTCATATATAGAAGAGATGGCGAAGATGAAGAAGGAACAGTTCGACGAGTCTGTGACCCGTAGTCTCTATCAGGCGTCGCGTAACCTCGAGATGAACGAGACACTGCGTTATTTGGAGAAAGATGTGAAGGATACCGAGAGGAAAGCCTATAAGCAGGACTCTGTGATGGTCGACGGACTCGATGGTACTATCAAACACTCTCATCAGTTTGCTGTAGCAGCCGACGATGGTACTGTGTATTCTTCTTTCGAACTGAAGACGTTTGCCATCAAGCCGGCTAATGTGCCTAAGGCCATGATCCTACGCACCGACAAGAATTCGATATCTGAGGCGTCTAAGTCACTTCAGGAGATTGTCCGCAACCGTTATGTCTATCAGAAGGCTCTGCTCGACGAGGTAGTGTATAACATCCTTTATACAGCCTCTGACAGACCTCTGAAAGAACGTATCAACTTCAAGATGCTCGATCAGGATATTCGGGCTGAGTTGATGAATAACGGTATCAACATTCCCTATCATTTCCGTGTTGAAACGGCCGACGGGCGTGAGGTATACCGCTGTCCAGACTATACAGAGGAAGGCGAGGAGCATGCTTATAAGCAGACACTCTTCCGTAATGACCCCTCGTCGAAGATGGGTGTCGTGAAGATTCACTTTCCTGACATGAGCTCTTATATTTTCTCCAGCATACGCTTTATGATTCCAGCCATGATTTTCACTGTGGTGCTGCTGATTACGTTTATCTTCACCATTGTGGTCATCTTCCGCCAGAAGCGTTATTCTGAGATTAAAAATGACTTTATCAATAATATGACCCACGAGTTGAAAACCCCGATATCCAGTATTTCACTGGCTGCGCAGATGCTCAACGATGAGAGCGTCAGCAAGAGTCCGGCAATGCTGACACATCTGGGCGGTGTTATCAATGATGAGTCAAAACGTTTGCGCTTTTTGGTTGAGAAAGTACTTCAGATGTCGATGTTCGACAGAAAGACTGCTTCGTTTAAGAAAAAAGAACTTGATCTTAATGAGTTGTTGGAGTCGATTGCTGCTTCGTTCACATTGCGTGTCGAGCATACCGGTGGACATATCTATACGGAAATCGAGGCTGTCGACTCGGCTATCTATGTTGACGAGGTGCATTTCCAGAATGCCATTACTAATCTGTTGGACAATGCGGTGAAGTATCGTAAGCCCGAACAGCCGCTCGATATCTATATCCGCACGTGGAATGAGAAAGATCTGCTTTGCTTCTCAATCCGTGATACCGGACTAGGTATCAAGAAAGAGAACGTGAAGAAGATATTCGACAAGTTCTATCGTGTTCATACGGGTAATGTTCATGATGTGAAAGGGTTCGGCCTAGGACTGGCCTATGTTAAGAAGATCATCAATCTTCATGAGGGCGAAATCAAGTGTGAGAGTGACCTGGGAAAGGGTACAACCTTCACCATTTCATTGCCCATCTTACAGGAAGACAATTCATAGTATTAACATTTAAATAAAAGAAACGTTTATGGAAGACAAATTGAAAATCTTGCTTTGCGAGGACGATGAGAACCTCGGAATGCTGCTCCGTGAGTATTTGCAGGCCAAAGGTTATGTAGCAGAACTCTGCGCTGATGGTGAGGCAGGCTTCAAAGCTTTCCTTAAGACCAAGTTTGACATCTGTGTGCTCGACGTGATGATGCCTAAGAAAGACGGCTTTACATTGGCTCAGGAGATTCGTGCGGCCAATGCCGACGTGCCCATTATCTTCCTGACAGCTAAGACTCTGAAGGAAGACATTCTCGAAGGCTTCAAACTCGGTGCCGACGACTATATCACTAAGCCTTTCTCTATGGAAGAGCTTGTATTTCGTATTGAGGCCATTCTGCGCCGTACAAAGGGCAAGAAGAGTAAGGAATCTACTGTTTATCACATCGGTAAGTTCACCTTTGATACACAGAAACAGTTGCTGATGATCGGTGAGAAGCAGACCAAACTCACTACTAAAGAGAATGAATTGCTTGCACTGCTCTGCTCGCATGCTAACGAGATTCTGCAGCGTGACTTTGCCCTGAAGACCATCTGGATCGACGACAACTATTTCAATGCCCGTTCAATGGATGTCTACATCACCAAGCTGCGTAAGCACTTGAAAGAAGATGGTCAGATTGAAATCATTAATATCCATGGTAAGGGATACAAACTCATCACTCCCGAAGAGGAGTAAGCCTATAGGAATGGCGCTGGTATTGGCCGGCGCCATCCTTTTGATAGTCAGCTATCTGGCTGGGTGGACATCTAGCAATCTGGTACTACTCAGTGGTTACTTGATGGTTGTAATCGGTGCATATCTTCACATCCGAATGCAGAAAAAGAACGAAAAGTATTAAAATTAGTTAAGTATTGGGCTAATTGTCATTTGTCAATTGCTGAATCTCAATTAATTATTGTACCTTTGCACCCGCTTTAAGCATAACATTATTAATTTTTATTTTATTAAGTAGTATGAATCAATACGAAACCGTTTTCATTTTAACTCCCGTTTTGTCTGATGAACAGATGAAGGAAACGGCCGCAAAATTCAAGAAGGTCCTGACCGATAAGGGTGCAGAGATCATCAGTGAAGAGGCCTGGGGATTGAAGAAGATGGCTTATGCTATTCAGAAGAAGTCTACAGGTTTCTACTGCCTGGTAGAATTCAAAGCAGAGCCAGAAGTGATTAAGACATTGGAGACTGCTTTCCGTCGTGACGAGAAGGTAATCCGTTTCCAGACTGTTAAACTTGACAAGTATGCAGTTGAGTACGCCGAGAAGCGTCGTGCAAAGCTTGGTAAAAAAGAGGAGGCTTAAACTATGGCAGAACAGAGTGAAATCCGTTATTTGACTGCTCCTTCTATCGATACAAAGAAGAAGAAGTATTGCCGTTTCAAGAAGAGCGGTATCAAGTACATCGACTACAAGGATCCCGAGTTCCTCAAGAAGTTCCTCAACGAGCAGGGTAAGATTCTTCCCCGCCGCATCACTGGAACATCTCTGAAGTATCAGCGTCGTGTGGCTCAGGCCGTTAAGCGTGCCCGCCAGATCGCACTGCTGCCTTACGTAACCGATTTGATGAAGTAATTAAAGAGGAGGACGCAAGATTATGGAAATTATACTGAAAGAAGATATTATCGGTCTGGGATTTAAGAACGATATCGTAAATGTTAAGTCTGGCTATGGCCGTAACTACCTCATTCCTCAAGGAAAGGGCGTGATTGCATCTCCTTCAGCCAAGAAGATTCTCGCAGAGAATCTGAAGCAGCAGGCTCACAAGTTGGCTGCCCAGAAAGCTGCTGCAGAGGAGAAGGCTGCTCAGCTTGCTGGTGTAGCTCTTGAGATTGCTGCAAAGGTGAGTGCTACAGGTCAGCTCTATGGTTCTGTAGGTGCTGCTCAGGTAGCCGATGAGCTCGCTAAGCTTGGTAAGGAAGTTGATCGTAAGATTATCACCATGAAGGATGCCAAGAAGATTGGTGACTACGTGGCTCTCGTTCACTTCCATAAGGAGGTAACTGTTGAACTTCCTGTTAAGGTTGTTGCTGAGAACGCTGCTGAGCTTCAGGCTGCTGCCGAGGCTGAGGCTGCTATCAAGGCTGCTGCCGATGCAAAGAAGGCTGCTGCTGAGGTTGCTGCTGAAGAGGCAGAAGTTGAGGCTCCGGAAGCTGAAATTGCTGAAGAGGAGGCTCCTGCAGAAGCATAACTCAAAGAGTATTAAAATCATCAATTAATTAATAATTAATAATTGCTGTAAGGCATCATTATTTATTATGACGCAGCGTCCCGAGGGTCACAAGCTCTCGGGACATCTGTTTTTATTTGAATAAATGTAAAGCTGGATTCGAAAAAAGAGAGTTACATGCATAAGATGAGGTTAATAAAAAAAGAAGAGGCCACAGGACTCTCGTCCTGCGGCCTCCTGTTTCTCTCAATAGTCCGTAGATTACTGAACTGAATCAGCAGCAACAGTGTCAGCAACGAGGCTGTCAGCTACGGTGTCAACTACCTCAGCGATTGAGTCAGTGTCCTGTACAGGAGCCTGAGCCTTGTTACCACATGAAGCGAAAGAGATAGCAGCAACTGCTACGAACATGAATACCAATTTTTTCATTTTTTCTAAGCTTTTTAAATCTGTAAAACAATCATTTGTTTATTAAAACGATGCAAAGGTAATCATATTTTTAATACAACGTATCATTTTTTTCGTTTTTTTTTCGACCTTTTTTGTAACTTTTTAGCAATGCACTGAAAATCAATAAGATATGAAATGTTAAAAATTGCATTATATGCCTGCCTATCGGAAAAATACTAAAAATTGATGATAATCGGGAAAAAAGATGTACCTTTGTGGCCGTAAACAGAAACACCTATTTTATATATGATAGATACATCGGCCTTTCAAGGTAAGACGGCTGCCTATTATACACTTGGCTGCAAATTGAATTTCTCAGAGACATCTACTTTTGGGAAGATGCTTCAAGAGTTGGGGGTACGGACAGTCAGAAAGGGAGAACGGGCAGACATCTGTCTGATCAATACTTGTTCCGTGACTGAGGTTGCTGACAAGAAATGCCGCCAGCAAATTCATCGTATGGTAAGGGAGAATCCTGGAGCTTTTGTTGTGGTGACAGGTTGTTATGCGCAGTTGGAGGCTGAAGAGGTTGCTAAGATTGATGGAGTCAGTCTTGTGCTGGGGTCTAACGAGAAATCTAGTCTGATTCAGTTCTTATCCGATGCTTGGAGTTCTGGAGGTGAGCGGAATGTGTTTACCCAGAAGACAAAGAATATCAAGACCTTTGCGCCGAGTTGCTCGAGGGGTAACCGTACACGATATTTCCTGAAGGTTCAAGATGGCTGCGACTATTTCTGTACATATTGTACCATACCTTATGCCAGAGGATTCTCAAGAAATCCGACAATTGCCTCGTTGGTGAGTCAAGCAGAGCAGGCTGCAGTTGAAGGCGGTAAGGAAATTGTATTGACTGGAGTAAATATTGGCGATTTCGGCAAGACTACGGGTGAAAGTTTCATCGATTTGGTGAAGGCACTCGATGACGTAGAGCAGATTCGGCGATATCGTATCAGTTCGCTCGAGCCAGATTTGTTGTCGGATGAGCTGATTGAGTATTGTGCTCAGAGTAGGGCTTTTATGCCTCATTTTCATATACCTCTGCAGAGTGGTAGTGATACTGTATTGAAACTGATGCATCGTCATTATGACCGACAGCTGTTTGCAGACAAAATACACTTAATTAAAACACACATGCCAGACGCATTTATCGGTGTTGACGTAATGGTGGGGTGTAGAGGCGAGACGCCTGAGTGTTTTGAGGAAACGTATGAATTCTTGCAAGCACTTGATGTTACGCAGTTGCACGTGTTTCCATACTCAGAGCGCCCAGGGACATCGGCCTTGAGCATTCCTTATGTAGTGAGTGAGAGGGATAAGAAGTTGCGCTCGAAACGATTGCTGGAAATGTCTGATGAAAAGACCGTTGCTTTCTATCAGAAATATATTGGTCAGGAGGCAGAGGTGTTGTTTGAGAAAGCAACGAGAGGTAGGGCAATGCATGGATTTACAAGGAATTATATCCGAGTTGAATTATCGCCTAAAGAGGCCGATCCGGCATTAGACAATCAACTGATTAAGGTTAGGTTGGGTGAGTTGACTGCCGACAAACAGTCACTCAAAGTCTCTATTATATAAATAATTAAGGTACGCGTGAAATGGAGAAGGTGGCAATTGTGATTCTAAATTGGAATGGCGAGGCAATGCTCAGAAAGTATCTGCCGTCGGTGTTGCAATATTCAAAAGGTGAGGCTGCTGTCTATGTGGCCGACAATGCTTCGACCGATCATTCGATGGATATGCTCAGAACACATTTTCCTGAAGCACGACTTATCCAGTTGGAGAAGAACTGGGGATTTGCAGAAGGCTATAACAAGGCTCTTCAGCAGATAGAGGCTGAGTACTATCTTTTGCTGAATTCGGATATTGAGGTGACACATCATTGGCTGACGCCAATGACGGAATATTTGGATAGTCATCAGGATATTGCGGCATGTCAGCCGAAGTTACTTTCTATTTCAGACAGGGATAGTTTTGAGTATGCGGGAGCGAGTGGGGGATACCTCGACCGCTTTGGTTATCCTTTCTGCCGTGGTAGAATTTTTGAAACGGTAGAGGAGGATAACGGACAATACAATTATGCCTCAGACATTTTTTGGGCAACGGGGGCTGCTCTGATGATTCGTTCTAAGGATTATTGGGAAGTTGGTGGACTTGACGGCCGCTTTTTTGCTCATAATGAAGAGATTGATCTCTGTTGGCGATTGCGTATTCGTGGTCGCAGAATAGTCTGTTTGCCGGAGAGCTATGTTTACCATGTAGGAGGTGGCACTTTACCGAAGGCTAACCCGATGAAGACATTTCTGAATTTCCGCAATAATCTAACGATGCTCTACAAGTGTCTGCCAGATGAGGAACTGAAACCTGTGATGCGATGGCGCTGGTGGCTTGATTATCTGGCAGCTTGGGAGATGCTGATATTGAAGCGGAATTTGGGAGATTTTAAAGCGGTGTATCGGGCACGACGGGCATACAAACACTGGCGGAAAAACTTTGAGTCTGATCGTATGACGATTCAGAATAGCCGTGTGGCAAAAGAAATACCAGAGCAAAGACCATTCTCTTTACTCTGGCAGTATTATGTAAAAGGACGTAAGGTGTTTAGTAGTCTACCTTAACAGGTTGCAATATCTCTTTTTTCCAAGCTTTGAGAAAGGCAAACCATTCTTGCGCTGAGTGGTAGCCGAAGGTTTCGTTGTCGGAACAGTAGATAATTTTGTAGTTGAGATGTTTGTTGGGCGTATTAACTACAAAAGCATAATTATCTATATTGGCAGGCTCTTCGCTTTTGATGAATGCTTGAGGAATATAGATGCCTAGTCCGACGGTCTCGGGCTTGAAGTTTTCATGGTCGCTTGAAGGCCAGTCGGTACCCCAACAAGCTCGGAGTCCTTTTTGGTCAGAGAATTCCGCAGATTCCTTCACATTGATAATACCCGTTGAAAAGAGATAGTCTTTAACATCTTTGTCGAAGAATACATCGACATCAGTGTCGCGATGACCGGCATATTGGGTGTAGCGAAGAGTCATTGTGATGGTTGGCTTATCAGTGTAAGGCTTCCATTTCTTGTCAATAACTTCGACAATGGTACGCAGTGGACCATAAGAGATGATGCGCTGAGTGCGACTGCTGACTGGATCGATCATAGTTGGCTGCTGACCGTCCCAGCCACGGAAGGCCCCCAGCCCAAAGGTGTTACCTACCCAAAGCACGTCGTCGCCATATCCTTCTGTCTTTTGTCCTTTAGATGTATAGAATTGTGTGTCTTTTAGTTCCAACCGCTTCTGGTATTTACCATAGAGATCAAGTGTTTGGCGACTGTCGAAGTAAATACGTATGCCGTTGAGCTCACTTTCAAAGTCTACACCATGGTGGTGTTGTATGTTGTAAGAGTTGGCACAGTCGCCTCGGGCCGTAATGGACTCAATGAAGTTGTTGTGCTTGTTTTTTTCCTTTACTTTGTCGTTGCGGAGCAGCATCTCTGCGTAGACACGGGCTGGATATTGACGTGGCTCACCTTCGGCATAGAGTTTTATAGAGTATTTTTTCTGCTCTTTACCTTTAAGGTTGGCGAGAAAGCATAGCTCATCGAAAATATCGTCCTGATTCAGATCGTCGAGTTGACAGGGTATTTCCTGACTTCCGGCAGAAACAACAGCCGACTTGATGTCGCCATATTTGCTCAGAGGAATAACAATAGGTTCGTCAATCCGGTCGTTTCTTGACGGGTTACTGATATGAATGGTTAGTACCTGTTGAGCAGAAGCTACGGTTGTTATAAGGGCAAGGAATGTTGCCGAGAGTGTTCTTTTCTTCATTTGTTATGTTTGTTTTAGTGATGGACAAAGGTACTTAAAATCATTCAAACCACGCTCTTTTTTTACACAAATAAACAAAAGTGTGCAGTTTATTATACTATTTTTTATCTTTTTTAGGTTAAAATTTGGATTTTAAAATAATTTTTAGTAATTTTGCGTCGTTATTTAACATATATATAACATTTAGTTTAGTGCATAAGATATATTATTTTCTATTGATAGTCATGCTGGGATGTATCAGTTGTGAATGGCAGTTCATGTCAGAAGATGATTATGAGATTGCTGTTGACCGCTATGACCGTGTGCAGAGTCTGTATTTGACTACAGGCGATTTTTCAGCATTACAGCAGATGAATACTGTATATCCTATGCAAACCCGCACGCTGATAGAAGATGTTCTCCATATAGGAAAGGTGAATGACCAGCAGATCAACACGAAATTCCTACGATTCTATCAGGACTCAGTCCTACAGTTTCTGATAGCAGAGGCAGAACAGCAATATGCTAGTATGGATGATATTAATAGGGATTTGACTTCGGCATTCAAATATCTGAAAGAGAACATCCATGGAATGGAGGCTCCAGAAGTGTATGCCCAAATAGGCGCATTGGACCAGAGTATTATAGTTGGTAATAATACGATAGGCATCTGTCTTGATAAGTATCTCGGTTCAGACAATCCTCTATATTTGAAAGCTGAATATGGGTATTCGAAAGAACAATTATCGATGATGAACCGCCACTACATTGTACCTGATTGTGTGGGATTCTATCTCTTAAGTTTATATCCGATGCCAACAGACAGAGAGATGAGCCAACTGGAGTGTGACCTCCACATGGGTAAGATTCAGTGGGTGGTGAATAAAGCTATGGGTAAGCGGGCATTTCAGAACAGATATGTACAGAAGATTCAACGCTATATGTCGCAAAACAAGAACGTTAGCTTGGATATGCTATTGAGAAACAACAATTATCAGGATTTTCAGTGATTCTTGAAAAATAATCATTATCTTTGCACCGTGAAACGGAAATAATTAAATACAAAGGATAATGATAAAATCAGTATTAGGAAACTTTATGTTAGTGAGTCTTTTGGCAATAGGTGTCCCATCTGTTGCTGGGGAGAATTTTAACTTGAAAGATATTACGGCAGGCAAGTTCCGTTCGAAGACGATGACTGAAGTTCGACAGATGGCCGATGGGGAAACCTATGCTCAGATTAGTGATGATGGGAAACGGATAGTAACCTATTCATTCCGTACTGGAAAGGAGACTGGTGTTTTATTCGATGCGACAACAGCCCGTGGTGCTTCTATTGAACAGGTGGAGGGTTATATTCTGAGTCCTGATGGCAGTCGTATGTTGATACAAACACAGACCAAGCCTATCTATCGTCGCTCATATACCGCTACCTATTATATATATAATGTAAGGAACAACAAGTTGGAGCCGCTTTCAGACGGTGGCCCTCAGCAAACACCAATGTTCTCGCCCGATGGAAATCTAATAGCTTTTATAAGGGATAATAATATCTGGTTGGTAAAGTTACTATATGACAATGCAGAAAGTCAAGTGACGAAAGACGGCAAGCGCAATGAAATAATTAATGGTATTCCTGATTGGGTATATGAGGAGGAGTTCTCTACTAATTCGTCAATGGTATTCTCAGCCGATTCGCGACAGATTGTTTGGATACGCTATGACGAGAGTGCAGTGAAGCAATATTCCATGCAGCTTTTTAAGGGGATGAAGCCAGAGCGCTCTGAGTTTGCTGAATATCCAGGAGACTATACATATAAATATCCTGTTCCTGGACAAGTGAACTCGAAAGTCAGTGTGCATAGCTATGACATTCAGTCGCACCAGACGAGGACAATAGCTGTTCCGATGGACGTCGATGGCTATATCCCACGTATCAAGGCGACGAGTGACCCGTCGAAGGTTGCCGTCTTCACAATGAATCGTCATCAGGATGTGCTTCGTATATATATGGCTAATCCATTATCTACCGTTTGCCAGTTGGCTATTGAAGATAAGGTCGATAAATATATTAAGGAGGAAACACTGGAAGACGTATTGTTGACAGACAAACATATTCTGTTGCCCAGTGAGCGTGATGGCTATAATCATTTGTATCTTTACAACCTGAATGGTCAGTTATTGCGACAGATTGTAACCGATAAGTATGTGGTGA
The DNA here is from genome assembly GCF_000746155.1 of Prevotella sp. FD3004. NCBI lineage: Bacteria > Pseudomonadati > Bacteroidota > Bacteroidia > Bacteroidales > Prevotellaceae > Prevotella > Prevotella sp. FD3004. Next base: position 9,500 of record NZ_JQKR01000013.1, on the reverse strand, counting down.
AGAGTGTTTATGGCTATGACGAACAGACTGGTGATACCTATTTTGCCGCTAATCCGAAAGGTCCTACCGATCAGCAGGTAATGGTCGCTCATGCCAATGGTAAAATAGAAGTGCTATCAAAGCGATCTGGCGTAAACAATGCAATCTTTAGCAAGAATTTCAAGTTCTTCATCAATATATGGAGCGACCTTGACCATCCTGTTCAGTATACACTCTGTCAGAACAATGGTAAAACTCTACAGACGATGATTGACAATCACGAACTGGTAGAGACGCTTTCTGCTTATGATTTAGGAAAGAAAGAACTCTTTACGTTTACCACTTCTGAGGGTGTTCAACTTAATGGCTGGATGGTAAAGCCTGCCGATTTCGACGTCTCAAAGAAGTATCCGGTCATCATGTATCAGTATGGTGGTCCCGGTAATCAGCAGGTGCTTAACCAATGGGGAATCGGTATGAATGGCAATGGCGCGATTCTAGAGCAGTATTTGTGTCAGCAGGGGTATATCTGTGTCTGTGTTGATAATCGTGGTACTGGTGGACGTGGTGCTGATTTTGAGAAGTGTACCTATCTGAGATTAGGCGAACTGGAGTCTCGCGATCAGGTTGAGACTGCTTTGTGGTTGGGGCAGCAGGCTTATGTCGATAAAGATCGTATCGGCATCTGGGGCTGGTCCTATGGTGGATGGAATACATTGATGTCAATGTCTGAGGGGCGTCCTGTGTTCCGTGCCGGTGTGGCTATAGCACCACCAACCTGTTGGCGCTATTATGACTCTATCTATACAGAACGATATATGCGTACTCCTAAGGAGAACCAGAAAGGCTACGACGAAGTGAATCCTATTGCCCGGGCTTCGCAATTGCATGGTGCACTGCTCCTCTGTCACGGTCTAGCCGACGACAATGTACATTATCAGAATACGGCAGAATATGTAGAGGCACTTGTTCAGGCCGATAAGGATTTCCGCCAGTTGGTCTATACCAACCGCAATCACAGCATTTTCGGTGGCAATACTCGTAATCACCTGTTCCGTCAGGCCATCAACCATTTTAATGCAGAATTGAAATGAGATGTTGTAGGTTCTTGTTTTGTTGCTTGCTGGCCTGTTTGACGGCAAATGCCGATGCTCAGATATGCGTTGAGGTGACTAACCCTACTGATGAGTATCGTGAAGAGATCATCGAGTTGCCGCTTGATTCTGTTTGTTTGTGGTTGGGAACTAGCAGTGATAGCCTTCGTGTGCTCGATCGTGCTGGACTTGATGTGCCCAGTCAGCTGACACCTAATGGTAAATTGCTCATTGGTGCCTATGTCAGAAAAGGTGGTAAGAATACCTATACCATCAGGAAAGGAGCGACGCACGATTTCCCAATTTTTTGCGACGGAGCGCTCCATCCAGAGCGAAAGGACGACTTTGCTTGGGAGAACGACCGTGGTGCCTATCGTGTGTATGGTCCGGCATTGGAACGAACGGGTGAACGGAGCTATGGCATCGACGTGTGGACAAAAAACACCCCCGAGCTTGTGCTCAATGACCGTTATTATATAGAAGATGTGGTGATGATGCCCAAGGTCGACTCCTTACGCCGGATAGACCGTCATCGCGGCGACTCGCTTTATCGTATTAATTCCTATCACCACGATCATGGAAAGGGCTTCGACCCATATAAGGTAGGTGCTACCTTGGGATGTGGGGCGCCTGCCCTGCTGATGGGTGACAGTATCGTCATGCCATATTGTTTTGAAAGTTATGAGGTCATCACCCGTGGGCCGTTGCGCTTTGAAGTGTGTCTGCATCAGAGTCCACGTGTGGTTTGTGGTGATACCATCCGTGAGACACGCGTCATCAGACTTGATAAAGGGTCGAACTTTAACAGAATGGAAGTGTGGTATGACGGCCTTTCTAAACCTGTTTCTTTGTGTTCTGGGGTCGTCGTCCAGAAAGAAGATCAGGAATCTGTCGTTTTAGGGCGCAACTATGTGGCCTATACCGATCCGACTGATCAACCAGATGTACACCATGCCCCGCTTTATGTAGCCGCCATATTCCCCCATGGAGAAGTAGAGATAAAAAGAAAGGATGGTCATGCCTTAGGCATTATCCCTAATTATCAAGGAGGGCATTTTACCTATTATTTCGGTTCTGCATGGTCGAAATACGATGTAAGGACGGCAGAAGAATGGAACGCCAGAATCGGCTGGTTCCTCCGTTCTATAGAGCATCCGCTACAGGTTACATTGAAAAAATGATTAAATTATTAGAATAAAGATGCAGATTCTCCAAAAAGTTTGTATCTTTGCAGGCGATAATATATAACACTATTAAAATTATGAATATGAAAACATTAAAACTTTTCGGGATACTTCTAATGTTTGCAGTCGTTGGTACTGGCTTTATTTCTTGTAGTGAAGACTATGAAAGTCGTTTACCAGAGCTGTTGCTTAAAAATGTATCATTCTCAACATCCGAAAGCGGATCAGAGGAAATCCTATTAAGAAATGAAGATTTGACATTCTATGATATAAAGTCTGATCAAGATTGGTGTTATCCCAGTATTGATGTGAAGAATTCTAAGATTATCATTCGCGTATACGCCAATGAAACATACGATGATCGTACTGCCACCATCACATTGTCGGATATTAAGGATGGTAAGACTACAAGAACCTTCACTGTAAGTCAGGCTCAGATGGATTGGGTTGAACTAAAAGGAGTGAATACATTTGAAGCAGAAATGAAGGGTGGAACTATTGAGGTTCCTCTTAAAACTAACATTGGTGAAAGATATACTGTAGAAATCCCGTCGGTTGCCTCGTCATGGATCAGTGTTGTTTCAAAGACAAGAGGACTTGAGGATCGTACGCTGACTCTGAATGTTGCCAAGAATAATAGTGGTAATGTGCGTGATGCCATTATCTCCGTTGTCTATAATGATATTTCGGTACCCGTTAAGATTAGGCAGAAATTTGACCCTGTTTTTTCATTAGATGTCAATTCGATATCCATAGATGAGAATGGTGGCACATTTGAAATTCAAGTGAATGCCAATATTACCGTTGATGTTTATCCTGAGGACGATTGGGTTCAGAAGGCGGGTTATGAGGATCTTGGTGAAGACCAGTTCGTTCAGAAACTGAAGGTTCTTAAGTTTGATGAGAAGAAGGAAGAAAGAAAATGTAACGTTCTCTTTGAAAGCGCCGAGAAGTTTGGTAATAATGAATTGAGGCAATATCTGACGGTTACACAGTATAGACACCTCTTTATTAATGAAGAGGAAATCTCGGTGACCGTTGGCGACAGTCTGGATCTCGACGAACATTTGTTCAATAAGGATAAGTTGGTTCTTACATGGAAGTCGTCCGACAATGATGTCGTTACAGTCGATGCACAAGGCAGAATTAAGGCTATTGCGGAAGGTGAGGCGAATGTTACTGTTACTTCTAAGGACGGCAAACATACCGACTATGTAAAGATCATTGTTGAGAAACCGAAGGATCTGACGAAATTCCTGACCTGTAAGTGGGACACTGGTAAAGCTATTACTGGTAAGGATACTACTTATATCGTCGGTTGTACCATCTCAATGGATGCAGATGGACCTGGTATTGTCCTGAAGGGGTACACCTTCTATAACGACAGCGTAGCTCAGATGACAGTTGAGTGGGATGGTAAGTATCTTGGTCCCAATAGTAGCGTTTCTTCTACTGATGTACAGTTGAAGAAGCAGAAGAACTACTATATCGATTGGAAGTATACTTATGCCATGGGAGAATATACATTAAGATATTCAATGGATAATAAGGTGACTATTACCAAGAAAGAAAAGCCAGCAGCAACCAGAAGAAATGCTGCAAGGTCCAGAAGAAGATAAAAGTTAAAATAAAAGCCCCGCCAATCGGCGGGGCTTTTATTTTTTATTTAAGTTGTCTCAATTAATAAGCAAAGAGAGGATATTCCTTCATCTTCTCATTGACGCGAGCACGAACAGAAGCAATTACCTGCTCATTCTCAGGATCATTCAGAACTTCCTCAATCCATGCAGCAATCTGAATCATCAGATCCTCCTTGGCACCACGAGTAGTGATTGCGGGGGTACCGAGACGAATACCTGAGGTCTGGAAAGCACTCCGGCTATCGAATGGAACCATGTTCTTGTTGACGGTGATGTCAGCAGCTACGAGCGCATTCTCTGCTACCTTACCTGTCAGTTCGGGATACTTAGAACGGAGGTCAACCAGCATAGAGTGGTTGTCTGTACCACCGCTCACGATACCGAAGCCACGCTTAATCAGTTCATCTGCCAGAACCTTAGCGTTCTTCTGAACCTGTTTAGCCCACTCCTTGAACTCGGGCTGCAGAGCCTCACCGAATGCAACGGCCTTAGCAGCAATCACATGCTCCAGAGGACCACCCTGCTGACCAGGGAAAACGGCAGAGTTGAGTAATTGGCTCATCATCTTCACTACACCCTTTGGCGTTTTCAGTCCCCAAGGATTTTCGAAGTCCTTACCCATCAGGATGATACCACCACGAGGACCACGCAGAGTCTTGTGTGTTGTAGAGGTAACGATATGAGCATACTTTACAGGGTTGTCGAGCAGACCTGCAGCGATCAGACCTGCGGGGTGAGCCATATCAATCATCAGCAGAGCGCCAACCTTGTCGGCAATCTCACGCATACGCTTGTAATCCCACTCACGGCTGTAAGCGCTACCACCGCCGATAATCAACTTGGGCTTGTGCTCGAGGGCAAGGGCCTCCATCTCGTCATAGTCTACACGGCCAGTTTCCTTGTTGAGATTATAGCCGATAGGGTTGTAGATCAGACCTGATGTGTTAACGTGAGAACCGTGTGAAAGGTGACCACCATGGTCGAGGTTCAGACCCATGAAAGTATCACCTGGCTTCAGTACGGCCAACAGCACTGCAGCATTAGCCTGAGCTCCAGAGTGGGGCTGTACATTGGCATACTCAGCACCGAAAAGCTTACAAACGCGGTCGATAGCAAGTTGCTCAACCTCGTCCACAACCTGACAGCCGCCATAGTAACGGTGACCAGGATAACCCTCTGCGTACTTGTTAGTCAGGTAAGAACCCATGGCCTCCATGACCTGGTCGCTTACGAAATTCTCACTCGCAATCAGCTCGATGCCCTTCAACTGGCGCTGATGCTCTTTCTCAATCAACTCAAAAATAGTGTTGTCTCTGTTCATTGTTTTGTTTATTGGGATTATACTAACTCTACCTTATTAATGTCTTGCTCTTTCTCGCAGTAATGGCATGTCAGGATACCATCAGTCACATGAAAGTGAGTGGTCATGGGTTCGTTGTTTGTTATACATTTAGGATTGTTGCACTTCACAATCCCCTTAATCTCATCTGGGGTTACCACAGCTTTCTTTTCTACAACCTCGTAATCGCGAATAATGCTTAGAATAACATTAGGTGCCACCACTGAGAGACGTGAAATCTCATCATCGGTGAAGAACTTGTCTGATACTTTGATAATACCTTTGCTGCCAACCTTTTGTGATGGATAGTTAAATCCGAGGGTGACAGGAGTTTTCAGGTCGAAAAGCCCCAGCAGACTGGCTACCTGATAAGTCTTGTCAGCTGGTATGTGGTCGATAACGGTGCCATGCTCAATGGCTGCTACCAGTCTTTCTTTCTTGTTCATAGGATGATGGTTTTATCGTTACGTACTTCGTCGAGTGATATACCTAAGACATCACAGAAAATTGCCTCACGGGCAAAGAGCCCGTTGCCTGCTTGCTGAATATAATATGCATGAGGATTCTCATCCACATCGTAGGAAATTTCATTCACACGGGGCAGGGGATGCAGAATCTTCATATTAGGCTTTGCGTTCTTCAACATATCGTTAGTAAGCACATATACGTTCTTTACACGCTCATATTCCATCAAATCTGAGAAACGTTCTTTCTGTACGCGAGTCATATAGAGAATATCTGCGTCGGCAATCACCTTCTCATTGAAAGCCGTGTGCTCCTGATATTTGATGCCGTGCTCTTTGCAGTATAACTTATATTCATTGGGCATAGCCAGTTCCTTAGGCGCCACAAAGTGAAAGGTCGGATTAAAATGCCTCATGGCCATAAGCAGTGAATGAACGGTGCGTCCATATTTCAAATCGCCCACCATATATATATTAAGATTCTCCAGAGTTCCTTGGGTCTTATAGATGGAATAGAGGTCAAGCATACACTGTGATGGATGCTGGTGTGCTCCGTCACCAGCGTTGATGATGGGAACGGGAGCCACTTCTGAAGCGTATACAGCTGCTCCTTCTATATAATGGCGCATCACAATGACATCAGCATAATTAGAAACCATTAGTATTGTGTCTTTCAGTGTTTCTCCTTTAGTTCCGCTGGTTATTTTGGGATCAGCAAATCCAATAACGCGGGCACCAAGCCTGTTGGCGGCAGTTTCAAAACTAAGACGTGTGCGAGTTGATGGCTCAAAGAAAAGCGTAGCTACTACTTTTCCTTTTAATAGTTCCCTGTTCGGGTGCTTCTCAAACTCCTCTGCCATCTCAATCATGTAGAGTATTTTCTCTCGAGTGAGGTCGGCTATGGTTACAAAATTATGCTTTTCCATCCCTTGTTTTTATTTTGTTGGCACAAAATTACACATTATTTTTGATTTACGTGCGATAATTTAGAAGAAAATCGTAATTTTGCAGCAAGATACTTAAAAAAGTGACGATTTTATAGATATGAGAAAGCTATTTGTCTATTTTCTGTGGACATTATTAACCATTTCCGTGTTAGGAACCGCAGCGGCTTTCTATGCCATTGACAAAGGATGGATAGGATATATGCCGCCAATTGAAGACTTGCAGAACCCAATAAATCGCTTTGCAACACAGATATATTCTGCTGATGGAAGGCTGTTGGGAACATGGAACTTTAATCGAGAGAATCGTGTGATGGTCGACTATACCAAGATCTCTCCATCGCTTGTCCATGCGCTGGTTGCAACGGAGGATGCCCGATTCTATGATCACTCTGGAATCGACTTCTATGCATTAGGACGTGCAGTTATTAAACGAGGCATTCTCGGCCAGAAGAGTGCGGGCGGTGGCTCGACTATTACGCAGCAACTGGCTAAGCAGTTATATTCTGCGCATGCGAACTCTACACTTGAACGCTTGCTGCAAAAGCCGATAGAGTGGGTAATAGCTGTAAAACTTGAGCGTAACTACACCAAGGATGAGATTATTACGATGTATCTGAATTATTTCGATTTCCTTCATAATGCTGTGGGAATCAAAACCGCTGCAAATGTCTATTTCAGTAAGGAACCGAAGGATTTAACGGTGACGGAGTCGGCAACGCTTGTCGGATTGTGTAAAAATCCGTCATATTTCAACCCAGTCAGGTATCCGGAACGTAGCCGCGACCGTCGTAATGTCGTTCTTGCGCAGATGCTGAAAGGCGGTTATCTGTCTCGGGAAGAGTATGAAAAATATTCTGCGGAGCCCCTGACATTGAAGTTCCATGTGGCTGATCATAGAGAAGGACTTGCAGTGTATTTCCGCGAATATCTTCGTCGTTATATGACGGCCAAGAAGCCCGAACGTTCTTTATATCCGTCGTGGAATATGGTTAAGTATTACAACGACTCAATCAATTGGGAGACTGATCCATTATATGGCTGGTGTAATAAGAACAAGAAACGCAACGGCGATAATTACAATATCTATACCGATGGTTTAAAGGTTTACACTACCATCGATTCCCGTATGCAGCGCTATGCCGAGGAAGCAGCATATCAGCATGTTGTTAAGTTCTTGCAGCCTGCCTTCAACAAGGAAAATGCAAAGAAATCGAATGCTCCTTATTCTAATAACCTGACGGCTAGTCAGATAACTCAGATATTGAATCGTTCTATTCGTCAGAGCGAGCGATATAGGGTGATGCATGAAGATGGTGCTTCTGATGAGGAAATCAAGAAGGCTTTCCGTACGCCGACAAGCATGACCATCTTTACCTATCATGGTGATGTGGATACAGTGATGACGCCGATTGATTCAATTAAGTATTATAAGTCATTCCTTCGTACTGGCTTTATCAGTGTTTGTCCGCAGAATGGTCATGTCAAGGCATATGTAGGAGGATTGGACTATGAGCATTTCTCCTATGATATGGTGATGGATGGTCGTCGCCAAGTGGGCTCAACGATAAAGCCTTATCTTTATTCTCTGGCTATGGAGAATGGTTTTTCACCATGCGACTTGGCTCCCAATGTGCAGCAAACCTATGTCGTAGCCGGTCAGGCATGGACACCGCGAAACAGCAGTCGGGCCCGTTACGGTGAGATGGTTACCTTGAAGTGGGGACTTCAGCAGTCAAACAACTGGATATCAGCCTACCTGATGAGTAAACTGAATCCACAGGCCTTTGTTGATTTGCTTCATGAATATGGAATTCGCAATCCTGAGATACACCCATCAATGGCGCTCTGTTTGGGGCCTTGTGATATCAGTGTAGGTGAAATGGCCAGTGCTTATACGGCATTTGTCAATCATGGCATCCGTGCGGCCTGTATGTTTGTGACCAAGATTGAGGATAGTGAAGGTAATGTGATAGCCCAGTTCCAACCGCGCATGAATGAAGTTATCAGCGAAGAAAGTGCTAATAAAATGATCTATATGCTGAAGAATGTCGTAGATGGTGGTACGGCCTCTCGTCTCCGTTTCAAATATAATCTCAAAGGCGATATTGCCGGTAAGACAGGTACGACAAATAATAATAGTGATGCATGGTTTGTTGGTATCACCCCAACGCTTGTTAATGCATGCTGGGTTGGAGGCGACGATCGTGATATTCATTTCGACTCTATGGCCATGGGTCAGGGGGCTTCTGGAGCTCTGCCTATTTATGCGCTCTACATGCAGCAGGTATATAAAGATGCTCAGCTCGGATATAATGAGAATGCCATCTTCGATTTGCCAGCAGGCTATGATCCTTGTTCGTTTGTCGACGAGGTCGTAGGAAGTAATGATATTGATGAAATCTACGAATAGCCTATATATAATATATAAGGTGTAGATTTTGTTTGTAATGATTCCCGAAAACTTTAATGTTTTTGGGAATTTTTTCTTTTAAAAATTTGGATGGTATTGATATTTGTTGTACCTTTGCACTCGCTTTCGCTCAAAAACAGGGCTGAGGCACAAAAAGAAAGAGTTCTTTGAAAGATTTACATAGACAGAAGTAGTACAAGAAGCGAGAGCAGAGATGCTCTTGGGTAGAAAGAAACAAACCGTTTCAATTCTTGAATTTGGATAGTCGTTCTGAGACAGATAATGATTATATTTACAAGGCTTCTAGGAGCGAGAGAAATGAAAGTTTGCTTTCAATTTCCGAGCGACGACGAAGACTCGTAGAAAATATCAAAGATATTTTATACAATGAAGAGTTTGATCCTGGCTCAGGATGAACGCTAGCTACAGGCTTAACACATGCA